>NZ_JAJSED010000001.1:1647500-2020221 GCF_023555385.1 Guyparkeria hydrothermalis
TCGGCCGGGGGCACCATCCGTGGCTCCCTGTACCAGTCCGCCGTCGCAGCGGGCGTTCCTCCGGCGCAGATCATGCAACTGGCGGAAGTGTTCGGCTGGAAGCTCGATTTCCTGCGTGATGCCCGCGACGGCGACCAGTTCCGGCTGATCTACGAGGTACGCGAGCGCAAAGGCGAGCGCCTGGGCGTCGGCCACATCGTGGCCGCCGAATACGTCAATCGCGGCAAGCGCTACAAGGCCGTTCGCTATACCTCGCCGGACGGCACCGCCGGCTATTACGAGCCGGATGGCAGCAGCCTCGAGCGCGGCTTCCTGCGCTACCCGGTGGAGTTCTCGCGCATCAGCTCGAGCTTCAACCCGAATCGCCTCCATCCGATCCACAACACCGTGCGTCCCCACAACGGGGTCGACCTGGCCGCCCCCACCGGCACCTCGGTCAAGTCGGCCGCCTCCGGACGTGTCACCTTCGTTGGCTGGAAGCACGGTTACGGCAAGGTCGTCCAGGTACGCCACGACAGCAAGAACGAGACGCTCTACGCCCACCTGTCCGGCTTCAAGGCAAACCTCAAGCGCGGCGCGAACGTGGACAAGGGCTCGACCATCGGCTACGTCGGCATGACCGGCGCGGCGACCGGCCCGCACTTGCACTACGAATTCCGGGTAAACGGCAAACCGCTCGATCCGCTCAAGGTCGACCTGCCCGAAGCGAACCCGATCGCCTCGGAGGACCGCAAGGACTTCATCGCCCAGACCCGACAGCCGCTCGAGCAGCTCGCCCGCATTCAGATCGACGTCGAGGGTGAGCAGCCGGTCCACCTGGCCAGCAACGAGCGTGCTGCCGGCGACACGAGTGGCGAGTGACCCTCAGCCTACCGGCCCCGAGTTCTACATCGGGGCCATGACCGGGACAAGCATCGACGGACTCGATCTCTGTCTCTGCGACTTCGCCACTCCGACCCCACGCCTGGTGGCCCACCACCAGCATTTGCTCGACGAATCGCTCGCCACAACCCTGCGCCAGCTTGCCCGCGCCCAGACGGGCGGCCCGCACCCCGAACCGGCTCAGGACGCCATCGACCGACTCGGCGTGGCCGACCGTCAACTGGCGGAGGCCGTGGCGGCGGGCGTGGATCGCCTGCTCGCTGACGCCAAGATCCCGGCCAGCGCAATCCGCGCGATCGGCTCGCACGGCCAGACCGTCCGCCACCGGCCGGGCTGGGGCGACACCTCGTTCACCCTGCAGCTCGGCGATCCCAGTCGCATTGCCGAGCTGACCGGCATTACCGTGACCGCCGACTTTCGCCGCCGCGACATGGCCGCCGGCGGCCAGGGCGCGCCACTCGCCCCGCCGGCCCATGCCGCCCTGTTTCCGCCCGGAGCCGAGGGCCGCATCGTGATCAACCTCGGCGGGATCGCCAATGCCTCCATCTTGCTCCCGGGTGCGGAGCCGCTCGGCTTCGACACGGGCCCCGCCAACACCCTGATGGATGCCTGGCATGCACGTCACCGCGGCGGCCCGTTCGATCACGACGGCCGCTGGGCCGCTAGCGGCCAGGTCAGCAAGCCACTGCTGACGACCCTGCTCTCCGACCCGTTCTTCGCCAGCCCGGCGCCGAAATCGACCGGCCCCGAACACTTTCACCTCGACTGGCTGCGGAGACGCGGCGCCGAGCAGCTGACCTCGCTGCCGGCCGAGGACGTGCAGGCAACCCTGCTGGAGCTGACGGTGGAAAGTGTCGCCGGCGCCATCGCCCCGTGGCTGGACGAGCGACCGGCCATGCCGGTCACGCTCTGCGGCGGCGGCGCCTACAACCAGCGACTGGTCGAACGGCTGCGTGAGCGGCTGGACACATCGGTGGAAAGCAGCGCCGCGCTGGGGATCGCGCCGGAATGCGTCGAAGGGGCGGCATTTGCCTGGCTGGCCAGACAGTTGCTCAACGGCAGGCCCGGCAACGCCCCCGCTGTCACGGGCGCGGCCGGGCCACGGGTGCTAGGAGGGATCTACCCCGCCTGATGGCGGGGTGGCCGATCAGCGGGCGCCGATCGGCCGGTAGTCGCGCGGGCTTTCGCCGACGTAGACCTGGGTCGGGCGGTAGATGCGGTTGTTCGCAATCTGCTCCTTCCAGTGCGCCAGCCAGCCGGCCGTGCGCGAGATGGCAAAGATCGGCGTGAACTGGTCGCGCGGAATGCCGAGCTCGGCATAGAGCAGACCCGAATAGAAGTCGACGTTCGGGTAGACGCCCTTGCCGGCGAGATGCTCGGCCGCCTGGGTCTCGAGCTCGCGGGCGATCTCGTACAGCGGCGAGAGCTGACCGCCGCGATGCTCGCGCAGTTGCTCGAGCAGACCCTGCAGGATGTCGGCGCGCGGGTCCTTGACCTTGTACTCGCGGTGGCCGAAGCCCCAGATCACCTCCTTGTTGGTCAACTTCTGCTGCAACCACGGGCCAACGTTCTCGACCGACCCGATCTCGTCGAGCATGTTCAGCACGCGCTGGTTGGCACCACCGTGCAGCGGACCGGCCAGGGTGCCGATCGCCGAGGCAACCACCAGGTTGGGCGGGGCGAGGGTCGAGCCACAGACCAGCGAGGCGAAGGTCGAGGCATTGAGCGTGTGCTCGGCGTGCAGGATCAGGCAGGCATCCATGATGCGCGCCTCGATCGGGTCCGGCTCGCGCTCGGTCATCATGTAGAGAAAGTTCTCCGCATAGGAAAGGTCCGAGCGCGGCTGGACCGGGTCGTCACCCTTGCGGATGTGCTCCCACATCGCCACCAGCGTCGACATGCTGGCGAGGATCTTGATGATCATCTGCTCGACGAACTCGCTGTCGGCGTTGATGCCGTTCGCCGTCATGCGCTCCTGCCCCGGATAGAACATCCCGAGACTGGCCACGCAGGTCTGCAGCGCTTCCATGGGATGCCCGTCGATGGGCAGGAACTTCATGATGTCGCGAACGTTGTACTTCACGCGCCGGTTGCGGCGCAGCTCGGCGTCGAATTCCGCCAGCTCGAGTGCCGTCGGCAAGTCGCCGTGGATCAGCACCCACGCGGTCTCCTCGAACGTGCTCTGGCGAGCCAGATCCACGATGCGGTAACCACGATAGGTCAGGAGACCGGCCTGACCGTCCAGATACGAAATGGCAGATTGCGCCGCCGGCACACCCTGCAAACCCGGTACGAAATCCATCGACAACGCCTTGTAAAAACCCTGGAAACGCAAGGCGCGGGCTGTGCCCGCGCCTTGACCCGAACGGAATCAGATCGAGAACGAGGAGCCGCAGCCGCAGGTGGTCGCGGCGTTGGGGTTGCGGATCACGAACTGCGCGCCGGAGACATCTTCTTTGTAGTCGATCTCCGCGCCCTCGAGGTACTGGATGCTCATCGGGTCGACCAGCAGGGTCACCCCCGAGCGCTCCACCGCCGTGTCATCCGGCTGGGCCTCCTCCTCGAACATAAAGCCGTACTGGAAGCCCGAGCAGCCGCCCCCGGTGATGAACACGCGCAGCTTCAGATCGGGATTGCCTTCCTCCTCGATCAGGGACTGGACCTTGCGCGCCGCATTCTCGGTAAAAACCAGCGGCGTGGCGTCGGCGGCCGGTTCGGCCACCATGGTATCGGTTGCGTCAGCCATCGCGTTCACCTCAATCGATTGCGCGCCCGGTCGGCCGGCATCAGCCTGCCGGACCGGCAAACCCACAGTCTATCAGACCATTGGCCGATTCATGTCAGCCGGCCACCCCGTTTACGGCGACAGGGCGACCAACTCGAGACCGGCGGTTTCCGAGCAGCCAAGCATCAGGTTCATGTTCTGCACCGCCTGGCCGGCCGCGCCCTTGACCAGGTTGTCGATGACGCTCGAGACCACGAGCATCGGGCCATCCAGGGGACGGTGGACCGCCATGCGGCACAGATTGTTCCCGCGCACGCTGCGGGTTTCCGGATGGCTGTTCGGCGGCATCACGTCGACGAATGGCTCCTCGGCATAATAGCGCTCGTAACGCTGCTGCAGATCGTCCGGCTCGCCCGCCAGCGGCAAGTAGACGGTTGACTCGATGCCGCGCACCATCGGCACCAGGTGCGGCACGAACGTCAGACCGATCTCGCGCTCGGCCACCGCGGTGAGCGTCTGGCGGATCTCCGGCTGGTGGCGATGACCGGCGGCGGCATAGGTGCGCACGCTCTCGCCGGCCTCGGCCATCAAGGTGTGCACCGCCGCGGAACGGCCGGCGCCGCTCGCGCCGGACTTGGTGTCAGCGACAATCCGCTCGTGCTCGACCCAGTCCATACCCATCACCGGCAGGATGGCCAGCGTGGTGGCCGTGACATGGCAACCGGGGTTGGCGACCAGCTGCGCGCCGCGGATCTCGTCCCGGTAGAGCTCGGGCAGCCCGTATACCGCCTGATCGACCCACTCGGGCGAGGCATGCTCCATCCCGTACCAGCGCGACCAGACATCGAGATCCTTGAGGCGATAGTCGGCCGCGAGGTCAATCACCCGCACGCCTTTCTCGAGCAACGCCGGGGCTTCCTGCATGGCAATGCCGTTGGGCGTGGCGAAGAACACCAGATCGCAGGCGTCCAGATCCGTCTCGCCGGGCTCGCTGAACACCAGGTCGGTATGACCGCGCAGGCTCGGATAGAGATCGTCCACCCGTCGCCCCGCCTCGCCGCGGGAGGTCATGGCCACCACCTCGACCTCCGGGTGATGGGCCAACAGGCGCATCAACTCGACCCCGGTATACCCGGTGCCGCCGACGATTCCGATCTTCTTCATTGCTGTGCTCGACTCCTGGTGCGTGGGCTTTTCGACCGGGCGCCACCGAGCGGGCGGCAGCGTTCGAACCCGGCCGATAATCGTGGCATATTAGCAGGGCTTTGCGGCGGCTCTGCCGTCGCGTCCGACCGCTCACCGCTCTTTCTTCCCCCGGGAGGCCCGGCCTGTGACCGCTCTGCTCGCCCGCATCCAGGACTGGCTCGGCCGACCGCTGAGTCGGTTCATCGAGCGGCTCCGGCTGCGGCTGGCCCAGCCGGATGCGCTACTGCAGGTGACGTTGCTGGGCCTGTTCGCGGGGCTCGTCGCCGCACTGATGGTGGTCGCCTTCCGCCTCGCGCTGGAAGGGCTCCAGGTCTACGGACTCGGGCTGCCCGGCGCCGAACGCTACGAATCCCTGCCGGCCGAATGGCGACTGCTGCTGCCCGTCGGCGGCGCCCTGATCCTGGGCCTCGCGTTCCACCTGTTGCCCATCGGCATGCGCAACGTCGGCGTGGGTCACGTGATCATCCGCTTTCACCGCTTCGGCGCCGACCTGCCGTGGCAGAACGCCATCGTGCAGTTCTTCGCCGGCATATGGGGCCTGCTGATCGGCCTGACCGGCGGGCGCGAGGGGCCGGGCATTCATCTCGGCGCCTTCGGCGGCAGCCTGATCGGCCACACCCTCGGCCTGCCGAACAACAGCGTGCGCACGCTGTCAGGCTGTGGCGTGGCCGCGGCCATCTCGGCCGCCTTCAACACGCCGCTGGCCGGGGTGATCTTCGCGCTCGAAGTGGTGATCAAGCAATACACGCTCGCGAGCTTCCTGCCGGTCATCCTCGCCTCGTCGATGGGCGCACTGCTCGCCACCACTGTCTTCGGCCCGGAGGCGGTATTCAACATCGAGATCCACCAGCAGATGTCCTTCTGGGAAGTGCCCACGCTGCTGGGACTGGGCTTGGTGATCGGCGCGATGGCAGCCGGCTATATCCAGATCATCGAGGGCACCATCGCGCGCAGCTGGAAATGGCCGGTCTGGGCCCGGTTCACCGCCGCCGGGGTGGCGACCGGCATCGTCGGCTTCTGGGTGCCGGAGGTGCTTGGCATCGGCTACGACACCACGGATCTGGTTGCCGCCGCCGAACTGACGCTCGGCGCCCTGCTGGTGGTCGCGCTGGCGAAGTGGCTGCTGGCCAGCGTGACCGTCGGCCTGGGCCTGCCGGTGGGCACCATCGCCCCGATCCTGATGATCGGCGCCATGGTCGGCGGCACGCTCGGCAGCCTGCTCTATCACCTCGACCAGATCCCGCTGGCCGACGTGGCCTTCTACACGGTGCTGGGCATGGGCGCGATGATGGGCGCGACCCTGCAGGCGCCGCTGGCCGCCCTGGCGGCAGTACTGGAACTGACCAGCGACACCGGCGCGATCCTGCCGGCGATGATCACCATCGTCGTCTCGGGACTGGTCAGCCGCATGGTCTTCGGCAAGGATGCGCTTTACGACGCCATGCTGCGGGCCAACGACCAGCAAATGCCGGGGCCGTCGCTGTGGTTCAACGGCGACAACATCGGCGTGTCGAGCATCATCGAGCGGCGAGTCGCCGAGGTGACCTGCCCCTGCAACCTGGCCCGCTTCGAACAGGCGCTGGAGGACAAGCCGGCCTGGATCGTCCTGCGTGACGAGGAACGTAACGCCATGGGCGTGATCCGCTACGCCCCGGCCCGGGCCGCTTATGACCAGATCTTCAATCAGGCGCTGTTCGATGCACAGGCCGAGGCCGACCGGGCTGCCAGGGAACAAGCCGAGCCGAACCTGGATGAGGCGGCCACAACCCTCGACGAGGGCAGCGAGGCGCCTGCCACCCGGCCGGAGGAGACCGAAGAGGCGACCGCGCAGACGGCGGATGCCGAGGTGCTGGCCGCGAACGTACGCGAGAACGTCGTCATCGACCCGGCAGAGATCAGCGGTTTCTACCGTGCCGCCGACGTCGAAGTGGGCTTCACGCTCACCCAGGCGCAGCGCGTGATGCGGGAGCAGGATGTCGGCGTCCTGGTCGCGCGCCGCATGCTCGGCTCCAAGCAGGCCCGCACGCTGGGCGTGATGACCGCAGCGATGCTCGAGCAGGCAATCGTGGAACGTTGACGCGCCTCCGCTCACGGCGGACACTTTGCTCCCCGGCGGCCAGTCCGCCTAGTGCGGGCCGACCGCCTGCTCACTGCCACACGAGGGTTCGACATGACGCACCGCATCCACATCGACCACAGCCGACCCGACGGCAACGCGCCGGCCCATGATGCCGGCCGTCGCCGCCTGCTGCTGGGCGGCGCGGGCGCACTGCTATCGCTGGGCCTAGCCGGCTGCCAGTCAAAAGAGAGCATCGCGCTCGAGGGCGTGACCGTGCAGCACCTCGACGGCAAGCCGGTTGCCCTGGATTCGATCAAGGGCAAGCCCACCGTGATCACCTTCTGGGCGACCACCTGCCCGGGTTGCGTCAAGGAAATCCCCCACATCCAGGACCTGCACGACAAGTACGCCGAGCGTGGCGTCAACGTGGTGGGGCTGGCCATGAGCTACGACCCGCTCGACCAGATCAACGCCATGGTCAAGCAGAAGGACATGACCTACACCATCTGGCAGGACAAGACGGGGCGTGGCGCCGAGGTCTTCGGCCCGGTGCGGGTCACGCCGACGACCTTCATCCTCGATCGCGAAGCCCGAATCGCCTATCAGAAGATCGGCCTGGTCGACATGGATCGGGTCGAGGGGCTCATCGAGGGCTTGCTCGAATCGGCCTGATCTCCTGCGCCGACAACGCCCCGCGAGCCGGGGCGTTTTTCGTTACACTGGGAGCCTTTGCGCGCGGTGAAGTGTCCGCCGCCGTTGATTCTGCAACCTTCAGCGAGTCGGAAAGCGCTTAGCGGCAAGGCATGTCTCGCCGTGAATGGCAACGTCCTTCACAAGAGACATAACGCCGCCGATGAGCGCTTTCCGGCTCGCCCTCCGGGAGCGCGCCTGAGCCGACATTGCGGCGTTGCACCCCTTGCGAAGGACGTTGCCATTCACGGCAGAGCGCGCCTTGCCCTGTCGGCTCAGGCGCGCTCTGAATGTCACGGAATCAACGGCGGCGGACACTAGCGCCGCGGCTGACACAGTCAGGGGAGCCCGTTTCCAGGTCATGAACATCTCCATCAAGACCCCCGAGGAAATCGAGAGGATCCGCATTGCCAGCCAGCTGGCAGCGGAGGTGCTGGTGCTGCTGCGCGAGCACGTCAAGCCCGGCGTGACCACCGGCGAGCTCAACGAAATCGCCCACAAGCACATCACCGAAGTCCAGGGCGGCACACCGGCCACGCTCGGCTACCACGGCTTCCCCGCCTCGATCTGCACCTCGCTCAACCATCAGGTCTGCCACGGCATCCCGGCTGACAAGACCTTGCGTGACGGCGACATCCTCAATATCGACGTCACCGTGATCAAGGACGGCTGGCACGGCGACACATCGGCGATGTACACGGTCGGCAAACCGTCCGTGCGCGCCCAGCGCCTGATCGACGTCACCTACGAGGCCATGATGAAGGGCATCGAGATGGTGCGCCCCGACGCGACCCTCGGCGACATCGGCCACGCCATCCAGACGCATGCCGAAGCGAGCGGCTTTTCCGTGGTCCGCGAATACTGCGGCCACGGCATCGGCCGCAACTTCCACGAGGACCCGCAGGTGGTCCACTACGGCAAGCCGGGCGAAGGCGTGCACCTCAAGGAAGGGATGGTGTTCACCATCGAGCCAATGATCAACGCCGGCAAGAAGGAGATCAAGCTGCTGGGCGACGGCTGGACGGTGGTCACCAAGGACCACTCCCTGTCGGCCCAGTGGGAGCACACGGTCGCCGTGACCGCGGACGGGGTCGACATCCTCACCCAGCCGCCGGCCTGATCCCATGCACACTGTTCCCGAAGGCCGCTTCGGCGACCAGACCACGTTTCCCGCCGACCGCCCGCTCGCCCGCCAGCTCGAGACACTCAACCAGCACTGGGCCGAGGCACTGGCCGACGAGCACAGCGCCCGCGACTTCATCGACGAGGTCACCGCGCGCGTCGACAGCGCGCTGCGCAGCCTCTGGGACGACAAGCTTGCCGACACGCCCTGCGCGCTGGTCGCCGTGGGCGGCTACGGCCGGGGCGAGATGTTCGTCCATTCGGACATCGACATCATGGTGCTCACGCCGGATCACGCCCATGACGACGCGGTCCAGGCCTTTCTCTACACCCTGTGGGACACCGGCCTGTCCATCGGCTATGCGGTGCGCAGCCTCGAGGAGTGCGTGGAGGCAGCCGAGGATCCCACCGTCTACACCAGCCTGATCGAATCGCGGCTGATCGCCGGCGACGAGGACCTGCTCGCGCGGCTGGACACGGCCATCCGCGATGATGCGACCTTCGACCCGGCCTGGTTCTTCGCTGCCAAGCTCGACGAGCAGCAGGACCGCTACGAGTCGCACGACAACGTCGGCACCAAGATCGAGCCGCACATCAAGGAAGGCCCCGGCGGCCTGCGCGACCTGCACACCATCCGCTGGCTGGCCAACCGCATCGACGGCGCGCCCACGCTCGCCGGCATGCACCGCGCCGAGTTGCTGCGCGACGACGAATTCCAGGCCCTGGCGCGGGCCCAGTCGCTGCTGTTCCGCATCCGCATCGGCTTGCACGGCCTGTCCGAGCGCTCGGAGGAGCGCCTGCTGCTCACCCATCAGAAAACGCTCGCCGGCGCGTTCGGCTACCAGGGCGAGCAAGACGGCAACCTCGCGGTCGAGCGCTTCATGCAGCACTTCTTCCGCGCCACGATCGAGGTCGAGCGCCTGAACCAATTGCTGATCCAGCGGTGGCGCGAGCGGCTACACCCGGAAATCCTCGAGCCGGTCGAACGGCTCAACCCGCGCTTCATCATGCGCGGCCGGCTGATCGAGACCCGCGACGCGCAGGTGTTCATGCGCTCGCCCACCGCGATCCTCGAGCTGTTCCTGCTGCTCGCCGAGCATCCGGAACTCGAGGGCATGACCGCGGCGACCGCCCGCCAGCTGCGCGCCAACCTGTCGGTGATCGACGCCGGCTTCCGCAAGAACCGCCAGGCCAAGGCCCTGTTCCTGCGCCTGCTGCGCGCGGATCGCGGCGTCTATCTCGCGCTGCGTAACATGAACCTCACCCGGGTGCTGGCCGCCTACATCCCGGCCTTCGCACCGATCGTCGGCCTGATGCAGTTCGACCTGTTCCATGCCTACACGGTCGATACCCATACCCTGCTGGTGATCCGCAATCTGCGTCGCCCCGCCCTGCCGGAACACCGGGACGAGAATCCTACCGCCGCCGAGGCCTTCTCTCGCATCCCGCATCCGGAGGTGCTTTACCTGGCCGGGCTGTTCCACGACATCGCCAAGGGCCGTGGCGGCGACCACGCCGAGCTCGGGGCAAGCGACGCGCGCGAGTTTGCCCGCGAACACGGCCTGCCCCGCGCCGACATCGACCTGGTCGGCTGGCTGGTCGAGCAACATCTTGCGCTGTCGTTCACCGCGCAACGCCAGGATATCGAGGACCCCGAGGTGATCCGTCGCTTCGCCGAGCAAGTCGGCACCCCGGAGCGGCTCGACTACCTCTACCTGCTGACGGTGGCCGACATCCGCGCCACCAACCCGCAGCTGTGGAATTCCTGGCGCGACACGCTCCTCAAGCGGCTGTTCGAATTGACTCACCAGCACTTCGCCGAGGGTGTGCGCTCCTCGGCGCAGATCGTGCGCGAGACCCGTCGTGACGCCAATCGCCAGGGCTCCAGCGAGGGCATGGACGCGGCCAAGCTCGCCGCCTGGCTCTCCGGCATGCCGGAGGAGTACTTCCTGCGCAACGAGATCGACAACATCCTGCGTCACTCGCGGGTGGCGGTCGACGCCGACCTGCCGGCGCTGACGATCAACGACGACCCGCAGCACCAAGCCACCCAGATCCTGATCCTCGCCCAGAACCACCCCGCCCTGTTCGCCCACGTGGTCGCCGGCATCGACCGCGAGGGCCTGAACGTCCAGTCGGCCAACATCACGGTGATCCCCCGCCCGCTGGTAGCCGAGAGCGGCCTGAATGCGGTCGATGACGAGGGCAATCGCGAGCAGCTGCCCGAATCGGAATTGATCCTGCTGGAGTTCTTCGTTCTCGACCGCGAGGGCCACGCGGTCAGCGACCCGGGCGCCATCGAGGCCCTGCACGAACGACTCGAAGGTGTGATCCATCGTCCGGAACAGGCCCTGTCGGTGACGCGCCGACGCACCCCGGCGCAGCTCTCGAGCCTCGACGTCGACACCGAGGTGGAATTCGTCGCCGACATCGCCCGGGCGCGCACCATGATCCAAGTGCTGGCCAAGGACCGCCCCGGCCTGCTCGCCGATCTCTCCGACACCCTCTGGCGCATGGGCGCGATCCTGCTGCACGCGCGCATCGCCACGCTGGGCGAGCGGGCCGAGGATGCCTTCTTCGTGGTGGATCAGTACGGCCATCCGATCAACGACCGCGACCACCAGCAGGCGATCGCCGACGCGCTGATCCGGGCCGCCAAGGGCAGCCAGGACCAGAAGCAGGGCGAGAAGGAAGCATGAGTCCGATCGACCACACCTTGGCCGCCAACCAGCCACCGGGCGACTGGGCACTGATCGACGAGCAGCGCGACTTCCTGGTGGTTGCCAAGCCCGAGCGGATGCTCTCGGTGCCCGGCATCGGCCCGGACAAGCAGGACTGCCTGATCACGCGGGTGCAGATGGAATTCCCCGAGGCGCGCATCGTCCATCGGCTCGACTGGGACACCTCGGGCCTGCTGGTACTGGCACGCAATGCCCGCGCCCACTCGTTTCTTTCCAAGGCCTTCGCCGACCGGCGGGTCGACAAGACCTACGTCGCACTGATCGACGAGTCGCTGGAGCCGGCCGAGGGCCTGATCGACCTGCCGATCGGCAAGGACCCCGAACGCCGGCCGCGCTACCGCATCGACCCGGAACGCGGCCGACCGTCGCAGACGCGCTACCGCGTGGCGGCTACCGAGAAGGCGGCCGTGCGGGTGATCCTCGAGCCGATCACAGGCCGCTCGCACCAGCTGCGCGTGCACCTGCTTGCCCAGGGGCGGCCGATCCAGGGCGACACGCTTTACCACCCCGAGGGCGAGCGGCACGACCGGCTGATGCTGCATGCCATGCGTCTGGCCTTCCCGGATCCGGAGCACCCCACCAAGCCGATGGCCGACTACGAGTTGGACGCGCCGTTCTAGCCGGCCGGCCTGCTCGAATCAGCCCGATCCGAGCAACTCGATCGCATTGCCGTCGGGGTCACGAAAGAACAGCGCATCGCGTCCCGAGCGCGAGCCCGTGAACGGGACCCCGTTGGCATCCAGTCGTTCGGCGAACGGCGCGGTCGCGCCGACCCGCAGGGCGAAGTGCCGGTCACGCCCGCCATGCGCCGGGCGCCCCTCGCGCGGATCGGGACCGGGCAGTTCGAGCAGATGCAGGGCCTGGTCGCCGCCGAGCGACAGCCAGGCACCGGGGAAGCCGAGGTCGGGGCGCGGCAGGACCGCCAGCCCCAGCACCTCGGCATAGAAGCGGCAAGCCGCGTCGGCATCGCTCACCAGCAGGCTGACATGGTCTAGCCCGCGTACGTCACGGCGGTTCTCGGCTTCGCTCATACTGGCCTCGTTCATGTGTTCTCCCGGCTCGGCGGTCGCGGCGATCGGATCAGGGGCCTATAATGCCCGGCCGCGCCACCACCGCAAGACTCGACGACTCCCGGCATGAATTCCAATCTCGACCGACTGCACCCCTACCCCTTCGAGAAACTCGCCGAGCTCAAGGCCGGCGCCGAACCGCCGACCGACCGCAAGCACATCCCGCTGTCGATCGGCGAGCCGCGCCACGCCCCGCCGGCGATCGTGCTCGACACCCTGCGCGATGCCCTGCCGGAGATTGCCCGCTACCCGGCGACGAAGGGCGAGCCGGCACTGCGCGAGGCGATGGCCGGCTGGCTGACCCGCCGCTTCAGCCTGGACGAGGGCCTGCTCGACCCGGAGGCCAACGTGCTACCGGTCGCCGGCACCCGCGAGGCGCTGTTCGCCATCGCCCAGGCGGTGGTCGACCGCAATACCGGCGATCAGCCGCCGGTGGTGCTGATGCCCAACCCCTTCTACCAGATCTACGAGGGCGCGGCCCTGCTGGCAGGCGCCGAGCCGTACTACTACCCGACGCTGCCGGAGAACGGCTTTCTGCCCGATTTCGAGGCCATCCCAGAGTCGATCTGGCAGCGTGCCCAGCTGCTGTACGTCTGCTCGCCGGGCAACCCCAGCGGCGCGGTGATCGACGCACCGCGCTACCGCGAGCTGCTGGCCCGCGCCGCGCGCTTCAACGTGGTAATCGCCGCCGACGAGTGTTATTCCGAAATCTATTTCGACGAAGAACAGCCACCCACCGGCCTGCTCGAGGTGGCTGCCACCCGTGACGGCGACGAACCGTTCCGGAACGTGATCGTCTTCCACAGCCTCTCCAAGCGCTCCAATCTCCCCGGCCTGCGCTCCGGGCTGGTCGCCGGGGACGCCGCCGTCCTCAAGCGCTTCCTGCGCTATCGCACCTACCAGGGCTGCGCCCTGCCACTGCCGACCCAGCAGGCCAGCATCACGGCTTGGAACGACGAGGCGCACGTGCGCGCCAACCGCGACTTCTACCGCGAGAAATTCGACGCGGTGCTCGACATCCTCGATCCGGTCGACGGCATCGAGGTGCGCCGCCCCGACGCGGGCTTTTACCTCTGGGCCCGCGTCGAGGGCGACGAGCGCGACTTCGCCCGCCGCCTGTTCGCCGAGCAGAACGTCACCGTCCTGCCGGGGCGATTCCTGTCGCGCGAGGCCGATGGCGTAAACCCCGGGGCGGGGTTCGTTCGGATGGCGTTGGTGGCCGAGCTCGAGGATTGCGTCGAGGCGGCCAAGCGGATTCGGGCGATGCTTTCCTAAGGCGCCCCACCTGAGGGCGGCTCGGCCTATCGACGTTCAAGTGAGGGTGGGTTTTCGCACGCCGCTTGGCCCAAACAGGCTGCGTTCGGAACGCGTTGCCCGCCGCGCGAGCCCCTTTTCTTGCGTGTCCAAGAAAAGGGGCAAAAAGAAGGACACCCCACGCCCTGGCCCTTCGGGCCTTCTTCCCCGGACCGTCGTCCGGGAAAGAAGCCTTGCGACCGGCGGCTGGCTTCGGGGTCGGCTCAACGTGACCTCCTGTCACGCCGAGCCTCAGAGCGACGTCCATGTCGCTCCGACCCCGATCCACCCACCGGTCGCAAGGCAGGACGACAAGGGGGCTTGGTTCCCAACCATCCGGCAATGTCACTCAACTCTTCAAGGCAACTGCCCCCTAGGAACTGGGGTTTCAGGTGCAATCGGAGGGTCAATCCCCTTGTGCCTTGCCTCGCGGGCGAGGGATTGCAGGGTCTGGCCGGCATGGACGCCGGCCAGAGGTTCGCCGCGACAGGACGTCGCGTCGAACCGACCCGTCCGCAATCGCTCGTTCGCGAGGCCGATCGGCGCGGATGCAATCCGTGACGATCGGGCCCGCAGGGCCAAGGTATCGGGGTGTCCTTCTTTTGGTCGGTTTTCTTGGACAAGCAAGAAAATCGACTCGCACGCCCGACACCCGGGCTCGGCAAGAACCCCTCCGCGAAACCGGCGTGCGAAAACCCTGACGGTTCCTCTACAGGCAACCCACACCTTGGGAAACAAACGCCAACAACGATCTGTTGTTACAATAACTGCCAGCAGATTTATCCCATTTCCCGGCCGACCCCAACAGGTCGGCCGCTCGTTTTTGCAAACATTTTCAGGAGCATCCGATGGACATCAATGCCATTCGCGACACCATCGAGTCGGCCTTCGAGCGCCGTGCCGAGATCAACCCGTCCAACGCTTCAGCCACTGTTGTCGAAGCAGTCGAAAGGGCGCTGGCCAGCCTGGACGACGGCTCCCTGCGTGTCGCCGAGCGCCGCGGCGTCGGCGACTGGCAGGTCAACGAGTGGCTGAAGAAGGCCGTGCTGCTGTCGTTCCGCCTGCGCAACAACGAGGTGGTCTCCGGCGGCGACGTGAACTACTTCGACAAGGTGCCGACCAAGTTCGCCGACTGGGATCAGGCTCGCTTCGAGCAAGCCGGCATGCGCGTCGTGCCGAACGCCGTCGCCCGCCGCGGCAGCTTCATCGCCAAGAACACCGTGCTGATGCCCTCCTACACCAACATCGGCGCCTACGTCGACGAAGGCACCATGGTCGACACCTGGGCGACGGTCGGCTCCTGTGCCCAGATCGGCAAGAACGTCCACCTCTCCGGTGGCGTCGGCATCGGCGGCGTGCTCGAGCCGCTGCAGGCCGCCCCGACCATCATCGAGGACAACTGCTTCATCGGCGCGCGCTCCGAGATCGTCGAGGGCGTGATCGTCGAGGAAGGCGCGGTGATCTCGATGGGCGTCTACATCGGCCAGTCGACCAAGATCTACGACCGCGAGACCGGCGAGATCCACTTCGGCCGCGTCCCGGCCGGCTCGGTGGTCGTCTCCGGCAGCCTGCCGTCCAAGGACGGCTCCTACAGCCTCTACTGCGCGGTGATCGTGAAGAAGGTCGACGAGAAGACCCGCAGCAAGGTCGGCATCAACGAGCTGCTGCGCGACGTGTAACCGCGGCCGGGGCATCCCGGCTCGTGACGCAAAAAGGCCCGGGACTTCCCGGGCCTTTTTTGTGCGCGGTGAATCAGTTGCCCCGTCGCCCGACTCCGTGGGTGACGAACCCCGGGCCGTTGTGACCGGGCCCCTCGTTGAGCAGCACCTTACCCTCGGCGAGGATCAGCCACTCGACGCCGGGCAAATCCTGGGAGAGGTCGCTGGCGCGCACCAGCATGTCGGCCCGCTTCGGACCGCCACTCTGGTAGGCCAGCTGGCGCGGATGGAACAGCTCCACGACCAACAGCCCGCCCGGGCGCAGGGCGCTGACCGCACGACGATAGACATCCCGACGCGCCTCCGGCTCGAAGTGCAGGTAGATCAGGACGACCGCGTCGAAACCGTCTTCCTCCCAGTCCCAGGCGGTGAGATCGGCACAGTGCACCGCCAGGCTGACGTCACGCTCGTCCGCCAGCTGGCGCGCCTTGTCGCAACCGACCGTGGAGTAGTCGACCGTGGTGACGTCGAACCCCTTTTCGGCAAGCCAGACGCCGTTACGCCCCTCACCGTCACCCAGCACCAGCACCCGAGCGCCGGGCGGCAGGCGGTAGATCTGGCTGACGAGGAACTCGTTGGGATGGGTCCCATAGAGGAAGTCCACCTGCCCGTACTTCTCGTTCCAATCAATCATTGCCGTTCCAGGGTTCCGACATGTCGCGTCCGTGTGCAGGGAGGGAGATCGCAGTCTAGCAGGCGGGGGCCGAGTCCGCGTCGGTAGGGAACACCACGCGGAAGCAGCTGCCCTTGCCGGGCGTGCTCTCGATCGCCAAGCGGGCCGAGTGACGCAAGGCGACGTGCTTGACGATCGCCAAACCCAGACCGGTGCCGCCGCGCGAACGCGAGCGACCGACATCGATGCGGTAGAACCGCTCGGTCAGGCGCGGAATGTGCCGCGCCTCGATACCGATGCCCGAATCGCAGACCGAAAACACCGGCCTGCCCCGCTCGTCACGCGACCAGCGCACCACCACCCGGCCACCGGCCGGGGTGTACTTCACCGCATTGAAGACGAGATTGGAAAAGGCCGACTGCAACTCCCGCGGCACGCCCCACAGGATCAGCCCATCGTCGAGTTCCGACTCGATCCGGTGACCCTCCTCGCCAGAGATCAGGCGCGCGTCGTTGAGGATCGGCTCGATCAGCCGCGCGACGTCGATCGGCTCGAACAGCTCCACGTCGGGCTGCGATGTCTCCAGACGGGAAAGCAGCAGCAGGTCCTCGACGATGCGCCGCATCCGGTCGGCCTGCTGGTGCATGTTCGACAGGATGCGGTGCATCTGCGGGTCCTGCCCCTCGTCGGTGTCGAGCAGCGTCTCGACGTAGCCGGCGAGCACCGTCAGCGGCGTGCGCAATTCGTGGGAGACGTTGGCGACGAAATCCTGCCGTACCCCCTGAAGCCGATGCAGGGCCGTGACGTCGCGACCGATCAGCAGGAAGCGGTCCGAGCCGTAGGGCTCCATGCGCAGGCTCAGGCTGCGGGCCTCATCCCCCGGCGCGGTGATCTCGAGCGGCGGGGTTTCCGGCCCGTGGGCCAGCCATTCGGTAAAGGCCGGTGCGCGCCAAAGATTGTCGACGCGCAGACCGATATCCGAGCGGCCGAACCCCAACATTTCGATCGCCGCCAGGTTGAGCCATTCGATCTGCCGGTCCTCGGTCAACACCACCATCGCATCCGGGACGGACATCGCGGAGTGGTGATATCGCTTGAGCAGCCGCACCAGACGTCGCTGGCGCCGGAACCAGGCCCGGCGAAGACGGCGCTGGCGCGCCTGGACGAGCCCGGGCAGCCCCCAGACCGGCCGCCGATGCCAGGTCACCGGCAGACTGCGGGCAAGATAGGCCAGCCGCACCAGCAGGCTCAGGGAATAGACGGCAAATCCCAGGGCCACCGCCCAGCCCCAGTGCGCGCCCCAGCCGACCGACTCGCCGACGATGCCCATCACCAGCGCCAGCAACGCGGCGGCAGCCAGCAGGGCCACCTCCTCGCGCCAGGCACGCAGCCTCGCCTGGGCCCGACGTGCCCGTCGGGCGCGGACACGGCGCTCGATCTGATCGCCCTCGTCCGGGTGGGTGGCCAACGGCAGCCTGGGATCGGCCTGGTTCATCGATACCTCGTCTCTCGGCGGGTTCAGTGCGCCGAGAGACGGTACCCGACCCCGCGCACGGTCTGGATCAGGCCATCATACCCGCTGGGTGTAAGCACCTTGCGCAGGCGCAGGATGTGAACGTCGACGGTGCGTTCCTCGACGTAGGCGTTCTGCCCCCAGACTCGATCGAGCAGTTGCGCTCGTGTGAAGACGCGGTCCGGGTGCTTCATGAAGAAGGCAAGCAGGCGAAACTCGGTCGGGCCGATGTCGATCGGCTGGTCGGCCGCCGTCACCCGGTAGCTCTCCTGGTCGAGCTTGAGACCGGCCACGTCCAGCACCGGGTTTTCCGTCTCGGGGGAGGCGCGCCGCAGCACCGCCTTGATGCGGGCCATCAGCTCCCGGGGCGAGAAGGGCTTGGTGACATAGTCGTCCGCGCCGGCCTCCAGCCCGCTGACCTTGTCCTCCTCCTCGCCGCGCGCGGTGAGCATCACGATCGGCACGTCCTTGGTGAGCTCGTCGCGCTTGATGCGTCGGGCGAACTCGATGCCGCTGGCACCGGGCAGCATCCAGTCGAGCAGGATCAGGTCCGGCTGCCGATCGGCCAGGCACTCGTAGGCCTCCTGCACATCGGCTGCCTCCACCAGTTCGTAACCCGCGCGCCCCAGCGCGAAGGCCACCATCTCGCGAATCGGCTTTTCGTCTTCGACAATCAGTATGGTCTTTTGCATCGATCCGTCCCGGCCTCGGCCGGTCCTCGCGGCGTTGATGATTGGGTCTCGCGGGTATTACACGTCCCTGCGATGACAACAACATGACAAGATGACAGCATGACGGCGCCGCGTCCGCCACAATCGGGCTAGAATACCGCCCTCTCGACGCTCGAAACCGGTGCCCAGCATGACCAAAGCCGATCCAGACATCGTTGCGCTCGACGTGACCCGCGCCCTGGAAGAGGACGTCGGCACGGGCGACGTCTCCGCCCAGCTGATCCCGGCCAACCAGACGGCTCACGCCCGCATCATCAGCCGCGAGCCGGCGGTGCTTTCCGGCATCAGCTGGGCGGACGCCACCTTCCGGCGTGTCTCCCCGGCGGTGCGTGTCGAGTGGGCGGCGGCCGACGGCGACGAGCTGTTCCCCGAGCAGAGCCTGTGCCTGGTCAGCGGCCCGGCACGCGCCATGCTCACCGCCGAGCGGGTCGCCCTCAATTTCCTGCAGACACTGAGCGCGACCGCGACGGTCACGCGGCAATTCGTCGAGGCAGTCGAAGGCACCGGGGCGCAGATCCTCGATACCCGCAAGACCCTGCCGGGGCTGCGTTACGCGCAGAAACGGGCCGTGACCGACGGCGGCGGCATGAACCACCGCATGGGCCTGCACGACATGGTCATGCTCAAGGAGAATCACATTCGCGCCGCCGGCTCGATCACCGAAGCGGTGCGCGCCGCCGGCGTGATCGCCCGCGACCTGCCGCTGGAGGTGGAAGTGGAGACGCTCGAGCAGCTCGAGGAGTCGCTCACCGCCGGTGTCACGCGGGTATTGCTGGACAACTTCTCGCTGGATCAGCTGCGACAGGCGGTGGAGATGAACGGCGGGCGCGCCAAGCTGGAGTCGTCAGGCAATGTCTCGCTGGAGACGGTGCGCGACGTGGCCGAGACCGGGGTGGACTACATTTCCATCGGCGCGCTGACGAAGCACATCCAGGCCGTCGACCTGTCGATGCGCTTCATCGACTGAGTCGGACGACCGCGATCAGTCGAACTCGTAGTAGTGGTGATCGAGGTAGGCGGTGACCGCATCGACCTCCTCGTCGAACCACGGCAGGCCGAAATTGGTCGCACAGCCCTGGACCATGGTGCGGAGGCTCTCGTAGTCCCCCATGTTCCCTTCGTCGGCACGTGCCTCGAACCAGTCGTCGTCATGCGGAACCATGTGGCATTCGGAACAGTTTTCGGCGAACAGTTCCTCGCCCCAGGAGACGTCCGGCTCGGCGGCCACCGGGGCGGCCAGCAGAAGGCCGGCGACAAGGCTGAGTGCCAAGGTCGGGATTGATGTCGTTCGAGTCGTCCTGATCCACATGGCAAAGCCACTCCATTTTTGCTGCAATTTGCTGCTGGGCCGGTTTGCCAGGCCACAACAAATTCGAGTTTAGAACCCCATCTTTGATAGGAAAATTAATTTTTCCTATCCCGAAAAACAATTTTCACTTGAAAGGCCTATCGATGATCACCGTCTATGGCATTCCGAACTGCGACACCGTGAAGAAGGCCCGCAAGTGGCTGGATGCGCAGGGCTTGAGCTACGAGTTCCACGACTACAAGAAGGCCGGCGTGCCGGCAGAACGACTGGATGGCTGGCTCGATCGCTTCGGCTGGGAGACGGTGATCAATCGTCGGGGCATGAGCTGGCGCCGCCTGCCGGCCGAGGAACGCGAGGCCATGAACGCCGGGCGCGCCCGGGAAGCGGCCCTGGCCAATCCGAGCCTGATCAAGCGCCCGGTCGTGGAAAGCGGTGAACAAATTCTGATCGGCTTCGATGCCGACGAGTGGCAGGAGACACTGGCATGAGCGACCCAACCATCGATCTCGCGCGGGATCTCATCCGGCGCCCCTCGGTCACCCCGGACGACCAGGGCTGCCAGCCGCTGATCGCCGGACGCGTCGCGCCGCTCGGATTCGCGATCGAATCGCTGCGCTTCGAGGAAGTCGACAACCTCTGGGCCATGCACGGCCGGCAGGGGCCGCTGTTCGTCTTTGCCGGCCACACCGACGTGGTGCCGACGGGCGAGTCGTCACGCTGGACCTACCCGCCGTTCGGCGCGGAGATCCATGGCGGGCGGCTCTACGGCCGCGGGGCCGCGGACATGAAAGGCTCGGTGGCCGCCTTCGTGACCGCCGTCGAGCGCTTCCTCGCTCGCCAGCCTGAACCGGCCTTCCGGCTGGGCTTTCTGATCACCAGCGACGAGGAAGGGCCGGCCCAGCACGGCACCAAGCGCGTCATGCAGTGGCTGCGCGAGAAGGGCGTGTCGATCGACTGGTGCCTGGTGGGCGAACCATCCAGTCGCAACCGGCTCGGCGACGAGTTCAAAATCGGCCGGCGCGGGTCGATCACCGGCAATCTCGTGATCGAGGGGCGCCAGGGCCACGTCGCCTACCCGCACCTGGCCGACAACCCGGTGCATCGCGCCGCGCCGTTCCTCGACGAACTGGTGAACATCGAGTGGGACCAGGGCAACGCCCACTTCCCGCCGTCCAGCCTGCAGATTGCCAACATCCACGCCGGCACCGGGGCGAACAACGTCATCCCCGGCGAGCTCGAGGTCCAGTTCAACCTGCGCTTCAACACCGAGACCTCGGTCGAGACGATCAAGGCGCGCGTCGCCGAACTGCTCAGGCGCCACGGCCTGTCCTACCGGATCGACTGGCATCTCTCGGGCGAACCGTTCCTCACCCGGGACGACGGCCCGATGGTCGGCGCGGTCGAACGGGCCGTCGGCGGCGTATTGGGCGATACCCCGACGCCCTCGACGGCCGGCGGCACCTCGGACGGGCGCTTCATCGCGCCGACCGGAACGCAGGTGATCGAACTGGGGCCGCTGAACGCCACCATCCATCAGATCGACGAGCACGTCGCCGTCGAGGACCTCAAGACCCTCTCGGCCATCTACGAGCGACTGCTCGACGAACTCGATCAGGAAGCGCGGCGACTGGCCGGATAAGGCGGGCAGAAAGGGGTGGCGCCGCCCGGCGAGATGGAGGGCGGCGCCGAATCGAAGTGCTTAGAGCAGGACCAGGTTGTCCCGGTGCACCAGCTCGTTCTCCTCGCGGTAGCCGATGACCTCGGCGATCTCCTGGCTTGACCGCTGCACCAGGCGGGCGGCGTCAGCGCTGGGGTAGTTGACCAGCCCCCGGGCGAACTCGCGCCCGTCGGCATCGACGATCGACACCAGCTCGCCGCGGGCGAACTGCCCCGAAACTGCCGAGACCCCCACCGGTAGCAGCGAACGCCCCTGCTCGGCCACGGCGCGCGCCGCCCCGGCATCGACCCGCAGCTGGCCGCGCACCCGCAGCTGGCCGGCGAGCCACTGCTTGCGCGCGGCCAGACGGTTGGTGGCCGGGTGGAAATGCGTGCCCAGCGGTTCGCCCGCGGCCAGCCGGCAGAGCACGTCGGACTCGCTGCCCGCGGCGACGATGGTGGCCGCCCCGGAACGGGCAGCGCGCTTGGCCGCGAGCACCTTGGTGTACATGCCGCCGCGACCGAGACGCCCGCCTTCCGGCGAGGCCATGGACTCCAGCACGGGATCGCCGGCGGTCACCTCAACGAGCAGGTTCGCGTCGGGCTGTTTGCGCGGATCGGCCTCGAACAGGCCCGGCTGGTCGGTGAGGATGACCAGCATGTCCGCCTCGACCAGGTTGGCCACCAGCGCGGCCAGGGTATCGTTGTCGCCGAAGCGGATCTCGTCGGTGGCGACCGTGTCGTTCTCGTTGACCACCGGCACCACGCCCAGGTCCAGCAGGGTACGCAGGGTGCTGCGGGCGTTGAGGTAACGCTCGCGGTCGACCAGGTCCTCGTGGGTCAGCAGGATCTGCGCCGAGTGGGTGTCGAAGCGGGCCAGCCCTTCGGCATAGGCCTCGACCAGTCCCATCTGGCCGACGGCGGCAGCCGCCTGCAGCTTGGGCAGGGATTCGGGCCGCTCCTCCCAGCCGAGCCGAGCCATGCCTTCGGCGACCGCGCCGGAGGTGACGATCACGATCTCGCGACCCTCGCGACGCAACTCGGCCAGCTGACGCGCCCAGGCGGCGATCGCCTCCCGGTCCAGCCCACGGCCGTCGCCGGTGACCATCGCCGAACCGATCTTCACCACCCAGCGCTGGTAGCCCCTGACCTCGTCACGCATGCTCAGCCCTCCGTCGACGACCCCGATCGGCCGTCCTGCTTGTCGCGCTCACGCGCCCACTCGGCCTCGAGGTATTCGAGGATCGCCCAGACCAGCGGCTGCGTGCCGGTCTTGTCCAGCGCGCTGATGGCGAAGACCGGACCATCGAGGCCGATCTCGTCGACGAAGCGCTGCCTGAGCGCCTCGATATTCGCCTCGCGCTCGTCCTCCGGCCAGACGTCGATCTTGTTGAGTACCAGCCAGCGCGGCCGTTCGGCGAGCGACTCGTCGTACTTCTCGAGCTCTTCCTCGATAGCCGCGACGCTCTCGACCGGATCGACCTCGTCATAGGGTGCCACATCGACCACGTGCAGCAGCAGGTTGGTGCGCGCCAGATGCTTGAGGAAGCGGATGCCCAGACCCGCGCCCTCGGCCGCGCCCTCGATCAGCCCCGGGATGTCGGCGACCACGAAGCTGCGGTGCGGCTCGGGGGCGACCACGCCGAGGTTGGGGTAGAGCGTGGTGAACGGGTAGTTGGCGACCTTGGGCCGGGCGTGCGAAATCGCGCGGATCAGGGTCGACTTGCCGGCGTTCGGCTGGCCGAGCAGGCCGACGTCCGCCAGTACCTTGAGCTCCAGGCGCAGGCGGCGGTCGTCGCCGGGCGTGCCGTCGGTCTTCTGCCTAGGTGCGCGGTTGACCGAGCTCTTGAAGCGGGTGTTGCCCAGACCGTGCCAGCCGCCCTTGGCGACCAGCAGCTCGGCACCGGCCTCGACCACCTCGCCGATGACCTCGCCGGTGTCCTCGTCGTGCACCACGGTACCCAGCGGCACGTGGACGTGCAGATCGTGGCCCTTCTTGCCGGTCATGTTGCGCCCGGCGCCGTTCTTGCCGCGCTCGGCCTCGTAATGACGCTGGAAACGGAAGTCGGCGAGCGTGTTGAGGTTCTGGTCGCCGAGCAGGTAGACCGAGCCGCCGTCACCGCCGTCGCCGCCGTCCGGTCCGCCGTAGGGCACGTACTTCTCGCGGCGAAAGCTCACCACGCCATTGCCGCCATCGCCGGCCTTGACCTTGATGGTGGCTTCATCGACAAATTTCACGACACGATCCCCGCAATTTCCCGCTCGTTGACGAGCTGACCACAAACACGAAAGCCCCGCACGCAGGCGGGGCTCAGACGGCAGTCACCGGCCAGCCGAGCTGACCGTCGACTTACATCGCGCCAGCTTAGGCCGACTCGATGCTGACGAAACGGCGGCTCTTCGGACCCTTGGTCTCGAACTTCACCTGGCCGTCGGTCAGGGCGAACAGGGTGTAGTCGCGGCCGACGCCTACGTTGCTGCCGGCGTGGAACTTGGTGCCACGCTGACGAACGATGATGCTGCCAGCGGAGACGGATTCGCCACCGAAGCGCTTCACGCCGAGGCGCTTGCTTTCACTGTCGCGACCGTTCCGGGTAGAGCCCGCTGCTTTTTTATGTGCCATGGTTCAAGTCTCCTGGTCTGGATACCGGGCGCTTAGGCGCTGATACCGGTAATCTTGATTTCGGTGTAGGCCTGACGATGGCCCTGACGCTTCATGTGGTGCTTGCGGCGGCGGAACTTGATGATGTCCACCTTCTTGCCGCGGCCCTGGCCGACGATCTCGGCGGTGACGCTCGCGCCATCAACGGTGGGGGTGCCCACCTTGATGTCAGAGCCGTCGCCGACCATCAAAACCTGATCCAGCGTCACGGTGCTGCCGGCTTCGCCAGAGAGCTTCTCGACGCGCACCTTGCTGCCTTGCTCGACGCGGTACTGCTTACCGCCGGTAACGACCACTGCGTACATGCTGTAAAACCCGAATGTTTATGCGTAATGGGGCCGACGACTCATTGCTGCCACCGGCCGGCGTTGTTTGAAGGCGCGCAATCTTAGCGACCCGCGCCAGACACGTCAAGGGCTTATGCCTCGACTTCCGCGGCGTCGATGACCTTGAGGCCACTGTCGGCCTGCATTGCCTCGTACTCGTCCTCGAAGAAGAACTTCTCCTCGCCGAAGGCCGGTGTCAGCTCGTTGAGCCAGGTGGCCTCCTCGTCGTACTTGGCGAAGAACGGCCGCTGCACCCAGTCCGGGTTGCGGCCCTGGACGAAGCGAAGGACGAACACCTTCTCGCCGTGAATCTCGGCCACGCCCTGTACCTCGACCTTGCCCGGCCCGGCGGACATGGATGGTCCGCGCGCCGTGCGCGCGAGGCCCGAGACCCGCTTCATCGCGTCGCGGTAGATGCGGTGCGCCTCGGCCAGCGGCACCTCGAAGCGGTACTTCGCGCCGGTGTCGCGCTCGACGAACATGTAGTACGGAATCATCCCCAGACGCACCTGCTCGCGCCACATGCGCGCCCAGACCTCGCCCGAGTCGTTGATGTGCTTGATCAGCGGGCTCTGGGTACGGATCTCGGCGCCGGTCGCCCGGATGCGCTTGACCGCCTCGCGGAAGATGGGGTTTTCCATCTCCTGAAAATGGTTGATGTGTGCCATCACCGCGACGTGCTTGCCGGATTCGACCAGTCGCTCGAACAGGCCGAGCAGCTCGTCGGCATCCTTGTCGGTGACGAAGCGGTACGGCCAGAACGACAGGGCCTTGGTACCGATGCGCACGGTCTGTACGTGCTCGAGGCGCTCGTCGAGAAGGCCCTCGAGGTATGGCGTCAGGTGCTTGGTCTTCATCACCATCGGGTCGCCGCCGGTCATCAAGAGGTCGCTCAGGTGCGGATGCTCGGCGAGGTAGTCGAGCAACTGGCCGGCCTCCTTGGAGGCGATCTTGAGATCCTTGTCACCGACGAACTGCGCCCAGCGGAAGCAGAAGGTGCAATAACTGTGGCAGGTCTGGCCCTGGCTGGGGAAAAACAGCGCGGTCTCGCGGTACTTATGCTGCACGCCCTCGACCGTCTCGCCGTTGACCTCGGGGAGATTCATCTCCATCTGGCCGGCCGGATGCGGATTGAGCTTGTGCCGCAGCTTCCAGGCCAGCGCGGTGATCTCTTCCTTGGGCGCCTCGCGTCGGTGCAGCTCGGCCATCTGCTCGTACATCTCGGGGCTGAGCATGTCGCGCTGCGGGAAGGTCAGGGCGAAGATCGGGTCGTCGGGGGCACGATCCCAGTCGATCAAGTTTTCGATGACGTAGTTGTTGACGCGAAACGGCAGCACGCTCGCGACCACCTTCATTTCGAACAGGGCCTCTTCGCCGAGGCGCTTGAGCGGTTCGATCTTGTCGAGGTGGCGGTCGGTGAAGACCTGCAGCTTGGGCGGCTGCCCGTCCTGCGTACCCGCCGCTTCCTGCTCGCGGGTTCCGGGGATGGTTCGCTTGGCAACAGTCGTCATAAAACCTCGTCTGGTGCGCATGGAATGGGGGCCGTGCCGACCACAAGGCCGGCGAATTCTAGCCCATTTCCCGAGAAAAACAACCGCTTATGCATATCCAGCCCACCTAGTGGACTCGATCAACGACCGCCCATCGAGGCTGCGGAACATGGAATCAACCACTTCGGCGTGACGCCCCATCGTGACCGGCCTGTTACCCCAGCCACCTCGAGCGCTGCAGGCCGCACCGAGTGATCTGCACCGAGAAACTAAAGCTCACGCGCACGCGCCCACGGGACGATTGTCCCGGCGCATATCAGCAACCACTTGCATACGTGGATTTCGACTCCTATAGTTCAGCGCAGCTATGAAATTTGCGCACCTGATCACATTGCTGCTGGCTCTGTGGGCACCGTTCAACGCGGTGACCGCAGGTGCGTCCATGCTCGATTGCCCGATGACCGACCTCGCGTCGGCACAGGCAGACACCTGCCCCGACCATGCAGAGGTCGCCGACACCTCCTCTCTCGGCTGCGACCACTGCGCTTCCTGTGGCGTGCACGGCGGCCTGTCCCTGCCGGCCTCGTTCACGCCCGTCGCCGCACCCCTGCTGCAGTCGGCACCGGACACGCACGTCACCGACCAGTCCGCGCCGGGCATCCCGGCCCCCCCCTTCCGTCCTCCCCTCTCGGCCTGATCGGCCGAGTTCTGACCGGGCAAGGTTTCTGACGAACTGACTGCCCTCGGCGCACGTCCACCGTGCCCGGTTTACACCTCGGCTGATCCAGCTCCCCGCTGACGTCTATTCAACCGAGGAATCGACCATGATCCTGTCATTCAAGCATCTGCCGTTACTGGCACTAGCGACCGCCCTGGCGACGGCTCTGCCCGCGCCGGCACTGGCCGCCGACGGCCTGCTGACGCTCGAGGCGGCTGAACAGGCCGCCCGGCAGCAGGACGAGGGCCTCCAGGCAGCCGAGCACCGCCGCCAGAGCCTTGCCTCCGAGGCGGAGGCCGCCGACGAGCTGCCCGACCCGCGTCTGTCGGTCGCCCTGCAGAACGTCCCGACCGACAACTACAGCCTGAGCGACTCCCCGATGACCCAGACAGTGGTCACGCTCTCGCAGACCCTACCGCCGGGCGACACCCTGACCTACCGCGCCAAGGCCGCCAGTGCCGAGGTCTCCGGCCAGCAGGCGGCACTCACCACCGCCGACCGCAAACTGGCCCGCGAGGTCCGGCGCCTGTGGCTGGACGTCTATCGTCAGGTCACCCTCTCCCGCCTGCTCGAACAGGAGCAGCGCCTCTACCGCGAGTTGCTCGAGAGCGCCCGCACGGCCTACCAGGTCAACGAGGCCAGTGGCAGCGACCTGGTCAGGCTGCAGGCACGGCTGTCGCGAATCGCCGACGCCCTCGACCGCCGCCGCGGTGAGTCCGAAGCCGCCCGGGCCCGGCTGGCACGCTGGGTAGGCGACGCGGCGTCACGCCCCCTGCCCGACGAACTGCCGGAGGTGCTCCGCAATACCCCGGAGGGCTCGATCGACTACCAGCCGGAGCTCGAGCAGCTGCGTGCCGACGTGTCGGCCGCCCGGGCACGGGTCGATGTTGCCCGCGAGCAGTTCGCCCCCGAGGTCGGTGTACAGGTTGGTTACGGCCTGCGGGCGGGCAGCGAGCCCAACACCTTGTCTGCCGGGGTCAGCATCAGCCTGCCCATCTTCAGCGAAAGCCGGCAGTCGCCACGGCTGCGCGGCGCGCAGCAGTCCGCCCAGGCAGCCCAGCTCGAGCTGGCGAAGCGCGCCCGCGACCTGTCTGCCCAGGCCGACGGCATCCGGGCACGCCTGGACGCGCTCGACCGGCGCATCACCCGTTACCAGAACAGCATCATTCCCGAACTGCAGCAGGTCGCCGACATGATCCGCGGCGAGATCGGCGCCGGTCAGGGCCAGTTCGAGGCCCTGATCGAAGCCGAGCGTGCCGTCGTCGAGGCGCGCCAGGAACAGCTGACGCTGCGACTCGACCGAGCCGACCAACTCATCGACCTGCGCTATCTCCTGGAGCCGAACGCATGAACCGTCACAACAAGATTCTTCGCATCAGTCTGCTGAGTACCGCGCTGGTGACGCCGGCGGTGATGACTGGCCTGACCCCGGTACTCAGCCACGCCGTGGCCGCCGACAGCGTCGACCACTCGGGACACGACCACGCCCAGTCGAGCGACGGCAACGACACCGTCACCCGCTGGACCTGTCCCATGCACCCGCAGATCGTCGAGGAGGAGCCCGGCTCCTGTCCCATCTGCGGCATGGACCTGGTCGAGAAGGAATACCCCGCGCAGGAAGCATCCGCCGATGCGGCCGAGAGCGCCCGGGACAACACGAAGGACATGGACGCTCACGAGGGGCATGACCAGATGTCTAGCGCCTCGTCGGGTGGCGAGACGGTTACCCGCTGGACCTGCCCCATGCACCCGCAGATCGTCGAGGAGGAGCCCGGCTCCTGCCCCATCTGCGGCATGGACCTGGTCGAAAAGGAGTACCCCGCCGAGGAAGCATCCGCCGATGCCGGCGATAGCGCCCCGAGCGCCCACGAGGGGCACGACCACGCCTCGAGCGCGTCGGCCGGCAGCGAGACGGTCACCCGCTGGACCTGTCCGATGCACCCGCAGATCATCGAAGAGGAGCCCGGCTCCTGCCCCATCTGCGGCATGGATCTGGTCGAGAAGGAGTACCCGGCCTCCGAGGTGGATGCGGCCAGCGCCGAGAGTAGCGGCGGTGGCAGTGCCAGCCGTCCCAAGGCACCCAGCTTCCCGTCCGTCTCGGTCAGCCCGATCACCGTGCAGCACATGAACGTGGTGATCGAGAAGGCCAAGAAGCGGCCGCTGATGGAGACGATCCGCACGGTCGGCACGGTCGGCTACGACGAGGACCTGCTCGCCCACGTTCACCCGCGCGCCAAGGGCTGGGTCGAACGGCTCAACGTCGCCTCGGTGGGCGCCAAGGTGAAGAAGGGCGAGGTGCTGTTCGAGTATTACTCGCCGGACATCGTCGCCGCCCAGCAGGACTACCTGGTCGCACTGCGTCGCGGCATGAATGACCTGATCGAGTCGTCCCGCGCCCGGCTCGAACTGCTCGACGTGCCCCAGTCGGTGATCGACGCGGTCCGCCAGCAGGGCAAGGTGCAGCGCACCATCCCGCTGCTCGCCCCGCAGGACGGCTACGTCGCCGAGATCAACCTGCGCGAGGGGATGTACATCCAGCCCGGGCTCGACCTCTACACCATCGCCCGACGCGACCGCGTCTGGGTGAACGTCGACGTGCTCGAGCGGCGCATGCAGTCGGTCAGCGAGGGGCAACAGGCCACCATGCGGGTCGACGGCATTCCGGGGCGCACCTTCGAGGGCACGGTCGACTTCGTCTACCCGGAGCTCGATCCGCAGTCGCGCACCCTGCGTGTACGGCTGGCCTTCGACAACGAGGACGGCCAGTTGCGGCCCAACCAGTTCGCCGAGGTAACGCTCACGCCGGAGAAGACTCCGCCGGTACTCGCCGTGCCGGCAACCGCCATCATCCCGTCGCCGGGCGGGGCCCGCGTGGTGGTGCGCACCGGCGAGGGCCGCTTCCGGCCGGTGGCCGTGGAAACCGGGGCCGAGGCGGGTGGCTATACGGAGATCGTTTCCGGGCTGGAGCCGGGCGAGCAGGTGGTCGCCTCGGGTCAGTTCCTGATCGACTCCGAATCGAACGTCCAGGCCGCCTTCTCGCGCCTGTCCGGCAACGAGCAGTAAGGGGGCGCCATGATCGAACGCATCATCCATGCCTGCATCCGCTTCCGGGTGCTGGTCGTGCTGCTGTCCGCCCTGCTCGCCGCGATCGGCTGGGCGGCCTGGAAGGCGACGCCGCTGGACGCGATCCCGGACCTGTCGGACACGCAGGTGATCGTCAAGACGACCTTCCCCGGCCAGTCGCCGCAGGTGGTCCAGGACCAGGTCACCTACCCGCTGACCACGCGCCTGCTGGCCGTACCCGGCTCGACGGCGGTCCGGGGCTACTCGTTCTTCGGTGACTCCTACATCTACGTCACCTTCGAGGAAGGCACCGACCTCTACTGGGCGCGCTCACGGGTACTCGAGTACCTCAATCAGGCCTCCGAGGACCTGCCGTCGGAGGTCACGCCCAAGCTGGGGCCGGATGCGACCGGCGTGGGCTGGGTGTTCCAGTACGCGCTCAACGACCCGACCGGGCAGCACGATCTCTCCGAGCTGACCACGCTGCAGAACTGGTTCCTCAAGTTCCAGCTCGAGTCGGTCGAGGGTGTGTCCGAGGTGGCCACCGTCGGCGGCATGGTCCGCGAGTATCAGATCATCGTCGATCCGCAGCGCCTGCGCGCGTTCAACATCTCGATCAACCGGCTGCGCGAGGCGATCTCCCAGGCCAACCGCGAGGTCGGTGGCGGCGTGATCGAGCGCGGTGGCGCGGAGTACATGATCACCAGCCGCGGCTACCTCAAGTCCGCGGACGACATCGAGCAGATCCCGGTGGGCGTGACCGACAAGGGCACCCCGATCACGGTCCAGGATCTCGGTCGGGTCGAGGTCGGTCCGGCCGAGCGACGCGGTGTAGCGGAACTCGACGGCAAGGGCGAAGTGGTCGGCGGCATCGTCGTCATGCGCAGTGGCGAGAATGCCCGCGAGGTGATAGCAGCGGTCAAGGAGAAGCTCGACGACGTCAAGTCGGGCCTGCCGGATGGCGTCGAAGTACTGACCACCTACGACCGCAGCGGCGTGATCGAACGCGCCGTGGCCTTCCTCGAGACGAAGCTGGTCGAGGAATTCCTGGTCGTGGCGCTGGTGAGCCTGATCTTCCTGTTTCACCTGCGTTCGGCGCTGGTGGCGATCGTCAGCCTGCCGCTGGGCATCCTGACGGCGTTCATCGTCATGAACTGGCAGGGCATCAACGCCAACATCATGTCGCTCGGCGGCATCGCGATCGCCATCGGCGCGATGGTCGACGCGGCCATCGTCATGATCGAGAACGCCCACAAGCATTTGGCGCGCTACCGGGAGACCCACGGCCATCCCCCCGAAGGCGAAGTCCACTGGGGGCTGATCGCCAAATCCGCCTCCGAGGTGGGACCGGCGCTGTTCTTCTCGCTGCTGGTGATCACGCTGTCGTTCGTGCCGGTATTCGCGCTGGAGGCGCAGGAAGGCCGGCTGTTCGCGCCGCTGGCCTACACCAAGACCTACGCGATGGCGGCGGCCGCCGGCCTGGCGGTCACCCTGATCCCGGTACTGATGGGCTACTTCATCCGCGGGCGCATTCCCTCGGAAGAGAATAACCCGATCAACCGCTTCCTGATCTGGGGCTACCGACCGGTGTTGTCGGGCGCGCTGCGTTTCCCCAAGACCGTGCTCGCACTCGCCTTCGTCGCGCTGTTCTCGATGGTGTTGCCGTTTGCCGGGATCTCGGGGTTTCTCGCCCCGCTCAAGTGGGCCGGTGATACCGACTGGCAGGCAAAAGTTACCGACTGGCAGTCGGACCTCGAGGACCAATGGAGCGACTGGTTCGACGGCTCGCCCAAGCTGGCAAGCCTCGGTAGCGGTCTGGGTTCGGAGTTCATGCCGCAGCTCGACGAGGGGGACCTGCTGTACATGCCGACCACCCTGCCGGGCCTGTCGGTGGGCGAGGCACGCATCCTCCTTCAGCAGGTCGACAAGCTGATCAGCGAGGAGCCAGAGGTCGAGCGCGTGTTCGGCAAGATCGGTCGGGGCGTGACAGCCACCGACCCGGCCCCGCTGACCATGATCGAAACCAGCATCACCTTGAAGCCACGCGACGAGTGGCGCGAAGGCGTGACGCTGGACGACCTAATCGCGCGGCTGAACAAGAAGGTGGACTTCCCCAGCCTGAACAACGCCTGGGTCATGCCGATCAAGACACGGATCGACATGCAGACCACCGGCATCCAGACGCCGATCGGCATCAAGATCACCGGTTCGGACCTCGACCAGATCGAAGACGTCGGCAAGCAGGTGGAGACGGCCCTGAAGAAGCTGCCCGGCACGCGCAGCGCCTTCGCCGACCGCACCTCGGACGGCCGCTATGTGGTGATCACCCCGGACCGCGAAAAGGCCGCCCGTTTCGGTCTGAACATCGGCGACATCCAGAAGGTGATCAGCCTGGCCGTCGGCGGGGTCAAGGTGACCGATACCGTCGAGGGGCTGGAGCGTTACCCGGTCAGTCTGCGCTATCCGCAGACGGACAGGCACTCGGTGGAGAAGCTGCGCGACCTGCCGATCGTCACGCCGGGCGGCTCCTCGGTGGCTCTTGGCCAGGTCGCCACGGTCGAGATCCAGTCCGGTCCGCCGGTAATCAAGTCGGAGAACAGCCGCCCGGCCGGCTTCGTCTTCGTCACCACCAGCGGGGTCGATCTCGGCGGCTACGTCGCCCGGGCCAAGGAGGTCCTCAAGGAGGAGGTCGATCTGCCGCCGGGCTACGCCATCGAGTGGGCCGGCCAGTACCGCTACATGGAGCGCGCCGCCGAGCGCCTCAAGCAGGTGGTTCCGCTGACGCTGGCGATCATTTTCGTGCTGCTGTATCTGACCTTCCGTCACGGCGGCAAGGCGATCATGATCATGGCCAGCCTGCCGTTCGCCCTGATCGGCAGCTTCTGGCTGCTGTGGGCGCTGGGCTACAACCTGTCGATCGCGGTGGCCGTCGGCCTGATCGCGCTGGCCGGCGTGGCCGCAGAGTTCGGCGTGGTGATGCTGATCTACCTCGATCAGGCGATCGAGCGCCAGCGCCGGGAGGGTCGCTTCAATACCCGCGCCGACCTGAAGGAAGCATTGATGGAAGGCGCGGTGCTGCGGGTTCGCCCCAAGGCAATGACCGTGGCGGTGATCCTCGCCGGCCTGATGCCGATCATGATCGGTCACGGCACCGGCTCCGAGGTGATGTCACGTATCGCCGCGCCGATGGTCGGCGGCATGATCAGCGCACCGTTCCTGTCGATGATCGTGCTGCCGGTGATCTATTGGCTGTGGCAACGGCGCAAGCTGCCCGAGGCCGCCTAGGCGCGGGCCGACAACCCGAAACGAAAAAAGGCCGGGATCTCCCGGCCTTTTCTTTTGCCTGCTTCAGTCCGACTCAGTCACCGGCCGCGGTATGGGCCAGACCATGCAGCGCCTTTTTCATCGTCGCCTGCACCGGCGCGGCACAGTCGCCAATGCCGTGACGTTCGACCAGGTACTCGGCCCGGTTGTAGCCGATCTTGACCGTCTCGCCGTCCTGCCAGATCAGCATCTTCATCGGCAGGTCGATAGCGACGGTCGGAGCACACTTCATCAACTGCGTGCCGCCCTGCGGATTGCCGAAGATCACGACTCGCGTCGGGGGCATCTCGAGATCGACCGTCTGGGCATTGGCCCGATGATCGACCTGAGCCATGACACCCATGCCCTTGGCCTCGATCGCCTCGACCAGGCGCTGCTCGGTCTCGGCCACATCGAACTCACTCTCGATGACGGTCATACCATCGGCCGCCAGCACGCCGGCCGGCAACCACAGTGCCGCGAGGGTGAAAACGGTCGATCGCAACACGCGTTCAATCCGTGTCTTCATGACGAGCCTCCTCAGGTTGAATGCTTCCCAACCCTAGTCGTCATCTTGGCCCGCTGCCGAACGGCTGGCGGCCGCCCGCGGCTCAGCTGCGTTCGACCGGCTGCTGCGACTCGCGTATCTCGGTCAGGCAGGTTTCCGGCAGGAAATTGTCGGCACGGGCCTCGCTCAGTTCGAGCGCGTAGCGCTCAGGCGGGTCGTCGCCGAGGAAACAACCCTTTTTCACGTACGGGAAGATCTCGTCGTAACGGCAGATCGATTCCGGGCTGACCCGTCGGTACAGGTGCGTCCGGTTCAATTCCTCGGGATGACGCAGACCGGCCGACGACAGCAGTTCGGCGGTAGCGGCCAGGGTGCCTTGATGGAAATGGCAGACGCGCTCGGCCTTGTCGGGCACGACCAGCCCGCGGTAGAGGTCGGGGTTCTGCGTGGCCACGCCGGTGGGGCAGCGGTTGGTGTTGCAGGTCAGCGACTGCACGCAGCCGAGCGCGAGCATCATGCCGCGCGCGCTGTTGCAAAGGTCCGCCCCCAGGGCGAGGTTCTTCACCAGGTGAAAACCGGTGAAGATCTTGCCGGAGGCGATCACCCGAATGTGCTGGCGAATGCCGAAGCCGGTCAGGCTGTCGTCGACGAAGGCCAGCGCCTCGCGCAGGGGCATGCCGACCGAGTTGGCGTACTCGATCGGCGCCGCGCCGGTGCCCCCTTCGCCGCCGTCGACGGTGATGAAATCCGGGTAGATGCCACGCTCGACCATGGCCTTGCCGATCGCGAGGAATTCGCTCTTGCGACCGATCGCGAGCTTGATTCCCACCGGCTTGCCATCGCTCAACTCGCGCAGTTCCTCGATGAAGTCGATCAGCCCCTGCGGGGAGTCGAAGGCACTGTGCGCCGGCGGGGACTCGATCCGGGTGCCGGACGGCACGTCACGAATCGCGGCGATCTCCGGGGTGTTCTTCTCTGCCGGCAGAATGCCGCCATGGCCGGGCTTGGCACCCTGCGAGATCTTGAGCTCGATCATCTTCACCGCCGGCAGGCGGGCCTTCTCACGGAAGGTCGTCGGGCAGAAACGCCCCTGATCGTCACGGCAACCGAAATAGCCGGTGCCGATCTGCCAGACGAGATCGCCGCCGTGTTCGAGATGATGCGGACTGAGCCCGCCCTCGCCGGTGTTGTGGCTGAAGCCGCCCAGCCGGGCGCCGCGATTGAGCGCCAGGATGGCCGCCGGGCTGAGCGAGCCGTAACTCATGGCGGAGATGTTCAGCACGCTCGCGGAGTACGGTTGCCGGCACTGCGGACCACCCACCGTGACGCGCAGGTCGGGATCGATCTCGCTGACATCGATGGCCGCCATCGACTGACCGAGCCATTCGTAGCCCAGCCGATAGGTATCAACACACGTGCCGTAGGGCACGGTCTCGCTCTGGCGTTTGGATCGCTGGTAGACCACCGAGCGAAACATGCGGCTGATCGGCCGGCCGTCGGTGTCCGATTCCAGCAGATACTGGCGGATGTATGGCCGCATCCGCTCCATCACCCAGCGACCCCGGGCAAGCAGGGGAAAATTCCGGCGCAGCGAATGCCGCGACTGCAGCATGTCGTACACGCCGATTCCGACCAGGGGCACGGCCACCAGCAGGAGCCACCACAGCGGCGGCCAGAGCAATCCGAGAACGATAATGACCGCAAGGATCGAGGCGGCGGTGGCGAGAAAGCGCCGATGCATACGAGACAGCTACCTCCGGTTTCGACCGCCCCGATCGATCACGGGAGCAGCGGTCAGAAGACTTTCGGAAGCGTAGCCGGAATGACCGCGCCCTGCTCAACCCCCGGCGGCGCGCATGGCCCTAGCGCTCGTCGGTTGGCGCGTCGTCCGGCGTGTTGGACTCAATGAGCTCGGCCGCCGACAGCGGCCGCGTCTCCTGGGTGACCGGCTCGGGCGAGCCGATCTCCTTGTCGGCCGAGACGGTCTTGAGGTCGCGGAACTTGCGCGCGCTGGGCAGTACGCGGGATTCGAGCGACCCCACCGCGCTGTTGTAGGCGTTCACCGACTGGTTGAGGCTCTTGCCCACCTTGGTCCAGTGCTCGGCCAGGGTGCCGATGCGCTCGTAGAGCTCCTTGCCCAGTGCGGCGACCTCGGCGGCGTTCTGCGCCATCGCCTCCTGGCGCCAGCCGTAGGAGACCGCCTTCAGGAGCGCGATCAGCGTGGTGGGACTCGCCGGGATGACGCGGTTCTCCGCACCGTATTCGATCAGCCCGGCGTCCTCGGCCAGCGCGGCGGAAAAGAACGCCTCGCCGGGAACGAACAGCACCACGAACTCGGGCGACGGGTCGAACTGGTCGAAGTAGCTCTTCTTCGCCAGCTGGCCGACGTGGGTGCGCACCTGACGGGCATGGTCCACGAGCGCGGCCTTGCGCTCAGTCTCGTCGTTGGCCTCGACGGCACGCAGGTAGGCATCCACCGGCGCCTTGGCATCGACCACCACCTGCCGGCCGCCGGGCAGGTGCACGATCAGGTCGGGGCGCAGCCGCCCGCCCTCGGTGGTCTGGTTGACCTGCTCCTCGAAATCGCAGTGCTCGAGCATGCCGGCCATCTCGACCACGCGCCGGAGCTGCAACTCGCCCCAGCGCCCGCGGGCCTGCGGCTGGCGCAGCGCCTTGACCAGATCGGCCGTCTCGCGATGCAGGCGCGGCAGGTGGGTCTGCAGCAGGTCGTTGACCTGCTGGTTGAGCGCCGAGTAGGCGCTGGTGCGCGCCCGCTCGAGGCCGTCGAGCTTGGTGTCGAACTTCTCCAGCCGTTCGCAGATCGGCCCGGTCAGCTGCTCGATCGCCTTGTGGCGGGCGGTGAGATCGTCCTTGGCCTGGTGCTGGAAGCGCTCGAGGTTCTCGCGGGCGAGCTTGAGGAAGGACTCGTTGTTGCGCGACAGCGCATCGGCGGACAGGCCCTTGAAGGCATCCGCCAGCTTCTCGCGCGCCTCGTCGAGCAATTTCAATTTCTCGGCGGCGGCCTCACGCTCGCGCTCCAGGCGCTCGGTCAGCTCGGCGCGCTCGGCCTTGAGCGAGGCGGTCGTGGCACGCTCGACATCCAGTGCGGTCTGCGCCTCGCGCCGCTGGGTCTCGACCGAGTCACGCATCTCCACCAGGTGCTGGCGTTCCGCCTCGTGACGGGCCGCGAGAGTACGCGCCTCGCCCAGTTCATCGCGGGCGGTGCGCAGCGCCTCGGTCTCGGCCTCGAGCAATGTCTCCAGGCGCTGCTGCTCCTCGGTCAGCCGCTGGCGCTCGCCGGCCTCGCCGCGCAGACGGGCGGCCAGCCAGGCACTCGCCACCGCCGTGGTCAGCGCCACGGCGAACAGGGCCCAGGCAATCGGGTTGTCGATCAGCACGTCGATGGCCGTCACTTGCTCTCTCCTTCATCCACCGGCCAGGGGGCTCCCGTCCGGTGCGTGTCTATCAGCCGGCGCGCCTCATCGACGTCCGCCCGGATGTGCTCGACCAGCGCGTCGAGCGACTCGAAGCGCCGTTCGTCACGGATGTCGGCGAGGAATTCCACCGTCACCAGCTCGCCGTAGATATCGCCGTCGAAATCCAGCACGAACACCTCGAGGCGGGCCTCGCCGCCGTCGACGGTCGGGCGCGTACCGATATTGGCCACCCCGTAGTGCGGCCCGCCGTCGATACCGCTCATCCGCACCAGGAAGACACCACGCAGCGGCGACAGGCGGCGTCGCAGGGCGATGTTGGCGGTGGGGAAACCCAGTTGGCGGCCGCGCTTGTCGCCGTGCATCACCCGCCCGCAGAGAAAGAACGGATGGCCGAGCAGTCGGGCGGCCGCTGCCACGTCACGCGCTTCGAGTGCGGCACGCACCCGGGTCGAGGAGACACGCTCGCCGTCGAGGGTCACGGTCACCGCCCGTTCGACGCCGAAATCCAGCGCCGGCCCCATGCGCTCCAGCAAGGCGAAATCCCCGGCACGCTTGGCGCCAAAGCGAAAATCATCACCAATCACCACATGGCGTGCGCCCAGGGCATCGACCAGCAACTCCTCGACGAAGGCTTCCGCCGACATGCCCGCCAGGGTCGCATTGAAAGGCATCAGCACCAGTCGGTCGACCACACCCAGCGCCTCGAAGGCGATAAAGCGTTCGCGCAGTCGCGTCAGCCGGGCCACCGGGGTCACCCCGTGGCGCTCGGCGAAGAATTCGCGGGGCAGCGGCTCGAAGATCACCACCACCAGCGGCAGATCCAGCGCCCGGGCCCGCTCGGCGGCCTGACGGATCACCGCCCTGTGGCCCCGATGCACGCCGTCGAAGTTGCCGATGGTGACCACCGCGCCGCCGGCTGGGGCGGCTTGTCGGTTCGGCGCACTGGGAGACAGACGAATCAGCTGCATGCGGTTTCCATTCTGGGCCAACAGGGGCGCAAGCACGAAGCCATCACTGGCGTTCCGGCGACACGTGGCGATCGAAGGCGACCACCGCCAGCAGGCGCCGCGGCGTCTGCCCCAGCATGGCTGCGGCCACCACGAAGATCGCCATCCCCAGCGCGATCAATCCGAGCACCGCGCCCAAGCGCTCGAACCAGGCCCAGCCGGTCCAGACCTCGGCGGCCGGACTGATCCACAGCAGCAACCCGGCCATTGCCAGCGCCGCCAACGTGATCCGGCCGATGAAACGGCGCGTGCCGGGCTCCACCTGCCAGGCGCCACGCCGGCGCAGGGTCCAGCCGAGCAGCAACGCGTTCACCCAGGCGGCCATGACCGTGGTCAGGGCCAGGCCAACATGCGCCAGGTTTCCGCCCATCCAGACAATCCACGGCAACACCAGCAGGGCCTTGAAGACCAGGTTGGCGACCACCGAGATCACCGCGATGCGCACCGGCGTCACCGTGTCCTGCCGGGCGAAGAAGCCCGGCGCGAAGATCTTGATCAGCAGGAATGCCGGCAGGCCCAGCGCGTAGGCAGTCATCGCCAGCGAGACCATCGCCGTGTCACTCGGCGTGAAGGCATCGTACTGGAACAGCGTCGCCAGGATCGGCACCGACAGCCCGATCAGCCCGGCCATCGCCGGCACGCCAATCAGGAGCGTCAACTTCAGTGCGCCATTGACGGTCCGATTGTAATCCTCGTCGCTGCCGCGGGCGAAAGCGCGCGAGAGTGCCGGCAGGATCACCGTGCCGATCGCCACGCCGAACACGCCCAGCGGCAGCTCCACCAACCGGTCGGAGTAGTACAGCCAGCTCACCGAGCCCGCCACCAGCAGGGAGGCGAGGATGGTGTCGACCAGCAGGTTGATCTGCGTGACCGAGGCGCCGAACATCGCCGGCAGCATCAGCCGCAGGGTCTTCTTCACCCCCGGATGCGGGGCGATGCGCGGGCGCGGTAGCAGCCCCAGCCGGGCGAGGAACGGCAGCAGGAAAAAGAGCTGCAGGATGCCGGCGATGAAGACACCCCAGGCCAGCGCGGTCACCGGCTCCTCGAAGAACGGGGCGGCGACCAGGGTCGCGGCGATCAGGCTCAGGTTCAGCCAGATCGGCGCCAGCGCCGGCATGGCGAACCGGCCGAAGGCATTGAGGCTACTGGCGGCGAAGGCGGTCAGCGAGATGAACAGCAGGTAGGGGAAGGTGATCAGCAGCATCCCCTCGGCCAGCTCGAGCTGGGCGAGATCGTCACTGAAGCCCGGCGCGAACAGCAGTACCAGCAAGGGCGCCCCGGCCATGCCCAGGGCGACGACCACCACCAGCACCGCCGCCAGCGTGCCGAACATGTGATCGACATAATCCTTGAGCTCGGCACGCGTGCCGGTCTCGCGGTATTCGGAGAGCACCGGCACGAACGCCTGCTGGAAGGCGCCCTCGGCGAACAGCCGGCGCAGGAAATTGGGAATCTTGAAGACGACGAAGAAGGCGTCCATCGCCGCGCTGGCACCGAACACCCGCGCAAGCAGCATGTCGCGGACGAAACCCAGTACCCGCGAGATCATCGTCATCCCGCCGAAGGCCGCGCTGCTCTTCCAGATGCTCATGCCGTTTCGTCGCCCTCCTTTGTCGAGCGGACATTCTGGCATGAACCGCTCGGTGGGTAACGGCCGGTACCGGCAAAGACGGACAAGAGTCGGTCAACCGGATCAACAATCTGGTCAAGGAAACGAGGCGCGAATCCTCTGGCGTCGGCAAACCCGATCCCTCAAGCACAGCCTCGCCAGCTGCTGGTCACGCCAGATCAACGAAGAACACCGAATGGGTTGAAAGATCACGAAGAGGATGCCTTGCTGATCGTCCAGCTCCGGTATCACTACTGATTTAACGGCTAAGTTAGGTATTTCTCAGTTCCGTGGCTGCGATCACTCTTGGAATGAGATTATCAAGGCGCGAAATGGATTGCTCCTTGAATTGATTGATAGGCTCCCACTTTGAACCCCCACTTTCCCCGGACTCCGCTGCTTCAATGCGCTTGTAAAACGCGAAGGACGTCTCATAGATTCCGTATATTTCATCAGCGATCTCTGCAGGAAAATAGAGTCTCGCGGGCATTGCGACCTTGACGTAAAAATCTTGGATCTCATCTTCGGTTGGATGAAGGTCGTAGTCTCCGAAGAGGTGCCTATAAAGAACGAGCCCCTCATAGATACGCTTTCGAGGCTCGTGAAGATTGACCCTGTTGCTCCACGCAGCCTGATCAACTGCTCTCTTAGCATAGAATGCGGAAGTAACTGATACCAGCAACGCCAGAATAGAGATGGCAATAATCTCAATTGAACCCATGTGATCACCTAACCCTTTTGTTCAGCGGCGCCCTTGTAGCGCAGCGAAAAGGGCATCCGGTGGAGGGCCGTCAGGCCCATAACGAACTGGAACTACTGATTATAACTTTCTTGGATGTCGAGAAATTCAGCGAAAGGAATCTCGCCTTCTTCGATAAGTCCCTCAGCCTCCATAGCCTTGAACCAACCATAAACAGCTTCTTTCTGCCGCCCCAACTGACTTTCCTTGACTGGGGCAACATGTGCGACCCAAAGCTCAATTTCTCTTTCAGTATGGACTCTTTTTTTTGAGAGAATTTGAGCTACAGACAAAATGCTTTTCGCTGTGCTCTCATCGATAACCGCTGACGGAACAGACCAGTGAGCGTTACCAAGACAGTCTGTGTAGAAGCCTATTTGTTTCAGACTATCCAGAATTTCTGGGTGATCTCCCTGAGGGCCAGCAATCTGGTCAAACTCTTCTAGTTTGCGAGCGCCCTTAATGGCCAATTCCGGCAGAATCCACGCAACATTCTTCTTTGTGTGTGAACGATACGATTTCCAGCCCGCTTTTAACGCTTTACCGTCTCGAGCAGTAGCCATCTCGCGTAAGATAGCAGACTTTCCGGACTCTTCTATCGCCAATATGGCTAGTGAAGCGGCGGAGGGATATCTCTGGGAGTCGAAGAGAATCTGTGCATCCTCAACCAGCCTGCGGGCATTTTCACTAGCAGCGTTCATGCCGTCAGCGATCTGTGAATAGCTCAGATGATTCTTGAACTGTTGCAGACAGTTGGCCATCGAACTCTATCCGTTGCTTATAACGATAAAACTAAGCGCGTGGCGTTTACGCCGTCCGCTTGAGTGTCTTGTTAACGATTTTTATCGCCTGTGTCTTTAAACAAACTGACTCGTTCCCTCTCGGCTTGAGCAAAAAAGAACCATGCAAAGTAACAAAGAGCCACAAGAAATAGACAGCCTTTATGCAGCGTTTGCGCAGTCTAAAGCCTTATGCGGCAGATACGCCGGATAACACCCCGGTCGCATCTGCCGACGGCTTGGGTGTGTGCCGGGACACCACACCTTCATGGTGCCGGCTTCAGTTCATTCAGGTCCCATAGCGGCTCGACGACGCTCCAAACGTTTTCGAGCAGTTGCTTCTGTCCCTCGGCATTCGGATGCAGACCGTCTTCAAGCATTAATTCGCGGTCACTGGCCGCCCCTTCGAGCAGGAATGGCAGGCCCGGCAGGTCGTTCGTCTCGGCGAGGCGCGCGTACATGGCGGCGAAGGGATCGGCGTAGGCCGGGCCGTAGTTGGTCGGCAGCATGATGCCCAGCAGCACCACCTTGGCACCACGGGCCTCGACGCGGTCGATCAGGGTCTGCAGGTTGGCCTGGATGACATTTAGCGGCAGGCCGCGCAGGCCATCGTTGGCGCCCAGCTCGAGCAGCACCCAGTCGTAGTCGCCGGTCTCGAGCACCTCGGGCAGGCGGGTGAGCCCGCCGGAGGTGGTCTCGCCGCTGGCCGAGGCGTTGGTCACCTCGAAACGCCCTGGCGCCTGCGCATCGAGCCGCTCGCGCAGCAACGCGACCCAGCCGTCCTCGGCCGGAAGCTTGTAGGCTGCCGAGAGCGAGTCACCGAACACCAGTACCTGAGTTGACGCGTGGGTCGGCGCGGGCGGGGTGTCGTCACCTATACTCGCGCCGACTCCGAAACACAGCAGCAATAGGGCGCCTTGAAAAATCGTCGCGAGCGAGCGAAGGACAAGGCGGGCGGAGCACAGCGACCGAGACATATCATGCAGATAGGCGAGGGAGCGAGCACCGCCCAACGCCGTCATTCGTGCGCGCAGCAGGTTTTTCGAGGTGCCCACCAGCCCGGCGATGCCGGCCGGCCATTGATATCCGAGCATTCCCCATGTCCTCATCGAAAACTCCCCGCGACGACAGCCAGCCGATCCTGACCGTCGAGGGCGTGACGCAGACCGTGCGCACGCCCGAACCGCTGACCATTGTGCACGAGGCCCACCTGCAAATCTGCCCCGGCGAGGCCGTGGCGCTGGTGGGACCGTCGGGGGCGGGCAAGTCGACACTGCTGGCCCTGATGGCCGGGCTGGACACGCCCAGCACCGGGCGGATCCGGCTGGCGGGCGAATCGCTGGAGAACCTGGACGAGGACGGCCGCGCCGCGGTACGTGCCGGCCGGGTGGGCTTCGTGTTCCAGTCCTTCCAGCTGATCGATGGGCTCAACGCGCTGGAGAACGTCGCCCTGCCGCTGGAACTGGCGGGCGAACGCCGCGCCGAGGCACGGGCTCGCGAGGCGCTGGTCGAGGTCGGCCTGGGCGAGCGGCTGGCCCACCTGCCCCGCCAGCTCTCCGGCGGCGAGCAGCAACGGGTGGCGCTGGCGCGCGCCTTCGTCATCGAACCGGACATCCTGTTCGCCGACGAGCCCACCGGGTCGCTGGACACTGCCACCGGCGAGCACGTCATCGACCTGCTGTTCCGTCTGCGCGAACGCCACCACACCACGCTAGTGCTGGTCACCCACGACCCGGCGCTGGCCGCCCGTTGCGACCGGGGCTTCGATATCAACGCCGGCCGGGTAAGCGACTGGCAGCCCGACCCCGACGCCCTGCGGGGTCAAACATGATGCCCCGCGCGATGCGCAACGCGCGGCTGGCCTGGCAGGGGCTGGTCCGCGAGGTGCAGAGCGGGCTGCTTACACCGATGCTGCTCGCCCTGCTGGTGGCCGTGTCGGCGGTGACGGCCGTCGGCTTCTTCGTCGACCGGGTCGACGGGGCGATGCGCGCCCAGGCCGCCCAGTTCCTTGCCGCCGATGCCCGGGTGGAATCCCCCGATCCGCTCGACGAGGGGGCTGAGGCGGCCGCTGACCTCGGGTTGACCACCAGCCGGCACGTCACCTTTCCCACCGTGGTGCTCGCCGGGCAGAACAGCCAGCTGGTCGGTTTGAAGGCGGTCGACGGCGACTATCCACTGCGTGGCGACCTGCGCATCGACGACGGCGAGACGGTGGCCACCGTCGAGCACGGGCCGCCACCGGGAGAGGTCTGGCTCGCCCGGCGCGCGCTGCTCTCGCTGGATGCGGCGATCGGCGACTCGATCGCGGTGGGACAGACGCAGCTGACTATCGCCGCGGTGCTCGAACGCGAGCCGGACGTGGGCAACATCTTCGCCCAGGCCGCCCCGCGACTGATGATCCACCGCGACGACCTGGCCGCCACCGGGCTGGTGACCGATACCAGCCGCGTCGAGCACTCCCTGCTGCTGGCAAGCGATGCGGGGGATCGCGATGCCCGCCTGGACGCGTTCGCCGAACGGCTGCCCGAGCGGCTGCGACTCGAACGCCCCGAGTCCAGTCAGCCGGCCTTCGAGACCGCCTTCGACCGCGCCGCGCGCTTTCTCGGCTTGGCCTCGGTGGTCGCCGTGCTGCTCGCCGGGGCCGCATTGGTGATCGCCGCGCGCCACTACAACCGCGTCCAGCAGGGCGCGGCGGCCCTGATGCGCGCAATGGGCGCCTCCTCGAGACAGATCGGGGGGATCTACCGCTGGCGCCTGCTGATGCTGGCGCTGCTGGCCGCCATCCCGGGCATTGCCATCGGGGCGATGACGCAGCTGCTGCTCGCCGATCTGATGGCACAGGTACTGGACGTCGACCTGCCAGCGCCCGGCCTGACCCCGGTGGCGCTGGGGCTGGCGGTCGCCCTGGTCGCCTTGTTCGGTTTCGCCCTGCCGAGCCTGGTGCAGCTCAAGCACACCCCGCCGCTGCGCGTGCTGGTCGAACACGTGGTCGCACCCAGCCCGGCGGCCACCCTGCTGTTCGGCGCCGGCATTGCGGCGATCACGCTGCTGGTCTGGTTCCAGGCCCGCGACGCGGCACTGACCCTGTGGGTGACCGTCGGGCTGGGGACGAGCCTGCTGGTCTTCCTCGCCGCGGCCTGGCTTCTGGTCACGTTGCTGCGCCGCTGGCCGGCCCGCGGCGTGGCCCGTTTCGGGCTGGCGCGCATGGCCCGCGCCCGTTGGGCCTCGGCCACGCAGATCGCCGCGCTGGCACTGGGCGTGACCGCCGTGCTGCTGCTCTCCGTGGTCCGTTCGGACCTGATCGACGCCTGGGAGCGCCAGATCCCAGCCGATGCGCCCAGTATCTTCGCGATCAACATCCAGCCGGAACAGGTCGACGGCATGCGCGCCTTCCTCGATCGCGCCGGGATCGAGAACGCGGGCTTCTATCCGATGGTGCGCGCCCGCTGGACCGAGATGGGCGAGGAGCCAGTGGACAAGGCGCAATACGAGGGCCGCGCCCACCGGCTGGCCACGCGCGAATTCAACCTCTCCGTGGGAACGGAGGCCGCCGCCCACAACCGCGTCACTGCCGGCGATCTGGAGGCGGAAGGCTTCTCGGTGGAGGAAGGCATTGCCGAGACGCTCGGCTGGTCGCTGGGCGATCGGCTGACCTTCACCGTCGACGGCCGCGAGCTCAGCGGCGCGATCACCTCGCTCCGCGCGGTCGACTGGGATTCGATGCGGCCGAATTTCTTCGTCATCGCCAGCCCCGCGCTGATGGACGGGGTGGCCGCGCAGTACATCACCAGTTTCCACTTCCCCGACGGGGCGCCAGAGACGCAGGTGGCCCTGCTGCGCGAATTCCCGACGGTGACCTTGTTCGATGTCTCGCGGATTCTCGACGAGGTACGCACGCTGATCGACCGAGCCAGCCAGGCGGTCGAGTACGTCTTCGCCTTCACGCTGGCCGCGGGGCTGGTGGTGTTGCTGGCCGCCTTCGGCGCGAGCGAGCGCCAGCGCATCCACGACGCCGCCGTGCTGCGGGTCATGGGCGCGAGTCGCGCCAAGGTGGTCGCCGCCCTGTGGATCGAATTCCTCGCCCTGGGACTGCTGGTGGGACTTCTGGCGGCCGTCGCCGCCATGGCCGTCGGTGCGACGCTCTCGGCGCGGGTGTTCGACCTGCCGCTGGCGCTCAACCCGTCGCTGCTGCTCTGGGGACTGGGCACTGGCCTGCTACTCGCGACCATAGTCACGCCACTGCTGGGACGGCGCATGACGCGGGTGCCGCCGGCACGGGCGCTGCAGCGCTGAGGTCCGCGCACCCTCAGGCAAACAGCGCGTCGATCTCCTCCCAGAGTGCACGATACGCCTGGTTGGCCGGATGGCGCGGCTCGCGGTAGACGCTCGGCTGCTGGTCCTCGCCCATGCGCTCGACCACCGAGGCGTAGGGGATTTCGGTCTCCAGCAGCTCGGGGATGTCGTGGCGATGGCGCTCACGGAATTCACGGTGCATGCGCCGACGTCGATCGACCAGCGCCAGATAGGTGCGCAAGTGTTCCGGATGAATCTTGCGCTCGTCGAGGTGCTGCTTGAGCTGGTACCAGGTGCGCTCGGAGAGGTGCGTCGGCACCATCGGCACCAGCACCATGTCGGCGGCACGCAGGACGTTGTCCGCCAGCAGGGACAGGCCCGGCGGCGCATCGATCCAGATCTCCTCGAATTGATCGGTCAGCGGGTCCAGGAGCTTGGCCAGCCGGTAGCCGGCATCCTTCTTGTCGGCCAGATGATGCTCGATCGCCTGCTGGCCGGGCAACGCCGGCAGCACCCAGAGGTGGTTGTGAATGGTGGGCCTGACCGCCTTGGCGATACCCTTTGGCTTGAGTAGCTTCTTGACCGGCCGCTCGGCAGAGGGCTCGGCCTGCAGGTACCACGAGGCGGCACGTTGCGGGTCGAGATCCCACACCAGCACTCGCCGCCCGGCGGCCGCCGACAGCGCGGCAAGATTGACCGTCGAGGCGGTCTTGCCCACCCCGCCCTTGACCGAATACAGCGCGACCGTCTGGGCCATGCGACTCCCTGCTCCTGCCTCTGGTTAGCCTGCCCGCGAGCATAGCACCGGGTCAGGCCGAATCCTGTTACAGGCGGCGGGCAATCGCCTCAGTGCTCGCCCAGCTCCTTGAGCTTGCGGGTGACGGTATTGCGGCCCCAGCCGATCAGGGCGGCGGCCTTCTGCTTGTGGCCGCCGGTGTAGGCAAGTGCTGCCTGCAGCAGGGTGCGTTCGAAGGCGGGGCCGGCGGTGGCCAGCAGATCCTCGTCGCCGGCCTTCAGGCGCGCTTCGGCCCAGCGCGACAGGTCGCTGGTCCAGCGCGACAGCAATTGGTCGTCGCCCTCGCCGCCGGTCTCGCCGGCCCCGCCCTGGCGTACCGTGTCGGGCAGGTCGTCCAGGCCGATCTCGTTGCCCGGCGCCATCACCGTTAGCCAGCGGGCGATGTTCTCCAGTTCGCGGACGTTGCCCGGCCAGGGGTACTCGCACAGGCGGGCCTCGGCCGCGCGGGTGAGGGCCTTGACCGGCACACCCAGCTCTTCGGCGGCCCGGGCGAGGAAGAAGCGCATCAGCTGCGGAATGTCCTCGACCCGCTCGCGCAGGGAAGGCAGCTTCAGGCGGATAACGTTCAGGCGGTGATAGAGGTCCTCGCGGAAACGCCCTTCCTTGACCAGGTCCTCGAGGCGCTGGTGGGTCGCGGCGATCACGCGCACGTCGCTCTGGATCAGCGAGGTGCCTCCGACCCGATAGAAATGGCCGTCGGAGAGCACCCGCAGCAGGCGGGTCTGCAGCTCTAGCGGCATATCGCCGATCTCGTCGAGGAACAGCGTGCCGCCCTGGGCCTGCTCGAAGCGCCCCCGCCGCTGCGTGGCCGCGCCGGTGAACGCGCCCTTCTCGTGGCCGAACAGCTCCGATTCCAGCAGATCCTTGGGGATGGCCGCCGTGTTGAGCGCGACGAACGGCCCATCACGACGCTGGCTGTGACGGTGCAGGGCCCGGGCCACCAGTTCCTTGCCGGTGCCGGACTCGCCGTTGATCAGCACGGTGACCGACGAACGTGCCAGCCGGCCGATGGCGCGGAAGATCTCCTGCATGGCCGGCGCGTTGCCGATCAGCTCCGAGCCCGATTCAGCCTCCTCGGGCACGGCGGCCTGCTGCGCCCGCTCCCGCGAGGCATCATAGGCCCGCTCGGCCAACCGCACCGCCTCGTCGATGTCGAACGGCTTGGCCAGGTAATCAAAGGCGCCCTTCTCGAACGCCCCGACCGCGCTCTCGAGGTCCGAGTGGGCCGTCATGATCACCACCGGGATCTCCGGATGCTCGACGGCCAGCCGGGTGAGGAAGCTCAGGCCGTCCTCGCCCGGCATGCGGATGTCGGAGAAGATCACGTCGGGCGCTTCGCCCCGGTCGAGACGCGACTGCGCGCCGGCCACCTCGTCGAAGGATTCGACGTCGAAGTCGGTGGTGGCCAGGGCGCGCTCCAGCACCCAGCGGATGGCCTGGTCGTCATCAATCACCCACAGGCGGGGCGCGGTCGGCTTGTCGGCAACGGCTTGCATGGCAGGTCTACTCGTTCGAAGAATCGGATGACACCGAACCCGGCGAATCATCATCGGGGTGGATCGGCAGAATCAGGGAAAAACGCGTGAGCCGGCGCTTGGGCACGAACTCGATCATGCCCTGGTGGCGTTCGGCGATGGTCTGGGCCAGCGACAAGCCAAGACCGCTGCCGCCCGCCCGGCCGCTGACCATCGGCAGGAACAGGGTCTCGACTAGCTCGTCGGGCACACCCGGCCCGTTGTCCTCGACATCGATGCGCACCGCCAGGCGGTGACGCTTGCCGTGGATGGTGAACTGGCGCAGCACGCGGGTGCGGAATGTCAGGCGGGGGTTGGGGGTCTCGCCCTCGCGCATCGCCTGGACCGCATTGCGGGCGAGGTTGAGCAGCACCTGGACCAGCTGGTCGCGGTCGGCCCATACGTCGGGCAGGCTGGGGTCGTAGTCGAGCTTCCAGTCGAGCGGTCGGTCACCCGCCTCGATGCGCAGCAGTTGTCGCACCTGCTCAAGCGGCTCGTGGACGTTGACCCATTCGAAATTGGGCCGGTCGATCGGCCCCAGCATGCGATCGATCAGTCCGCGCAGGCGGTCGGTCTCCTGCAGGATGATGCGGGTGTACTCGGTCAGGCGCTCATCGGGCAGCTCACGTTCGAGCAACTGGGCGGCGCCCCGTACGCCCCCGAGCGGGTTCTTCAGCTCGTGGGCCAGCCCGCGCATCATCTGGCGGGTGGTCATCTGCAGGGAATTGATGCGCGCATCGCGCGAGATGCGCAGGTGACGTTCGATGTCGTTGAGCTCGAGCATCACCCGGGCACGGGGGTAGTCAGGCCGCGGCGTGATGGCGCAGTCGGCGATCCGGACCAGCTCGTGCGCGAGCACCAGCTCCACTTCGCGCAACGTCATCACCTGGCTGGTGGACAGCGCCTCACGGATCGTGTCGACCAGCAGGGGATTGGCCTCGAAGACCGCGTCGAACCCAGACTTCAGCGCCGCGGTATAACTGGTGCCGAGGAACTGCTCCGCCGCCGAATTGAGATAGATCGGCCGGTTGCGCTCGTCGAGCACCACGATCGCGGTGTTGAGTGTGTCGGCAAGGCGGGGCTCGGTTCTCGGGTTCATGCACTGCTCCACCGGGCTCGGGCGGCCGGCAGGACGCTCCTGCCGGGCGGGTGGCTATTTTGGTGCAATTAGCGTGCCCGGCCGGACGACACGGCACGGAAACGGAGAAAACGCGCCGGGACGGGGCTGGACAAGCGCCGAGGCGGGGCAACGACTCAGACGAACGCGCTAAACGCACCCACTTAGTGCATGAAGATAGCCCAACGCTCCGTTATTGTGCAGACGTGACCAACGAGAACGTCACCGCTGCGCTCTCACGGAGCACCTCGCCGTCGCGGCGGATCTGGGCGATCAGCTGGTGGCGCCCCGAGGCAAGACCGTTGATCAGGTGACGCCGACCGCTGGAGTCCTGGATACGCGGCTGGCCATCGACCAGGATGAACACCCGGTCGTCCCGCTGCAGCGCGGGCTCGATGGCAAGCGCGATCGTGATGCTGTTGTGAGGGCGACTGGCCACCTCGCCGTCGACGGGCTCGACGATCTCGAAGCGCTGGTAGGCCGTCGGCTCGGGCGCAGGCTGGTTGGGGGCACCGGCATCCGGGGTCGAAGGAGCCGCCCCGGTCGACGGGGTCGTCTCGGGGGCCGTCTGCTCCGGCGCGTCGGCCGGCGACGATTCGGGCAGCTCGACCGGCTCCATCGGAATGACGGGCGCCGATTCGACTTCGTGCACCTTGGCGCCGGCCACCGGCTCGTCGGTGAATACCGTCTCGCCGGCACTGTTGGTGTACTGGTAGACCTTGGCGGCCGAGCCCGGCAGGGCCACGCCGATCAGCGCGACCAGGCCCAGCGGCAAAGCCAGCAGGCGGGGGTTCCATCCGGTGACGTCGGGCATGATTCCCTCCCTCGACGAGTAAGACGGGCTCAGTCGCCGGGCGGCGTGATCAGGCCCCGGAGTTGATCGAGGCGCGACTCGAGCGAATTGGCATCCGGCGCGGTGACGGTCACGTGACCGAGCTTCCGCCCCGCTCGCGGCGTCTTGCCGTAATCGTGCCAGCTGGTACCCGGCACGGCCAGCACGGCCTCCGGGTCCGGTAGGCGCCCGACCAGGTTAAGCATGGCGACTTCGCCCAGCGGGTCGGTATCGCCCAGCGGCCAGCCCAGCAGGGCACGGACATGATTCTCGAACTGCGAGGTGCAGGCCCCGCCGAGACTCCAATGCCCACTGTTGTGCACGCGCGGCGCCATTTCGTTGATCACCAGCCGTCCGTCGACGACGAAGAACTCGATCGTCAGCACGCCGACGTAGTCGAGCTTCTCCATTACCCGCTTCGCCGCACGCTCGGCTTCGGCCTGCAGCGGATCGCCCCGGTGGGCGGTGGTCTGCCAGAGAATGCCGTGATGGTGGACGTTGGTTACCAGCGGGTAGACGCGTTGCTCGCCACTGCGGCTGCGCAGGGCGACGATCGAGACCTCGCGCTCGAAGTGCTGCATCTTCTCCAGCACCGCCGGCACGCCGCCGAGCGCCTCCCAGGCCGAGGCCGCCTCGCCGGGGTTGCCCGGCCCGCCCTCGTGGGCGGCATGGGCAGGATCGGCCAACCGTACCTGGCCCTTGCCGTCGTAACCGAAGCGACGCGTCTTGAGGATTGATGCACCGCCGAGATGCGCCACGCCCTGAACGATGTCGCGCACCGAGTCGACCTGCACCCAGGGGGCGACCGTCAGACCGAGGCCCTCGAAGAACTGCTTCTCCTCCAGTCGGTCCTGGGCGACGGCCAGCGCCGCAGGGCTGGGCATCAGGCAGTTGCGCGCAGCGACCCGTTCGGCGGATGCCTGCGGAATATTCTCGAACTCCAGGGTGACCAGATCACACTCGACCGCCAGGCGCTCGAGCGCCTCGGTATCGTCGAACTCGGCCTGAATGTGTCGGCCCACCGAGGCGGCCGGCGGCTCGAAGGCCGGATCGAGAAAGGTGAAGCGATGACCCATGGCCACGCCGGCCAGCCCCAGCATCTGCCCCAGCTGGCCGCCGCCGATCACGCCGATATGAAGCCCCGCCGGCTCGCCGGTACGACCCTCGACGCGCGGCACCTCGCACTGACCCTCTGCGTCACCCATCGGCTCAGGCCTCGCCCGGTTCGGGCTTGTCGAGTACCGCCTCGGTCTGGCGCTCGCGCCAGTCATCGAGGCGCCCGGCCAGCCCTTCATCGTGGGTGGCGAGCGTCGCGGCGGCCAGCAGCGCGGCATTGATCGCCCCGGAACGGCCGATCGCGAGCGTGCCCACCGGCACGCCGGCCGGCATCTGCACGATCGACAGCAACGAATCCATGCCAGAGAGCGCCTTGGACTGGACCGGCACGCCGAACACCGGCAGACGGGTCTTGGCAGCGACCATGCCCGGCAGGTGGGCCGCACCGCCGGCCCCGGCAATAATGATCTTCAGGCCCCGGCCGACGGCCGACTCGGCGTAATCGAACAGCTTGTCGGGCGTACGGTGCGCCGAGACCACTTCCTTCTCGTAAGGGATCTCGAGAGCCTCGAGTGTCTCGCAGGCGTGGCTCATGGTTTCCCAGTCCGACTGGGAGCCCATGATCACGCCAACCAGCGGCTGGGCACTCATACGCCGGTCACCATGGCCGGCAGGACGTCCTGAAGCTGCGGGTGCGTGTTCGCCACACCCACCGCGGCGATGTACAGGAACACCAGAATCGCGAGGATCCAGGCACTGGCGCGCACGCCGCGGGTCTTGCCGAAGCGCATCGCGAACAGGCCCAACCCGATGTAGACGATCAGGCCGACGATCTTGACGGTGAGGAACTGCGGGTGGACACCGTTACTCCAGAAGAGCAGCCAGGCAGCAACCAGCGCGCTGACCAAGAGGACGGTATCGACGACGTGCGGCGTGATCTTCACCCACTTCTTCTTCAGCATTGACGAGCCGGCGAGCATCCAGCCGCCGCGCACGATAAAGCCGAGCAGCGACAGCACCGCCGCCAGGGCGTGCAGGTGAATCCAGAACGAGGCTTGAGCCATGGGCAATCTTCCCGATTGATATGTCCGTGAAAGCCGCGAAACGCGGAAAGGGAGAAGCATAAATCATCGGCGCTCACCCCCCAAGGTCGCTACACTGGGCTCCTCCTTGGGGCGCTTTCTCGCCAAGGTGATCGACACGAGGTGAAGCCATGCAGCTACCCAACCACCTGGTCTCCCTGCCATTGGCAACCATCGGCTGGCTGATCGCACTGGGCAGCGTCGCCTGGGCGGTACGCGCCGCGCCGTGGTCCGCCCTGCGCGCCGAGCCGGCCCGCCTCAACCTGGTGGGACTGGCCGCGCTGTTCCTGCTGGGCATGTGGTCGCTCAAGGCCACGCTGATGCCGGGACTGACGCTGCATTTCCTCGGCGCGGCCACCGTTACGCTGGTGATCGGTCTGGAGCTGACCCTGATCGCCGGGCTAGCCGCCGCGATCGTGCTGCCCCTGGCCTTCGGCGGCGGCATGGCGATCACCGGCTGGCACTTCGTCCTCAGCGCGCTGCTACCGGCACTGATCACCTATGCCATAACACGGGCGTCGCAGCGCTGGATGCCGCCGAACTTCTTCATCTACCTGTTCATCGGCGTGTTCCTCTCGGCCGTACTGGGCGTGATCGTCCACGGGTTCGGCACCGCGCTGCTGGTGATGGCGATGGGGCTCTACGACGCCGACATCATCTGGAACAACTACCTGCGCATCCTGCCGCTACTGGCGTTCCCGGAGGGTGTGATCAACGGCATGATCATGACCGCGCTGGCGCTGGTGATCCCGCAATGGGTCATCTCCTTCGACGACCACCACTACATCGACGGCCGCTAAGGCATGCGCGGCGATTATGCAGGCCCGTCGCGGTGTTGCGCCCTGCCGTCGCAACTTGCAACATGCAACTCGCGGCTCGATCATCAGTCGAAGCCCTGGTAAGTAAGCGTCTGTTTATGAAGGGGCTTGCTACCCGTTTCGGATGGCATGGATCCTGCTAATCCCTTCACTAGCCGAGCAGGAGTGAGCTCGGGTAATTCAACGACACGAGATATCAGGAGTTCCCCATGAAAAAACTGACCGCGATTGCTCTCGCTTCGGGTCTGGCCGTCGCCTCCTCGCAGGCCATGGCTGCCGACGCCGCTGCCGGCAAGAAGCTCTACGAACAGAGCTGCGCTTCCTGCCACGGCATGAAGGCTGAAGGCCAGGGCATGTTCCCGAAGCTGGCCGGCAAGAGCGCCGAGCACATCACCACCGCGCTGACCCACTACAAGAACGGCGACCAAGCCGCTCTGAAGGAAATGGGCGGCAACCTGGGTGGCTCCAACTACTCCATCATGGCGCCGAATGCCGCCGGCCTGTCCGAGAGCGACATGGAGAACCTGGGCGCCTACATCAGCAGCCTCTGATCGCCTAGCCGATACGGCACCGCAGGAAAAAGCCCGGACCGACTGGTCCGGGCTTTTTTGTGTCCAGCATATGCCTGAGCGAGCGAACTCATCGGCCACGCAGCCGGTCGAGACGCAGGCGGTCACGGGCATCGAACAACCGGCGGGCACCCAACTGCACCGCCACCAGCGAGCCGAACCCCGTCGCCGCGGCAATCAGAAACATGATCAGGATCTGGTACTTCACCGCCTCGATCGGTGGCGAGCCGGCGAGGATCTGACCGGTCATCATGCCGGGCAGACTGATCACCCCGGCCGCGGCAAGCATGTTGAGCGTCGGGATCAGCCCGGCACGCATCGAGTCCGAACGCAGTTCGGCAGTCGCGTCGCGCACCGAATGGCCCAGCACCAGCCGCGCCTCGATCTCGCGGCGGCTCTGCCAGGCCGTCTGGGTGAGGTTGTTCAGCGCCAGACCAATCCCGGTCATGGTGTTGCCGAGGATCATCCCCAGCAGCGGGATGGCGTACTGCGGCGTGTACCAGGGGTCGGTCTCGATCATCAAGGTCAGCGCCAGCACGGTCACGATCAGCGCCGTGGCACTCATCGCCGCCAGACCGATGCCGTAACCGTGCCAGCCGCGGATGGCGCGCTTCTGCCGCGCGACCACCTCGTGGCCGGCCAGCCCCATCATCACCACCGCGATCAGCGCGATCCACGGCAGCGTGGCGGCATCGAACACCGCCTCGAGAATCACGCCCACCAGCAGCAGCTGCAGCACCATGCGCACGCTGTTGAATGCGAGGGTGCGGAACAGGCCAAGGCCCAGGAGCACCTGCACCACGCCCAACGCCAGGACCAGCCCAGCCGCCAGCGCGAGATCGAAGGGGGTCAGGCTATACAGATCCATGCAGCACCCCTCCCTCGGGTGTCATTTCCAGCCAGCGGCGCGCCTGGGAACGCACCTCCTCGGGGTTGTGGCTGATCCAGACGGCGACTGCCTCGTGCTCCCGCACGTAGTCGAGCAACAGCCCGGCCATCGCGGCGGCGTTGTCGCGGTCGAGGTTCGCCGTCGGCTCGTCGAGAAGCAGCACCCGCGGCTCCAGCACCAGGGCGCGCAACACGGCCAGGCGCTGGCGCTCGCCGGAGGAGAGCCGATCGACCGGCGACTCCCACAGCGCCGGACGCAGCCGCAGCCGTTCCCACCAGCTCTCCGACGGTCGGCGGACGAAATGCTCGGCCACCGTGTCCGCCCACCAGCCGGACTCCGCCGGCACCAGTACCACCTGCCGGCGCCAGTCGGTCGCCGGCAGGGTCTGCTGCTCGGTCCCGTCCAGCCGGATCTCGCCCTCGTGGGGCGACAGATCCGCCAGCGCACGCAGCATCTGGCTCTTGCCCACCCCAGATTCGCCCTGCACGGTCAGAACCTCGCCGGCCGCCAGCGCGAAGGAAACGGGCGGCACATTGCGCCCTTGCAGGCCCCTCACCTCGAACAACATGCAGCTCCCCAGCTAGAAAACGCCACCCGCCGATCCGCCGGGCTCATGCGGGCGTCTCGCCCGCCCCAAAACAAAACGCCGGCCCAGGGGCCGGCGTCGTTGCCTGATTCAGGCCACCTCGTGGTGGCCGGGGGCGCGATTACTCGCCGCCCTGTTCCAGCGTCGCGATGTACGCGGCCAGGCCTTCGATGTCGTAGTCGGACAGGTGCTTGGCCTGCGGGATCATCGCGTAGGAGTTCGGACCCATTTCCTGGCCCTTGCGGTAGATCTTCAGCAGGCTGGCGGCCTGGTCCATGCCCATGCCGGCCAGCTTCGGCGCGTTGAAGAGCTCGGCGCCCTCGCCCTTCTCGCCGTGGCAGATGGCGCAGTTGGAGAACAGTGCCTCGCCGTGCTTGACGGTGGACTCGTCCACGATGGTCGGCTCGGCCGGCTTCTTCTCGGCCTTGGCCTTGTCGCCACCGGCAGACTTGCCACCCTCGGCACCGCCACCGTTGCTGCCGCCGAACTTGTCGGCGATGTAGACGGACACGTTGGCGATGTCCTCGTCGGACAGGTTGGAGGCATTCGGTGCCATGGTGCCGTAGCGGTCACCCAGGCCGACCGACTTCAGGTATTCCTGGTCGCCGTCGCGGTAAGCGATCAGCTTCTTCTGAAGGTCGGCCGCATCCATGCCGGTCAGTGCCGGGAAGGCGCCGCCCTGGCCGTTGCCATCCGCACCGTGACAGGCCTGGCAGGAGGCGTAGACCTTCTCGCCGGCGCTGACGTCACCGTCAACGGCGCCACCGCCATTGCCGCCGTTGCCGCCGGCATCGGCCGAACCGCCGGCACCGCCACCGAAGGCGTCGCCGATGTAGGCAGCCAGGTCGGCAACGTCCTCGTCGGACAGGCCGGAAGCGTTCGGCGCCATGGTGCCGTAGCGGTCACCCAGACCAACCGACTTCAGGTACTCCTGGTCGCCGTCGCGGTAAGCGATCAGCTTCTTCTCGGTCTCGGCGGCGGACAGGCCGGTCAGCGCCGGGAAAGCACCGCCCTGACCCTTGCCGTCAGCACCGTGGCACGCTGCGCAGCTGGCGAACTTCTGCTCGCCAGCGGCAACGTCACCACCGGAGCCGCCCGCGGAACCACCCTCGTCAGCCGACCCGCCGGTCGACTCGGCCTTGGCCGTCTTGGTGGCTTCCTTGCTTTCCGGCTTCTCGACCACTGCGCCTTCAAGCGAGTTCTCGTCGACGGTGTTCATCAGCGCGTTGACCATGTAAAGCACGGCAACCAGCACGAGCAGCGCCGAGACGAAGCCGATCAGCTTCGACATCGGATCGACCTTGGGGGTATGTTGAGCCACGAGAGTCCTCCAGAATCTTTATCGTTTTAGCCAGCGCAACGGCGCGTAGTATATCGGCAAAAATCAGCATTTGACAGGATCGCGGCCTGCATGTCTTCCCCCGCCCCGAAAAAACCCCGCAAGCCCGGCAGGGCAAGCGGCACGAAGCGCACCAGAAAGGGGCCGGCAGGACTGGCATCGCCTGTCGCCGAGCTGTCGGGCGTTGGCCCGAAGGTCGCCGAAAAACTCGCGCGGCTGACCATCGAGACCATCGGGGATCTGCTCTGGCATCAGCCGCTGCGTTACGAGGACCGTGGCACAAAGCAGCCACTTTCGCCGCAACACATCGGCGAATCGGCCCTTTTCGAGGTGCAGATCAACGAGGTGCGTCCGCTGTTCCGAGGCAAGGCCCGTCTGGTCTGCCAGGCCGTTGGCGAAGGGCCACACGGCCCGACCCCGCTCACCATCTGGTTCTTTGGCCGCTTCGGGCCCACCCCGCAAGCCGGGCGGACCTATCTGTTGTTCGGCGAACTGCAGCAGGGCCCGAACGGGCTGGAAATGGCGCAACCGGAACTGGTCACCCCGAGCCAGATCGGCCATATCCGCCCGGTCTATCCGGCCACCGAGGGGGTCGCCCAACCCAAATTGCGCCAACTGGTGGAGGGCGCGCTCGAAATCGCCGTGCGCGAGCTTTCCGACCCGCTGCCCGCCGCCATCCGGGAGGCCCGTGGCTGGCCATCGCTGATGAAGGCATTACAACGCATCCATCTCCCCAAGCGCCGCGACGGCGTGCCGTCGCGCCTTGAGCCGGCCTTCCAGCGGCTGATCACCGAGGAACTGGCCACCCACATTCTCGCCCTGCGCCAGCGCCGTGCGGTCACCCGCCAGGTCGCCGCCCCGGCGATCCCGCCGCGCGAGCACCTGTTCGACGAACTGCTCGGCCATCTCGGCTTCACCCCCACCGGCGCACAACAGCGCGTGATCGGCGAGATCAAGGCGGATCTCGCCCAGGAACTGCCCATGCTGCGACTGGTGCAGGGCGACGTCGGATCGGGCAAGACGCTGGTGGCCGCGGCCGCCGCGCTGGACGTGATCGATGCCGGTTACCAGGTCGCGCTGATGGCTCCCACCGCCCTGCTCGCCGAGCAGCACGCGCGCAACTTCGCCCAGTGGTTCGAGCCGCTCGGGCTTTCCGTGCTGCTGCTCTCCGGCCAGCAGTCCGCGGCCCAGCGTCGCGAGGGGCTGGCACAGCTGGCCGATGGCCGCGCCCAGATCGTCATCGGCACCCATGCCCTGTTCCAGGAATCGGTCGACTTCCACCGACTCGGGCTGGTAATCGTCGACGAGCAGCACCGCTTCGGCGTCCACCAGCGTCTGGCGCTGACCGACAAGGGGGCGAGTCGGGACGGCGGCGCGCGCCGGCCGCACCAGCTGATCATGACCGCCACCCCCATCCCGCGCACGCTCGCCATGACGCAGTTCGCCGACCTCGACGTCTCGGTCATCGACGAGCTGCCGCCGGGTCGCACGCCGGTGACCACCGTGGTGGTGCGCGCCGACCGGCGCGGCGAGGTAATCGATCGCATCAGCCAGGTCTGCGCCGAGGGCCGACAGGCCTACTGGGTCTGCCCGCTGATCGAGGAAGGCCAGATCGAGGCGCAGGCGGCCGAATCCACCTTCGCCATGCTCGGCGAAGAGTTGCCGCACCTGTCGATTGGCATGGTGCACGGGCGGATGAATGCCGCCGAGAAGCAGCGCGAGATGGCCCGCTTCAAGGCCGGCGACTACCACCTGCTGGTGGCGACCACCGTGATCGAGGTGGGCGTGGACGTGCCCAATGCCTCGTTGATGATCATCGAGAACGCCGAGCGCATGGGTCTCGCGCAACTGCACCAGCTGCGCGGGCGCGTCGGGCGCGGCGCGACCGCCAGCCACTGCGTGCTGCTGTTCGACGAACCCTTGAGCGATCGCGCGCGGGCGCGACTGGGGCTGATGCGCGAGACCGAGGACGGCTTCCGCCTGGCCGAGGCGGACCTCGAACAGCGCGGCCCCGGCGAGGTGCTCGGTACCCGCCAGGCCGGCATCGCCAAGCTCAAGATCGCCGATCTGCAGGAGGACCAGGGCAAACTCGAGGAGGCAGGCCAGCTGGCCGACGAGCTGCTGGAACGGTTCCCCGAGTCGGTCAACCCCTTGATCGCCCGCTGGGTGGGCGCGGCGGGGCAGTACGGCCAGGTCTGATTACGGAATCACCCGCGGGTTAATGCCGCGGGGCAAACCCGCCGATCGCGCTGGTCACATGCGGCCAAGCGGGTATGATTTACCCAGCGTCGTCTATCGACGGATGGACCCGACCCCGCACCGAACAACCGGAACGACGAATGGGCACCGCATGAAGAACGCCCTGCTGCTTGGCTGGATATCCCTGCTGCTCTTTTCCGGGAGCCTGCAGGCGGCGCCCCTTTCCCCCGAAGAACAGGCCTTCCTCGACCGACACCCCACCGCAACCATCGCCATGATGGTCGACCACCCGCCGTTCAGCGTGATCCGGGATGGCAGCGGTGCCGGCTTCGAACACGACGTGCTGCGACTGGTCTCCGAGAAGACCGGCCTCGAGTTCAGGAAGGAGTTCGGCGTGTGGAGCGATGCCCTACCGCGCTTTCGGAGCGGGCAGGTCGACATGATCGCCAGCATCTCCTACCGCGAGGACCGCACCGGGTTCACGCTCTACACCGAGCCGTACTACACCATCCCGGTATTCGTCTTCGTGCGCGATGACTTCGGCGCCTACACGGGCATCGAGGACCTTGCCGGCAGGAAGGTCGGGGTCATCGAGGGCATCTTCTACGAGGCGGACCTGCGCCAGGCGGCCGACGTCGAGCTGCGCGGCTTCGAGACCTACCAGGAAATGACCCGCGCCCTGGTGCTGGGACAGATCGACGCCTTCGTCCAGAACCTCACCAACATCAATCAGGTCATCCAGCGTCGCGCCTACACCAACATCCGCATCGGCGGCGAGCTCAAGATCCCCGGGCTGGCCGAAGAGGACCTCCGTTTCGGCATCAACCCGGACAAGCCCGAGCTGCGCTCGATCGTGCAGAAGGGGCTGGACGAGATCACGCTGACCGAATGGGAGGCCCTGACCAGCAAATGGCTTGCCGGCCGCCAGAACGGGTTTCTCCAGGATGCACGCCTGACCGAGGAGGAACGCGCCTACCTGCGCGAGGCTGGGCCGATCGACATCTGCATCGATCCCAACTGGATGCCATTCGAGCGTTTCGACACGCACGGTGACTACGTCGGTATCAGCGCCGACTATTTCGAGCTGTTCGAAAAGACGCTCTCGACCCGCTTCCGCCCGCTGCCCACCGCGACCTGGACCGAGTCGGTGGACGCGCTCAAGGCCGGCCGGTGCGACCTGTTCAGCCTTGCCATGCGCACCCCGGAGCGGGAGAAATACCTTGAGTTCACCGACAGCTACATCGAGACCCCGCTGGTGATCGCCACCAAGGCCGACGTCGCCTTCATCACCGGCCTGGACGACCTGCAGGGACGCAAGATCGCGATCCCGGCACTGTACGCCTTCGCCGAACTGCTCAAGGACGACTACCCGGACCTCGAGCTGATCGAGGTCACCGACATCGACGGCGGACTGGACATGGTTCGTGACGGCGAGGTGTTCGGCTACATCGGCACGCTCGCAACCATCGGCTACAAGCTGCAGACCGAGTACACCGGCGAGCTGCGCATCACCGGCGATACCGGTAAGTCATGGGACATGGGCGTGGCGGTGCGCGAGGACCGCCCCGTCCTGCACGGCATCATGCAGAAGGCCGTCGCCAGTGTCACCGACGAGCAGAAGCGGGCCATCAACAACAAGTGGATCTCGGTGCGCTACGAGGAACGCATCGACTACATGCTGCTCTGGCAGGTGATCGGCTTCTTCATCGTCGTGCTGCTGGCCGGGCTGTTCGTCTACCTCCGCCAGAGCGGCCTGAAACGCCAGCTCGAGGAGGCATACCGTCGAGCCGAACGACTGGCCGTCACCGACAAGCTCACCGGGGTGTGCAACCGCCACCGGCTCGACGAGGTGCTGGGCGAGGAAGCCCGCAAGGCCGAACGCTACGGCGATGTCTTCGGCGTGGTCCTGCTCGACGTCGACCACTTCAAGCGCATCAACGACCGCTTCGGCCACCGCACCGGCGACATCGCCCTCAAGGAGTTCGTCGACGTGCTGAGAGAGAACTGCCGCCAGACCGACGTACTCGGCCGCTGGGGCGGCGAGGAATTCCTCGTCATCGTCCCGCATGCCGATCAGACGACGCTTCTTACCTTAGCCAAGAAGCTGCGCACCGCCATCGAGACCACGTCATTCAGCGAGGTCGGGCAAGTCACCACCAGTATCGGCGCGAGCCTCTATCACGACGGCGACACCCCTGACACCCTGATCAAACGCGCCGACGACGCCCTATACGAGGCCAAGAGGCAGGGGCGCAACAGCGTCGCGTTCCGATAATCAGCGCAGAGCGTGAGGACACGGGAAGCCATCACGGAACAACCGGCCGTGCCCGGTCGGGCCGCCGCCTCCGTATTCGGCTCAGCTAGGACTTGCTGACTCCGGCCGTGACGGGGTCCAGCGGATTTCCCTCCGCGTCGCGGAGCTGGTGGTCATAAGCACCCTGGAGACCGGTTTCATAGTCAGGCTCTTCCTCGGGCTCCTCGCCGATGGTGCGCGGGTACAGCGGCGACAGGATCGCGACCACCACGCCGATCGCGGCGAATATGGCAAACGCGTCGGCGTAACCGACCGCCTCGACCAGCACGCCGACCACGGGCGAACCGGCTGCCTGCCCGAGCGCGACCGCCACGAACGGCAGCACCGGCCCCAGCGACAGGTGCCCCGGCAACAGGCGGATGCCGGTCATCAGGTAGAGCCCCGTCAGGCTCATGTAGGCCAGCCCGAAGACCAGCGCGGAGAACGTCGCCAGGAACAAGTTATCAGGGCTGGCGGCAAGCAATGCCAGGCTGGTCGCGAGCATCATGAGCATCAGGGCCTGGGTGATGGGCGGGTTGTTGCGATCGGCCAAGTCGGCGACCACCGCCCCGCCGAGACCGGCGACGCCCACCGCCAGCCACAGCCAGCCGGTGGCGTTGGGCGGCAGCTCGCCCAGGGTGACCACCAGGTCCGGCGCGAAGACCCAGTAGGCGTTGGCGACGAACCCCATCAGGAAGGAGAACACCGACAGCCGCCCAAGGCGCCACCACTGCAGGCGGCTGATCGGCGGCGGTGGGGCGGCGTCCGACGGCGTGACCCGCGATACCGAGGGAATGACACGCCAGGTGGCGACGATGCCGACGACGGCCAGCAGCGCAAAGATGCCGTAGGCAAACCGCCAGGCGTCGGCCAGGAACAGCACCGCCGGCACGGAGACGGCCACGCCAATGCTGGTGCCCGCATTCATGATCGCGCTCACCCGACCGTGCATCGAGCGCTCCACCACCGCCTGCATGGCACCCGACAGCGCCGGCATCATCAGACCGGTGGCGATACCGCAGGCGAACACCCCCACGCCAAGCGACACCGCGTCAGGCGCCTGGCCGATCACCAGCAGGCCGCTGGCAGCAATCGTCCCGGAGAGCATCGCCGTGTAGCGGGACCCCATCCGGACAGCCAGAAAAGGCGCGACAAACGAGGCCAGCACGAAACTGACCAGCGGTAGCGCGCCGATCACACCGATCACCTCCGGCGAGAGTCCCAAATCCGCCTTGATCGGTGGCACGAACAGGCCGAAGGCGAAGCGCGCCAGCCCGTAGGCGATCGCGGTCAGCCCGGCACCGAACAGCGCGAACCTCATGCTCGGAGAAAACGTCATCTCTGCCCCGCCTTGCTCGTGTTGAGACTCTCGGCCCGCAGGCCGTCCGGACGCAAAAAACACAAGATTAGAGCCTAGGCGGCGATCTGGCCGGGTTCAAACGAGCGACCGGTTTGTGCGAATGGTTATCCGGTTCCGTTGTCGGGCCGCTAGCTTCGTGATCCAACCGGATTTAGGCGAAAGGGGGAGAATGCCTTGCGGCGGAGATGGAACGGTTTCGGGCGTTTGTTTCGCTCAGCGGTTTCGGTCGCACCGCACTACCTACGCCCGAGGCACTTTCTATTGCTTGTCCAATAGAAAGTCCCCAAAGACAAGGACACCCCGGCGCCTTGGCCCTTCGGGCTTCCCTCGTCACCGCCGGGTTGCGAACGGGTCGGTTCGACGCGACCTCCTGTCGCGGCGAACCTCTGGGCGGCGTCCATGCCGCCCAGACCCTGCAACCCGTCGGCAACGAGGCAAAGCGCAAGGGGCCCCAGGGAGTGCCAACTGAAAACTCCGAAACAACGAATCACTTTGACTACTTGGCTGAACGCACCGGCTTTCGCGGCCAAGGGCCGCTCCCACAACCACCAGATCCCGCGTGGGAGCGAGCCCCGCTCGCGAAACGCGCCAACAGCGCGTGCCCAGCCCTAAGCCGCACCAAACCAATTGTTCGTGGCAATGAACCGACTGAGGCGGAAGTCCCCTTCGCCCTTGCCGAGCGGCCGGGGTGACGCAGGGACGGCGCAACAAGGACGTTGCGCCGAGGTTCGCCGCGACACGACGTCGCGTCGAACCGTGCCCGTCCGCGGCAGCACGGACGGGAGGGAAGCCCGCAGGGCCAAGGCGAGGGGTGCCCTTCTCTTTGGGCCCTTTCTCTTGGGCAAGCAAGAGAAAGGGCCTCGCGCGCTTGGCAACGAAGCCCAACCGAGTAGCTCAGCAAATCAAGCGTGCGAAGTCTTAGTTATTCAAAAAAGTTCTCCCGCTCTTTTCAGGGCTAGGCCACCCCATCCGTTAGGGACGAGTTCCGCTACACTTTTGAAAGTGCGGATTCCAAAAGTGCCTTCTTTCTCTTCCGGTCAATCTCCGGGTCTTCTTTTTGGAGATACTCAACTGCGGACAAGTCATCGCCACGTTTTCTGTTTTGGCGCGGTTCTAATGCTTCAATAAGCACCGCTTCCATAGCAGGCACGATCTTTTTCGCGACATAGCTGTCCGGAAGACCGCAAAGATCCCCTTTGTCAGAGACAGGGAGCAATCCAAACCAAGAAAACCTGTCCCACCTTGTGGACAGACGATCGGCAGTGTGCTCATACAGGCGTTTGCCCAAAGGTCTATCGGTTGACCTCCCGACGTAAATAATTTCTCTGCCGTCGTAAAGGAGATAAATGCCGACCTGATCGCAAAAATTTACCGCCTCTGCTCCAATCTGCTGCATCCCTAGAATTCTTGGACGTGCGCCCCAATCAACGTAGTCCCGCCGCCAGTACATTCCGAAGGACGAAATTATGTCGTATTGGCTTTCAGAACCGTTCTCATCATCAAACTGCCCTTTCACTGGCACCGGCTTGTCACTGGAGCCATCCTTCTCACGAAGCATAAACTCTCCCCGGCCAACCTTTTGGAAGGGGGAGTTCTCGCCGTCCTTGCTGATTGAAGAGGTTAAATTTGCACTCACTGTCGCCGGCGGCGTAGCCCCGACATTGGTCCTCAGGCCTCGGCTAACAATTTCGTCAGCGATATCTTTGTAGTGCATTGCGCCGCCAGTGTCTTTCAGCACTTTTTCTATGGCCTTCCGCCAAGTCAATTCTTTCGGCACACCATCTCCTTTCGAATAGGCTCGACTACCTGCAATTAAACATACCTAAAAGGAGGGATAAGAGCCCTTCACCTTACCCCTCAATTCTGACCACTGGCATCTGCACCACCAAACAACTCGTCAATCAATGGCTCGATCTTGCTGCGTGTCGGACCGAACTTGTCCATCCGGCCGCCGCCGTTGCGGGCGTCGTACGTGGCTCGACCTTCAAGACCCTCGCGGTCGTAGACCTGGATATCGGCATAGGAGAGGTACATCGCCATATCCCAGCGCCAGTTGGCGGTGTATTCGAGGAAGTGCGAGCAGTCCGCCGGGCGTTCTCCGGAATAGACCTCGGTGGTCAGGCCGTGCGCCTCGATCAGTTCGCACATGGTCGGCTCGAACCCGTCCATGAGCACGGCGGGGTTGGTTTCTACGCAGACGCGCTCGATATTCGCGTCCGTTACCGGCTGGACGGACTGCGTGATGGAGCAGCCCATCAGTCCCAACGTCATCCCTGCAGCCGCGGCCGCTTTCACTACTGGCGACATACGCCCTCCTTGCTTGTCATGGGTCGCACAAAAAATGATCAGCATGCGGCTGACCATATTTTTGCAGCCCAGTCTCGCACGTTCACCCGACCGCCGATAGCTATCACTCGGGATACATCAGCCATGAGCAAGAGAAATCAGGGCATGAGGAACTGCGCGCGCAAGCGATTACGTCTGCAACCTTGCATGCAGTCGCCCACCAAGCCAGGCGCAAGGTAACGCGGCGACAGCGAGGCCGAAGTAGTACCAACCCGGACCGAAGAACTGCAGGGGCAACAGAACGGCCGCGGCAACGGCAAAAATCACGGCCTCGACGACGCCCAGGACGAGCGCATGAGCCATTGGATGCGAAGGCGCCACCCTCGCAGCGAGATAGCCACCCAGGACGACGACAACGGACCGATAGATGAGCGCAGCCGCCGGGTCACCATGCGGCAACCACCCGACTATGCGCACAAGCTGGTTGGTGCCCAATGACAACACCTGAACCACAACCAGTCCCAAGACAACCGCTAGCACACTGAGCAGCCGGTGGCGCAACCGGGAATGGCCACTCATCACTTCCCGGCCTTGGGACGACAAAAGCCCGGGCTCGCACCCAGGCTTTTCCTGAACAAAACATCGGCCGGCATGACGTGGCCGAGTCAGTCCTGTTTCGGCCCCACCCAGACCTGCTGGGCGTTGACGAACATCTTGATGCCGTGCGGACCGAGCTCGCGGCCGTATCCCGAGCGCTTGATGCCACCGCTGGGCAGGCGCGGGTCGGTCTTGACGATGCCGTTGATGGAGACCTGGCCGGCCTCGACATCACGGGCCATGTGGATGGCCTTGGGCACGCCGCTGGTCCAGATGGCCGCACCCAGCCCGTACTTGGTGCTGTTGGCCTTCTCGAGTGCTTCGTCGGCGTCACGCGCGGAGATGGCGACGGCGATCGGGCCGAAGGTTTCCTCGCAGAAGGCGACCATGGAGTCGTCCACGTCGGCCAGCAGGGTGACCGGGTAGAAGAAGCCGTCGCCCTCGGGCATCTCGCCGCCGAGCAGGCAGCGGGCGCCCGCCTCGACCGAGGCCTGCACCTGCCGATGCAGCCCCTCGCGCAATTCGTCTCGAGCGATCGGCCCGACATCGGTGGCCTCCTCGCGCGGGTCGCCCATGGTCAGCCGCTCGAGGCGGACCTTCATCATGTCGAGGAACTGCTCGTAGACGGACTCCTCGATGATGATGCGCTTGGCCGCGATGCACGATTGGCCGGCATTGATGATCCGCGAGAGCACCACCGTGTCGGCGGCGGCCTCGAGATCGGCATCCGCCAGCACGATCACCGGGTCCGAGCCGCCCAGTTCGAGCACTGCCGGCTTGATCTGGCGGGCCGCGGTGGCCGCGACAATCGAACCGGCACGGTCCGAGCCGGTGAACGAGACGGCACGCACGCACTCGGTCTCGATCGCGCCCTGGATGTCCTCGGTTTCCAGCGGCAGGTTCTGGAACACGCCCTGCGGGAAACCGGCCTTCTCGAAGGATTCCGCGATGCCCGCCGCGCAGGCCGGCACGTGGGCATCGTGCTTCATCACGCAGGTGTTGCCGGCCATCAGCGCCGGGGCGGCAAAACGAAAGGCCAGCCAGAACGGCGCGTTCCACGGCAGGATGCCCAGCACCGTGCCGATCGGAAGGTACTGCACGTAGCTGACCGTGGCATCCGAGCTGATCATTTCCGGCTCGAGATACTTCTCGGCGTGCCGGGCGTAGTGCTCGGCGCACCAGGCCGCCTTGTCCACCTCGCCGCGCGCCTCGCGGATCGGCTTGCCCATCTCGTCGGTCATCAGCAGGGCCAGGCGCTCGCGGTCGTCGCGCATCACCTTGGCCACGCGCCTCAGCAGATCGGCGCGCTCCTCGAAGCTGGTCTTGCGCCAGTCGCGATAGGCCGCCTCACTACGCTCGAGCACCGTATCGCGCTGGGCCGGATCCATGACCGGAAATTCATGCAGTTTCTGGCCGTTGGTCGGGTTGATGACGGTCTGGGTCATGAGGCGCGGGTCTCCTTGGAGTGCTTCTGCTCCGGCTTGGTCTTCGAATCGGACTCGGGCTTCGCCTTCTTGCTGCCGGCATCCGCGTTGAGCAGTTCGATCTTCGGCTCGTCGGGGATCTCGCGCTTGGCCTCTTCGCGCTTGACGGTGAAGTCCTGCGGCATGTCGAAGAACGACTCGCAGCCATCCTTGGTGATGTAGATGGTGTCGGAGATGCCGCAGGTCTTGTCACCGTCCACGCCCCAGGCCCAGGGGATGATGTGGAAGGTCATGCCCTCGCGCAGGATGGTCTTGTCACCGTGCATCAGGCTGAGGATGTAGCCCTCGTCCCAGCTGGGCGGGAAGGCGATGCCGATGGAATAGCCCGAGCGGGTGATCAGCTTCCCGTGGGCATCGTCGACCGTCATGATCGAGCGGACCAGGTTGTCTGCATCCGAGACGGTGACTCCCGGGCGGATCAGCGCCTTGACCCGTTCGAGCGCCTCCTTCATCCGCTCCTGCGCCTTCCACATCAGCTCGGTGGGCTCGCCGAGCACGGCAGTGCGCATCATCGCGGTGTGATAGCGGCGGTAGCAGCCGGCGACCTCGAGGAAGACGTGCTCGCCCGGCTTGACCACGCGGCCCTCCCAGGTGGCGTGGCCGATCATGGTGCGCGGCCCGGAGGTCACGTAGGGCATCACCGCCGGGGGTTCACCGCCGGCGCGGAACATGCCGGCACTGATCTCCGCGCCGATCTCGTTCTCGGTCACGCCGGCCTTGCAGGCCTCGAGGCCCGCCTTCATGCCCGCTTCGGTGGCGATGGCCGCGCGGCGCATGATCTCGAACTCGTGCTTGGACTTGGTCCGGCGACCACACTCGACGATGCCGAAGCAGTCCAAGAGCTTCGCCCCGGTCAGCGTGGTGTGCAGCGCATCCTGCTGGTAGGCCGGGAAGAAGTAGCTGTTGCGCTCGTAGCCGATGTACTTGTTCGCCAGGCCGAACTCCTTGAGAGAGGAGACCAGCATCTGGATGGCATCACCCGTGTCCGGGTACGGCCGGGTGATCTCCACCCAGGTCCGCGCGTGGACATTGGACTCCTCCATGGTGCGGGTGATCATGAATGGCTCGTCGTCGAGCGGCACCACCAGTGCCTGGAAGAACGAGTACCCCGTCGTCTGGTAGTCGGTGAGGTACATCAGGTTCTCGGGGTCGGTGATGATCACCGCGTCGAGCAGCCGTTCGGCCATGCGCATGCGCAGCTCGCCGAGCCGGCGCTCGTATTCCTCCATCGGGAATGTCATGTCGTCACGTTGGCGCATGGGTCAGCCCTCCACCTGTGCATCGACGGCCTGCTCGAACAGGTCGAGCCCCTCGGCAAGGTCGTCATCGGGAATGGTCAGCGGCGGGATCAACTTGATCACCTGGCCGCGCGACCCGCAGACCGCCGCCAGCAGGCCACGGTCGAAACATTCGCGCGCGATGCGCTTGGATAGATCGCCGTCGATGAAGTCGATCGCCTGCATCATGCCGCGGCCGCGCACGGCGAAGCGCGGGTACTTCTCGGCGATCTTCTCCAGGCGCTTCTTGATCACCTCGCCCTTGCGGCGGGTCTCGTCCATGAACGCCGGGTCGTCGAAGTAACCCAGCGCCACGGTGCCGGCGATGAACGACAGGTCCTGGCCGCGGAAGGTGCCGGTGTGCTCGCCCGGCGCCCAGTGCTTGTCGTGCTCGGGCTTGTTGAGGTTCATCGCCATCGGCGTGCCGAAGCCGCCGATACCCTTGGCCAGCGTGACGATGTCCGGGTCGAGGTCCATCTCCTCGAAGGAGAAGTACGGACCGGTCCGGCCACAGCCGACCTGGATGTCGTCGACGATAAACAGCGCGCCGAGATCATGGGCGAGATCCTGGACGCCCTTGAGCCACTCCTCCGAGGCGACGCGCACGCCACCCTCGGCCTGAATGGTCTCGACCAGGAACGCCGCGGGCTTGGGCAGCCCCGAGGACGGGTCGTCGTACAGATCGCGCATGCGTTCGAGCGAGGCCATGCCGCAGCCGAGCTGGCAGTTCGGGCAGGGGGTCTCGCAGCCGAAGGCCTGGTGGACGACGTTGTTCAGCGGCACGCCGGCGGCGTTGCGGAAGTGGGCGTTGGTGGTCGCGGCCAGCGCACCGAGCGTCATGCCGTGGAAGGCATGGTGGAAGGAAACCACCTGCTCGCGGCCGGTGACGCGACGGGCCAGCTTGAGCGCGGCCTCGACGGCATTCGTGCCGGTCGGGCCGACGAACTGCAGCCGATAGTCCATGTCGCGCGGCTTGAGGATGGTATCGACGAACTTGGTGATGAAGGCCCGCTTGGCGCTGGTGTACATGTCCAGGCTGTGGGCGACGCCATCGTTCTGGATGTAGTCGATGATGGCGTCCTTCATCTTCGGGTCGTTGTGCCCGAAATTGAGCACCCCGGCGCCGGCGTAGAAATCGATGTAACTACGGCCCTGCTCGTCGGTCTGGCGGGCATTGCTCGCCGAATGGAAGACCGTGGGCGCCGCGCGGCAGTACGCGCGGATTTCGGATTCCCACTGCTCGAACGCCTGCATGTGCATTGGCCATTCTCCCCTGGTTGCAGATGGTGTCGTCCCGCCGCCTCGCAGCGGGGCGCCCGGCCGGTTTCCCGGCGTGTCAGTCACAGACCTTGCAAGAGACAGGCCTGCCCGTTTGACGTTCAGCCCGCGGCGTCGATCGGCAGCCCGACGATGTCGGCGAAGAGCCGCCCCACCGGGTCGATCAGCCGGTCGTTGAAGTCATAGCGCGGGTTGTGACAGGGCCAGTGATGGCCCTCGCCGTCGTCGGCGCCGATCAGAGCGAAGGCGCCCGGCACCTCCCGAAGGTAGTAGCTGAAATCCTCGGACGCCATGATCGGCACCGGCAGCGCGTCATCGCGCCAATCGGCACCCAGCACGCGCGCCAATGCACCACGATAGTGCGCGGCGGCCTCGGGGTGGTTGACGGTGGCGTGATAGCGGGGAGTGAAGGTGACCCGGGCCTCGACGCCGTAAGCGGCAGCCGTGTCGCGGACGACCTGCTCGAGATGCTCGGCGACGGCGTCGCGCTCCTCGGTGCTGCCCACGCGCACCGAACCGGCCAGCCGGGCGGTGTCGGGGATGGCGGTAATCGCGCCACCGGCCTCGAAGGTTGTCACGCTGACCACCGCGCTCGCCTGAGGCGCGATCCGGCGCGAGACGATCTGCTGGATCGACTGCACCACGGCCGAGCCGGCCAGCACCGGATCACGGCAGATCTCCGGCTGGCTGGCGTGCCCGCCGCTGCCCTTGAGCCGGATCTCGAAGATGCCGTTCGCACCCATCACCGGGCCGTCCGGGCAGACCGCCTTGCCATACGGGATCGCCGGCCAGTTGTGCCAGCCGAAGACCCAGTCGACGCCCTTGAGCGCCCCGTCAGCGATCATCTCGCGCGCACCGTGACCGCCTTCCTCGGCCGGCTGGAACAGCAGGGTCACCGGACCGGGAAGCTCGTCCTCGCAGGTCTTGAGCCAGCGACCCACCGCCAGCAGGGTGGCGGTATGCCCGTCGTGTCCGCAGGCATGCATGATGCCCGGCGTGCCGGAGGACCAGTCCTTGCCGCTGATCTCGTCGATCGGCAGTGCGTCGATATCGGCGCGCAGGGCGATGTGCCGGCCGGTCGCCTCGGGAGCAAGGTGGGCAACCGTGCCGGTGCCGGCACAGGCACGCCAGGGGATGCCGAGGTGATCGAGTTCCGTGCGGATAGTGCCGGCCGTGGCGTGCTCCTGCCAGGTCAGCTCCGGGGACTGGTGCAGGCGACGGCGGAAGGCCGTGGCCTGGTCGGCGATGTCGTTCCAGATCGAGAGCACCGCGGGCCTCCTGTGGGCGCCGGCCGCAGCCGGGCACCAAAGCGGGTCGGAGAGAGTCGGGCGGCGGCCGCCCGATGATTCGAGCTAATCACAGGTCCGCCACCAGGCGCAACCGCTGTCGTGGCGGCGCCGCGCGGCCGGATGGCAGTCGGGGGTTGAGAAACTTCCGAGACGTCCCAAGGTCTCCGAACAACGAACAATTTCTCTGATACATTCCCAAGCCACGCTTATTTACCTGATCGGGGGAGCATTCAATGCTGTTCGAAGCGTTCGAAGAGAAAGGCCTGTCGCAGATGAGCTACGCGATCGGCTGCCAGCAGAGCAATGAGCTGGCGATCGTCGATCCGCGACGCGACATCGACTTCTACATCGATTTCGCTGCCGAGGAAGGCTTCGTGATCCGTCACGTGCTCGATACGCACATCCACGCCGATTTCGCCTCGGGCGCCCGCGAACTGGCCGAGGCCACCGGCGCGAAGCTGCACCTGTCGGGCTATGACGACAACGAGGACTACGAGGTGGCCTTCGACCACCTGCCGATGCGCGAGGGCGACTCGGTGCAGATGGGCAACGTGCGCCTCGAGGCACTGCACACCCCGGGGCACACCCCCGAGCACCTCACCTTCCTGGTCTTTGATGGCGCGCGCTCGCCGGACGTGCCGGTGGTCGCCCTGACCGGCGACTTCCTGTTCGTCGGCAGCCTCGGGCGCCCGGACCTGCTCGGCGAGGAAGCCACCCGCGGCATGGCCCGCCAGGCCTTCCACAGCGTGCGCGAGAAACTCAAGGACCTGCCGGACGGGCTGGAGATCCGCCCGGGTCACGGCGCCGGCTCCGCCTGCGGTGGCGGCATGGCCGGGCGCACCGTCTCGACGCTCGGTTACGAGCGCGTCGCCAACCCGTTGCTCGACCCGGACCTGTCCGAGGACGAGTTCGTCGAGCTGCTGCTGGGCAACCTGCCGCCGGCACCGGACTTCTACCCCCGCAACAAGGTCACCAACTCCGAGGGGCCGAAGCCGGTGCAGGGCATGGTCGATCTGTTGCCCGAGGAGATCGAGGCGTTCGACATCGACGACCTCAAGGCGCAGATGGACAACGGCGCGGCGATCATCGACATCCGTGATCGGCTGGCCTTCAACGCCGCACACATCAAGGGCTCGCTGGGCATCGAGTTCGGCGACAACCTTTCCACCTGGGCCGGCTGGGTCGCCCCGCCGGACAAGCCGCTGATTCTGGTCGACCACGACGGCGACGACGAGCTGATCAGCGATGCCATCCGCGCGCTGGTCCGCGTCGGCCAGGACAAGGTGGTCGGCTTCCTCGACGGCGGCTTCGATGCCTGGCTCACGGCCGGCGAGCCGTTCGCCAACATTCCGCTGGTTGACGCCGAGACGGCCAAGAACGACCTCGACCACGACCGCCGCGCGCTGTGGGATAACCGTGAGCAAAACGAATGGGACGACGGCCATGCCCTCGGCGCCCACCACATGCCCGCGCATGACGTGCGCGGCGGCATCGACGGCGTGGCCAAGGACGAACCGGTCACGCTGGTCTGCGGCTCGGGCATGCGTTCGACCGTCGCGGCAAGCCTCTTGCTGCGCGAAGGCTATACCGACATCGCCAACCTGATGGGTGGCATGAGCGCCTGGGAAGAGGCCGGCCTGCCGGTGGTCGCCAAGGACTGATCACTCGCCAGCCCGGAACGACAAAACCCCGCTCGGTCGAGCGGGGTTTTTTGTGCCAGCCTCCCAAACAACAAACCCCGTCCGAAGACGGGGTTGCCTGATTCGATCGAGCCCAGCAGGGCTTAGAACGGAATATCGTCCTCGCCGAAGCCGTCGTCGATCGACTTGGCCGGGCGCTGGTCCTGGCTCGGCGGCGGGGGCGGCGCGCCGTAGTCGGACTGGCCGCCAGCATAGCCTGCACCGGCGCCAGCACCGGCCGCGGCAGCACCACCGCCGTAACCGCCACCACCGTAGCCACCCTGGCTGGCCTGGCCGCCGCCGTAACCGCCCTGGCCGCCACCGGCGCCCGGACGGCCACCGAGCATCTGCATCTCGTTGGCGACGATCTCGGTGGTGAAACGGTCCTGGCCGTCCTGACCCTGCCACTTGCGGGTCTGCAGCCGGCCCTCGATGTAGACCTGGCTGCCCTTCTTCAGGTACTCGCCGGCGATCTCGGCGAGCTTGCCGAAGAAGACGATGCGGTGCCACTCGGTGTTCTCGCGGTTCTCGCCGGTGTTCTTGTCGCGCCACTGCTCGGAGGTGGCCACGCGGATGTTCGTCACCTGGCCGCCGGACGGCAGGTAGCGGACGTCCGGGTCGACCCCGAGATTGCCGATGATGATTGCCTTGTTCACACCGCGGCTCGCCATATTCACACTCCTTCTGGTTCCTGCCGGACCGGTCGAGTCGCCGGCCAAACCATCACTATAAAGCATCCGGGAAGAGGGGCACCAATCGCCGGCGCGATTCGCCTAACCGCTTGGCGGGTCAGCGAGATCGACGCCCTTTCGACTACAATGTCCGGTTCCGCGCGCGACTGGGGGCAGGGCCTTCCGGCCGCGCGCGATGTCCATTCAATCGAGCGACACCCGCACACCATGGCCGATCCGTTCATCCGCATTCGCGGCGCACGCACGCACAATCTCAAGAACATCGATGTCGACCTGCCACGCGAGAAGCTGATCGTCTTCACCGGCCTGTCCGGCTCGGGCAAGTCGTCGCTCGCCTTCGACACGATTTTCGCCGAGGGCCAGCGACGCTACGTCGAGTCGCTGTCGGCCTACGCGCGCCAGTTCCTGTCGATGATGGACAAGCCGGACGTCGACACCATCGAGGGGCTGTCGCCGGCGATCTCGATCGAGCAGAAGACCACCTCGCACAACCCGCGCTCGACGGTGGGCACGGTCACCGAGATATACGACTACCTGCGCCTGCTGTACGCCCGCGCCGGCATCCCGCGCTGCCCGGAGCACGACATCGACCTGACCGCGCAGACGGTCTCGCAGATGGTCGACCACGTGATGGACCTGCCCGAGGGCTCGAAGTGGCTGCTGCTCGCGCCGGTGATCGAGAACCGCAAGGGCGAGCACCACAAGCTGTTCCAGGAATGGCAGGCGCAGGGTTTCCTGCGGGTGCGCATCAACGGCGAGGTCTACGAGATCGACGAGGTCCCGAACCTCGATCCCAAGACCAAGAACACCATCGAGGTCGTGGTCGACCGCTTCAAGGTGCGCGACGACCTGCAACTGCGACTGGCGGAATCGTTCGAGACCGCGCTGCGGCTGGCCGACGGCCAGGCGATGGTGGTGTCGATGGATTCCGACGAGGAGCATGTCTTCTCCTCGCGCCACGCCTGCCCCAAGTGCGGCTACTCGCTGGGCGAGCTCGAGCCGCGGCTGTTCTCCTTCAACAATCCGGTCGGCGCCTGCCCGAGCTGCGACGGCCTGGGCGTGAAGCAGTTCTTCGACCCGCAGAAGGTGATCATCAACCCCGAGCTGTCGCTGGCCGCAGGTGCGGTGCGCGGCTGGGACCGTCGCAACGCCTACTACCACGCGCTGCTCTCCTCGCTGGCGAGTCACTACGACTTCGATCTGGAGACGCCGTGGGAGGAGCTGCCCGAAGATCTGCGCGAGATCATCCTGCGTGGTTCGGGCAAGGAGAAGATCGCCTTCACCTACATCGGCCCGCGCGGGCGCGCCAAGGAGCGCACCCATCCCTGGGAAGGGGTGCTGCCCAACATGGAACGCCGTTACCGCGAGACCGAGTCGCAGGCGGTGCGCGAGGAGCTGGCGCGCTATATCTCCGAGAGTGACTGCCCGAGCTGCCACGGCACGCGCCTGAACCGCGCCGCACGGCACGTGTTCATCGACGGTTACAACCTGCCGACGGTGACCCGCTGGTCGATCGGCCACTCGGCCGGCTTCTTCGACGAGCTGGAACTCGAGGGGGCGCGCGGCGAGATCGCCACGCCAATCGTCCGCGAGATCCGCTCGCGGCTGAAATTCCTCAACGACGTCGGCCTGAACTATCTGTCACTCGACCGTAGCGCCGAGACGCTCTCCGGCGGCGAGGCACAGCGCATCCGGCTGGCGAGCCAGATCGGCTCGGGGCTGGTGGGTGTGTCCTACATCCTCGACGAGCCGTCGATCGGCCTGCACCAGCGCGACAACGATCGCCTGCTGGGCACGCTTACCCACCTGCGCAACCTCGGCAACACCGTGATCGTGGTCGAGCACGACGAAGACGCGATCCGCGCGGCGGACTTCGTGCTGGACATCGGCCCGGGCGCCGGGGCGCACGGCGGCCAGGTGGTCGCCCAGGGCACGCCCAAGCAGATCGAGGCGAACAAGGATTCGCTCACCGGCCAGTATCTCTCCGGCAAGCGCGAGATCACGGTGCCGGAACGCAATCGCGCCGATGCCGAGCAGATGCTGACGCTCGAGGGCGCGACCGGCCACAACCTGCAGGGCGACCCGCTTCACATCCCGCTGGGGCTGTTCACCTGCGTCACCGGCGTGTCCGGCTCGGGCAAGTCGACGCTGATCAACGACACCCTGTTCAAGATCTGCGCGCACCAGCTAAACCGCGCCAGCGCGACCGCCTCTCCCTACAAGAACATTCACGGCATCGAACAGCTCGACAAGGTGATCGACATCGACCAGTCGCCGATCGGTCGCACGCCGCGCTCGAACCCGGCAACCTACACCGGGCTGTTCACCACCATCCGCGAGCTGTTCGCCGGCACCCAGGAGGCCCGCTCGCGCGGCTACACGCCGGGGAGGTTCTCCTTCAACGTCAAGGGCGGGCGCTGCGAGGCCTGCCAGGGCGACGGGGTGATCAAGGTCGAGATGCACTTCCTGCCGGACGTGTACGTGCCCTGCGACGTCTGTGGCGGGGCGCGCTACAACCGCGAGACGCTCGACATCCGCTACAAGGGAAAGACCATCACCGACGTGCTGGAGATGACCATCGAGGAGGCGGCCGAGTTCTTCGAGGCCGTGCCCAGCCTGTACCGCAAGCTGACCACCCTGATGGACGTGGGACTCGGCTACGTGAAGCTGGGGCAGAACGCCACCACGCTTTCCGGCGGCGAGGCCCAACGGGTGAAACTGTCGCGCGAGCTGGCCAAGCGCGACACCGGGCACACCCTATACATCCTCGACGAGCCGACCACCGGCCTGCACTTCGAGGACGTCGCCCAGCTGCTCAAGGTGCTCTACCGCCTGCGCGACCACGGCAACACCGTGATCGTGATCGAGCACAACCTCGACGTGATCAAGACGGCCGACTGGATCGTCGACCTCGGCCCCGAGGGCGGCTCCGGCGGCGGGCAGATCATCGCCTCGGGCACCCCGGAGCAGGTCGCCGAGGTCAAAGGCTCGCACACCGGGCACTACCTCAAGCGGATGCTGGCGCCGGCCAAGGCGTAAGAGGACGCACCCGGCGCCACCCTACTCCAGCGTGCGCTGCAGGCTCTCGAGCACGTCGCGCGCGCCTTCCTTGGTCTTGTCGATCACGTCCGAGGTGACGTCCTTGGTGGCCTGCCAGGCGCTGGAGGCGCCGGACTTGGTGCTCTCCCAGACGTTGGCGGCGGCCTGCTTGGTCTCGACCCACCAGTCGTTGTCGACGCGCGGGTAGTCACGCACCACGTCCACCTCGTCCTGCAGGAACACCGCATAGGAGACCCGGTCGAGACGATTGCCGGCACGGGTGGCCACGGAGAACTGGTCCACTTCGACGAAACGCTTCGCATCGTTCTCGAAGCCCTCGAGATCGTCGTCGAGCTCGATCACGAGCCCGTGAACCTTCATGTTCTCGGCGACCAGCACGTCGTCGACCTCGCCCGCCTCGCGATTGTCCTCGGCGGCGAGGTAAACCGTCGAGCCAATCAGGCCGTCCATTGAATAGAGCCCCTCGGGCGGCTCGGCCTGGACGGGCTGGAAGAGCGCCACGGCAATAGTGCCGGCCAATACGGTTTTTGTTCGAGTCATAGGATCGCTCCCGCTTGATTGTCAGTTGTCTGCGGCACACTCGACACAGCGCGTAACGCTGGCATCGCTCTGGAGCCGGCGAAACGGAATGGGCTCCCCGCAGACGAAACAGTCGCCGTACTCGTCGTTTTCCATCCGCCGAAGCGCCCCTTCGACGCGGGCGAGTTCACGCTCCCAGCGCGCACGGAGCGCCCGAGCCATTTCCCGGACCTGCGCCGAATCGGCGCGCGACAGCTGACTCTCCTTGCTCTGACACGCGCTGTCGATCTCCACGCGCTCGGTGGACTCGTCGTCGCCACTCAGCAGCTCTCGCAGCGCCTCACGGCTTTCGAGCAGCTGATCGTGAAGCGCCTGACGCTGCGCATCATCCATCGGACCGTCAATCGATTTTGATCTTGGCGAAACCGCGCTGGGCATAGGCCGCGGCGGTGACGAAGGTGTTGCCGACCTCGACGACCGGGTCGACCAGCTCGGCCTGCGTGATACCGACCCGACGAGTGGCGATCGAACAGGCCTCCATCCGTTCGACACCATCCAGCGCGGCGAGCTCGCGCAGCATGTCGTGGATCTGCAGGATCGTCTGCGCATCGTCCATGTGGCTCTCGGCAGCCTGTTCCGTAAGCAGCCGAACCGCGCCGCCACGGAAGGCGAACACCATGCGCGGCGCCACACCCTGGCGCTCGAGATCACGATAGGTCTGCTCGATCACTCCCAGCCGGGCAAGCAGCTTGTCCGGATCGCCGGCCGTCACATCCCAGAGGATGCGTCCTTCCTCGATCCCCTGCAGGGCATGGGAGTCATCGGGCCGCGGCGGGTCGGCAGTCATCCCGGCCACCGGCATCAGGCAAAGCAGCAAACCCAGTGCAAATCGACGCATGACGGCTCCCTCCCGGGCACGTTCACCTGCCGGGAGTAAAGCCGATTGCCGGCGGAGTGCAAGCAGTCGAGCGGGTGACGGGCACAAAAAAGCCGCCCGCGGACGACCGGGGCGGCCCGGCATGGCGACATTCACGCCACCATCAGAACTCGAATTCCATCTTCTGGAACACGCGCCCGGCGTTCTTGCCCGCCAGCTCGTCGAAGGTGTGCCAGTGCGAGAACTGACTCTGGTCGAGCTCGTAGGCATCCTGCAGGGTGCCGCCTTCATCGATCATCTTGCCGATCTCGGTGCGCAGGAACACGAGATAGTCCTTGGTGTAGTGCTCGACCGTTTCGAGATCGGTCGGCCCGCCGTGGCCCGGGATGATGGTCTTGTCCTTGGCCACCTCGGCAAACTTGGGCCAGGTCTCGAGCCAGGCCTTGGTGTCGGTGTACTCGAAGATCGGCAGCATGCGGATGTTGAAGGCCATGTCGCCGGCGATCACCACGTCGCGCTCGGGGATCACCACCGAGATGTCACCGGGCGAGTGCGCCGGGCCGAAATAAACGACATTGGCGGTCACGCCGCCCAGGTCGAGCTCGAGGCGATCCTCGAAGGTGCGGTTCATCGGCACCGCCTCGGTGCCCTCGGCCTTCTCCTTGGCGATGTCCTGAAGCTGCTCCTCGTAGGCCGCCGCGTGCTTGTCGTAGTAGTCGGCGGCGTCGACGTGACCGATCACCTCGGCGCCCTGGTCGATCCAGTAGCCGGTCGCCATGGCCGCGTGCAGCTGGCCGTTCTCGTTGACGACGTACTTCACCGGCACGTCGGTGCGTTTCTTGATCTCCTCGTGCAGCGCCTCGGCGAGCTTGTAGGACGCCCCGGCATTCATCACCAGCACCGCGTCCTCGCCGATGACGAACGACAGGTTGTTGTTGTGCAGCGAGTTCTCGTAGGTGTAGGGCTGGGTCGCGCCGATGGCCGACCAGACACCCTCGGTGACCTGCTGCGGGTAGTCGTAGAGCATCGACTCCGGCGCCTTGTCGACCGGGTTGTCGTCCTCGGCCATCGCCGGGGTGGCGAGAAGTGCCCCCGTCATCGCCAACAGTGCGCCGCCGGCCAGGCCGCGCGTCTCTCTCATCCATTCGGTCAGCATGTGAAGTCCTCCCTAGACGACAGCTCCGGCAGCGGTCGTCGATTTAATTAGTTAGCCAACTAACCATCGCGCCAACAGCGGGGAAAAACAACCCCACAACCATTCGGGATTTTGATTCGGAAACACATTCGCTGATTCATATTCCATTCCGCGGGCGACGGATCAGTTCCAGGCCAGTCCGCCTCGAGTCTGCCAGTAGCGCGTCGCCGGTTCGGCCAGTTCGTCAAGCATGGCATGTTCTTCGGCCGTCAGCTCGACGCCCAATGCATCAAGGTTGGCCGCCAGCTGCTCCTCGGTCCCGGCGCCGGAGAGCACCATGTCCACCCACGGGCGGGCGAGCAGCGCGGCGATGGCGATCGCGTCACGTCCCACGCCGTGGGCGCCGGCCACGCGATCGAGCACAGCCATCGCCTCGGCATCCTCGGGACGGTCGTTGCGGGCGGTCAGCCGGCCGTTGGCGACCGCCTCCTTGAGGATTACCGCCATGCCCGAGTCGTGGGCGCGTTCAAGCTGCTCGCTGACCGACGGCTCGAGCAGGTTGCAGGTCGCCTGCACGGCATCGAACAGCGGCCGCCCGTCGATAGCGACCTCCATGGCGCGCGCTAGGGTCTCGGCCTGCTTCGGCCCGCTGGTGGTCAGCCCGATGGCTGTACCGGCGTCGCGGATCTCGCCCAGACGCTCGAGCACCTCGGCGTTGTCGAGTACGCCCGAATCGAGCGTAGCCGAGTGGATCTGGTAGAGCGCCGGCGGGCCGCCGAGCGCATCGAGGGTCTCGTCCCACTGGCGGTCGAGTACCGCACGGCTGTGTTCCTTGACCTCGTGGACCTCGGCATCGACCTGCCAGCCGGCGGTGTAGGTATAGCCCCACTTCGAGCCGACGGTGGGCCGCTCGTCGGCCGGGCGGCCGGCAAGCCAGTCACCCAGGAAGGCTTCGGCCCGACCGTAGGAACGGGCGGCATCGACATAACGCAGACCGCGGCGCCAGGCGGCATCGAGCATGGCGTGGGAATGGGCGCGCATCGCCTCGACGTCGCGGCCGTCCGGCATGTCGCCAGCGTGACCGAGGTTGATGTAGCCCGGTCGCCCCAGGGCCGCCAGCCCCAGGCCGATCCGCGGCTGCGGAAGGGTCAGTCGCTTCTCCGGCATGATGAAAAGGTCTCGAGTCGTGGTTGGGAGGTTGAAAGAGGATATAAAGTGGACCAGACAGCCACAGCGGCCGCGCGCCCGGCCCACGAAACCATGGAGAGGCTAGCATGCAGCGATTCCCCTTGAGCCATCCCGTGCACAGCGTCGTTCGGGGCCTGGAACTGGTCGGGCTGATCGTCATCCTGATCGCCACGTTCGTCGCCGCCGGCCAGGACATCGCCCAGATGATCGAGGCACGACGGGTCACGCTGGCCGACCTGCTGCTGTTGTTCCTGTACCTCGAGGTACTGGCGATGATCGGCGCCTACCTCCAGACCGGGCGCCTGCCGATCCGGTATCCGATCTACATCGGCATCATCGCGCTGGCGCGCTATTTGGTGCTGGAGATCAAGGATCTCGAGGCGTGGAAGATGCTCGCCGTGGGCGCAACCATGCTGATCCTCGCCGGCACCGTTCTGCTGCTGCGCTACGGTCACCTGAAGCTGCCGTACCCGGAAAACGAGGCGGATTTCGACGACCCGGCGCCGCGAAAACGCGTTGCGGAAGACGTCGATCGCCCCTGAAACGAGACGGGCCGGCATGAGCCGGCCCGTTCCATCACTTGCCCGCCTCGCGGGCGCGACACCCCTTAGATCTGGGTGCGCTCCTTGGCATCGCGCAGGCCGCTCGAGCTCTCGCCCGTGCCTCGCTGCTGGAAGATGATGTACTCGGCGATGTTGGTGCAGTGATCGCCGATGCGCTCGATCGCGCGCATGCAATGCAGCATCCGCAGGCTGAGATCGGGCGATTCCGGGTGCTTCTTCATGTAATCGAGCAGCACCTCGTGAACCTCGTTGTACTCGTGGTTGACGTGGTCGTCGCGGCGCATGATTTCCTCGGCGGCGACGCAGTCCTGACGAACGAAGGCGTCGAGCGTGTCGTGCAGCATGCCCTTGACGATCCGACCCATGACGCGGAAGTGCGTGGCGAACTCGGTCGACTGCAGCGCCGGGCCGACTTCCTCCGCGATGCGGGCAAGCTTCTCGGACTTGTCGCCGACGCGTTCGAGATCGGTGATCGCCTTGACGATCGCCATGATCGTGCGCAGGTCACCGGCGGTCGGCGCATAGCGCGCGATCAGGTGGATGGCGAGTTCGTCGATCGAGACCTCGAGCCGGTCGATCTCGTAGTCCTGCTCCATCGCCACCCGACCGCGCTCGGCGTCGCCGTCGAGCAGGTAGGCAAGCGCGTCGCCGAAATGCTGTTCGGCCACGCCACCCATGTTCATCAGCAGCGACCTGAGCGCGTTTAGATCCTCGTCATAGCGGGTCAAGGTGTGCGGCGTCAGGTTGGGCGCGTCTTTTTCGCTCATTTCCTTGGGTTCTCCTGTGGGCGGCTTGTCTCGACCCGATTGCTAGGGTTTACTCGTGGCATCGGGCAGCTTCACATGCCTGTCACCCCCGGCAGCCAGGCTGGGTTGCACAGGGCACGGGCTCGCCGACCAAATACCGATACTCTAACTGACTTTGCGTTGCGAAATAATGACACGAACCGACGAAACCCCGCTGCCGTTCATCAACCGCGAGCTCAGCCTGCTCGGCTTCAACCGCCGCGTGCTCGAGCTGGGGCAGGACCCGGCCGTGCCGCTGCTCGAACGGCTCAAGTTTCTCTGCATCTCCTCGTCGAACCTCGACGAGTTCTTCGAGGTGCGCGTCGGCACGCTCACGCAGCAGATCCGCGCAGGGATCACCCGGGCCGACGATGCCGGCATGACGCCGTCCCAGCAGCTGGACGTGGTGCTCGAGCAGGCGCACGCCCTCGTTCATGATCAGTACGAGACACTCAACCGCGACATCATCCCGGCGCTGGCGAAGGAGAACATCCACTTCCTGCGCCGTACCCACTGGACCGAGGCGCAGGCGCTGTGGGTCAAGCAGTACTTCCGCCGCGAGCTGCTGCCGCTGCTGACCCCGCTGGGGCTGGACCCGTCGCACCCCTTCCCGCGCATTCTCAACAAGTCGCTGAACTTCATCGTCTCGCTGGAAGGCAATGACGACTTCGGCCGCGAGGCGTGGCTCGCGATCGTGCAGGCGCCGCGTGCGCTACCGCGCATCATCCAGATGGACGAGGATGCCGCGGAAGGCCCGTCTAGCTTCGTCTTCCTCAGTTCGGTCATCCACGCCCACGTCCACGAACTGTTCCCGGGAATGACCGTCACCGGCTGCTACCAATTCCGCGTGACGCGCAACAGCGACCTGTCCGTGGACGTCGACGACGACGAGGACCTGCTGCAGACGCTGCAGGGCGGCCTGTTCGAGCGCAACTACGGCGATGCGCTGCGCCTCGAGGTGGCGGACAACTGCCCGGCGGACATGATCGACTTCCTCTGCGAGCGTTTCGCCCTCGACCAGCGGCAGGTGTTCCAGGTCCACGGCCCGGTCAACCTGCACCGCCTGATGGCCCTGCCGGGGCTGATCGACCGCCCCGAGCTCAAGGACCCGCCGTTCACCCCGCGCCTGGAGCCGGAGTTCGACCCGGACGAGAATATCTTCGAGACCATCTCCGAGCGCGGCAGCGTCTTGCTGCACCACCCCTACCAGTCGTTCATGCCGGTGGTCGACTTCATCCGTCAGGCCGCCGACGACCCCAAGGTGGTGGCGATCAAGATGACGCTCTATCGCACCGGGCGCGACTCGGCGATCGTCGATGCGCTGGAGGCGGCAGCGCGGGCCGGCAAGGAGGTCACCGCGGTGGTCGAGTTGCGGGCGCGCTTCGACGAGGAAGAGAACATCAACATCACCACGCGCCTGCAGAAGGCCGGCGCGTACGTCGCCTACGGCATCGTCGGCTACAAGACCCACGCCAAGATGACGCTGGCGGTGCGCCGAGACGGCAACCGCCTCAAGCGTTTCGTCCACCTGGGCACCGGCAACTACCACCCGGGCACCGCGCGGCTGTACACCGACTTCGGCCTGATGACCGACGACCGCTTCATCGGCGAGGACGTCAACAAGCTGTTCATGCAACTGACCGGCCTGGGCCGCGGCATCCGCCTAAAACGGCTGCTGCAGTCGCCGTTCACCCTGCACGAAGGCATGCTCGAGCGCATCCGCCGCGAGACCGCGCACGCCCGGGCCGGCAAGCCGGCGCACATCCGCGCCAAGATGAACGCCCTGATCGAGCGGCGCGTGATCGAGGCGCTCTACGAAGCATCGACCGCCGGGGTGAAGATCGAGCTGGTCATCCGCGGGGTGTGTTGCCTCAAGCCGGGCATCCCGGGCGTCTCGGAGAACATCCACGTGCGCTCGGTAATGGGACGGTTCCTCGAGCACCCGCGGGTGTTCTACTTCCTCAACGACGGCGAGGAGGAGCTTTTCCTGTCGAGCGCCGACTGGATGCCGCGCAACTTCTTCGCCCGCGTCGAGACCGCCTTCCCGGTCGACACCCCGGAAATCCGCGCGCGGGTGATCGACGAGGCGTTCGACCGCTACTTTGCCGACAACACCGGCGCCTGGGAGCTGACCGCCGACGGTCACTACCGCCGCATCACGCCGGGCAAGGGCGAGAAGCCGTTCAGCGCCCAGCAGTCGCTGATCCGGGACCTCGGCAAGGGCTGATGCCCCTCTCGCCGGCATGCGATACTGTCGGCCCTGATCACTATCGCCTCAGGTAGCGTTACACCCCATGCTCAAGCTGCTGTTCTGGCTCATCGTCGCCCTGGTCATCGGGCTGTTCTTCGCCATCCGGCAGGCCAATCGCCTGCGTGCCGAACAACAGGCCAACGAGTCGGGCGAGACGCGCTCGCTGGAGTCGGTGCGCTGCGAGCAGTGCGGCGTGTTCGTGCCCGAGGACCGGGCCGTCCGGCGCGATGACAGGGATTTCTGCAGCTGGGAGCACGCCGAGGAATGGCATCGGGCACACCATTGATTCATCCGGCCGGTGAGGAGAACTGGCGCGGACTGCGACTGGCGAACGCCTACCGGCTGCTGCTGGCACTGGCCCTGACCGCCGCGGCCCTGACCGACCGCGGCCCGGCCCTCTTCGGCCAGACGCACCCCTCGCTGTTCATGGTGACGGCCTGGACCTATCTGTTCCTCGCCATGGCGTTCGAATGGCTGCTGGAACTGCGCGTCACGCCGTTCCGCCCGCAGGCCCACCTCCACACCATTGGCGACCTGGCCTGCCTGATGCTGATCGCCCACGCCTCGGGCGGGCCGGAGGGGCCGCTCGCGCTGGCGCTGGTGATCGCGATCGGCATCGCGGCGGTACTGCACGGCGGACGGGCGGCGGTCGGCTACGCCGCCGCCGGGGTGCTGTTAGTGCTGGGCGAGGCCATCTACGCTTCCTGGACCCAGCCGGACGCGAGCCATCTCGCCAACTCGGGCTTTCTCGGCGCGGCCCTGCTGCTGATCACGCTGCTGGTGATGGCCTTCGAACGGCGTGCCGCGGTCTGGGAGCACCAGAGCCAGGCGCGCGAGCGCGAGGTCCGCTATCTCTCCGAACTCGCGCTGCGGGTCATCGAACAGACCGACAACGGTATCGTTGTCTCCGATCCGGACGGGCGCATCGACTACATCAACGCGGCCGCCCGACAGATGCTTGGCGACAACGAGGCGACGATCGAGGCGCCCGCGGAGGCACGCCTGCCCGATCTGCACGAGGGCGTCTGCGACGCGTTGCGCGCCTGGCATGCCGGCGATGGCAGCCAGCAGCAGGACTTCGACCGGCCGCGGCGACTGCGGGCACAGTTTCACCGCATCGAGACGGCGCTGGGGCCGCGCGCCCTGATCGTGCTGCAGGACCTCTCCGCCGAGGACGAGCGCGTCCGCCGCGACAAGCTGGCCGCACTGGGACGGCTGATCGCCTCGATCGCCCATGAGGTGCGCAATCCCCTGTCCTCGATCCGGCAGGCGGCCGAACTGCTGCCCGAATCGGACACCGCCGCCGAGCGCGAGCAACTCACCACGATCATTACCCGCCACAGCGACCGCATCAATCGCCTGGTCGAGGACGTGCTCGGCGCCGCCCGCTCGCCGGCGGTCAACGCGCAGAACGTCGAACTGGGGGACTGGCTGGAACGATTCGCCGAAAGCCGACGCCAAAACTGGCGAGCGGGCGGCAAGCCGTACGTGATGGCGCTGACCACGCCCATGGAACCGGCCTTTGCCCGGGTCGACACGACCCACCTCTGGCAGGTGATCGACAATCTCTGTGACAATGCCGAGCGTCACGGTCGACCCGACGACGGCCAACTCAGGCTTCGCCTGAGGCTCGAAACGGCGCCGCGTGGCGGCTGGCAGATCCGGGTCTGCGACAACGGCCCGCGCATCGCGGACGTGGACCGCAGCGCGCTGTTCGAACCGTTCTTCACCACCCATTCGCAGGGAACGGGGCTGGGACTGTTCGTTTCGCGCGAGCTGGCGCTGGCCAATCGCGGCGAACTGGCGCTCGAGGAACCCGACACCTCCCGTGACACCGGCAACTGCTTCCGCCTGTGCCTGCCCGCGGCGGACGCGACCGAGACGGCAACGACACAAGCAAGGGAATGATGAAATGGCGTACTGCCTGATCGTGGACGACGAGCCGGATATCCGCACGCTGGTCGCCCTGTTCATGAAGCGCGAAGGGGTTACCACCCTCGAGGCCGCCGATCTGGCCGAGGCCCGCGAGCGGCTGGCGGCGAACGACGAGATCGACCTGTGTCTTGCTGATATGCGCCTGCCCGACGGCAACGGCCTGGACCTGGTCGACGAGATCCGCCAGCAGCGTCCCCAGCTGCCGGTGGCGGTGATCACCGCCCACGGTCAGGTCGAGGCCGCCGTCCGGGCACTCAAGGCCGGCGCCTTCGACTTCATCAACAAGCCGATCGAGCAGGACACCCTGCGTCGCCTGCTGCGCGACGCCCGCAATCTCCAGCCCGCCGCGACCCTGCCGTCGGACGAGCCCGACGACGATGACTCGCCGCTGATCGGCCAGTCCCGGGCCATGCGACAGTTACGCGAGATGATCGGCCGACTGGCCCGCTCGCAGGCGCCGATCTTCATTCAGGGGGAGTCCGGCACCGGCAAGGAACTGGTGGCCCGCGAGATCCACAACCACAGCAGCCGCGCCCCCGGCCCGTTCGTGCCGGTCAACTGCGGCGCGATTCCGGGCGAATTGATCGAATCGGAGCTGTTCGGTCACCACAAGGGAGCATTCACGGGCGCGACCAGCGACAAGCCCGGCCTGTTCCGCGCAGCCGAGGGCGGCACGCTGTTCCTCGACGAGATCGCCGAACTGCCGCTGACGCTCCAGGTCTCGCTGTTGCGCGTACTGCAGGAACGGCGCGTCCGCCCGGTCGGCAGCACCGAGGAGGTGCCGGTCGACGTGCGGATCGTCTCCGCCTCGCACCAGGACCTCAACCAGGCGGTCGCCGAGGGACGCTTCCGTCAGGATCTGTTCTTCCGCCTCAACGTTATCGGCCTGCGCGTGCCGCCGTTGCGCGAACGGCTCGACGACCTGCCGACGCTGGCGGGCGCGATCGTGGCCCGGCTCGCCGAGCGCGATGACCGCCCCGTGCCGTCGATCGACCCGGCGGTATTCCAGACGCTGGCGGCCCAGCCGTTCCCGGGCAATGTCCGGGAACTGGAGAATCTGCTCGAGCGAGCGATGGCGCTGACCGACGACGACCGCATCACAGTCGAGGCTGTCTCGCCCAACCCGATGATGACCGTCGAGGAGGACCCCGGCTCCGCACTCGGCGCCTGCCCGGGCTTCATCCCGGAAACCGACGAGCAACGCGAGGTGCTCACCGCCCTGCAGCAGACGCGCTGGAACCGCAGCGAAGCTGCCCGACGACTGGGACTGACCCTGCGCCAGCTGCGCTATCGGCTGCAGAAATGGGGGATCGACTAAAAGACGAGTATCGACTCGCCCGCCTGACCCCCTCGGATCAATCCGCCAGCGCCCGCAGCACGGCCGGCGGCAGCGCCCAGACGAGCTTGCCCTCGCCATAACCGATGGCGTTGTCGAAGCGGATCAGGATCACCCCGCCCTTCTTCATCGGCATGTTGCCCAGCGGGCGGCCGCCGATCAGACACTCGGCCAGCTGGCCGAGATGCGGCTCGTGGCCGACCACGGCCATGCCCTCCACACGCGGCTGCTTGCGCAGCCACTCGACAGCATTGTCCACCGGCGCCTCGGGGGCAAACACCGCCTCCGAGGCAACCTGACGGCGCTCGACCGCCGGGGCGACGATCTCGGCCGTCTGCAGCGCACGTACCGCGGGGCTCGAAACCAGCCGCTCGATCGGCAGCGCCAGGGTGGTCAGACCGCGGGCGGCCATCTGCATACGGTCGATGCCGCGCTTGGTCAGCGGTCGCTCACTGTCCGGGCGACCGTGGCGGGCGAACTCCTCGCGGTTCTCGGCGGCGGCATGTCGGATGATCAACAGGTCCATGATTGGCTCTCGCTGGCCGTGTGGCGGTGCGCTTCGGCATTGGGTACGGGCGGCATGCTGAACCCGCCAAGCTACCGGATTGTGACAATGTGACCGGACCATGGTGGCAACCGGACCATGATGGACCCCACGGCACCGTGTGGGTTCAATCCCGCGGACCGCCAATCGGCGTCTGGCATCCACCAGCGGCTGGGCTATGATGGTGCCCTGACAATTCCAATGCGAGGAGACGACATGGAAGGCCGCCGACCGCAGGACGCTATCGCCTCGACCTCAAGCCGCCACCGCTCGGCCGGACCGCAGGGAACCCAACTGTTCCAGGCGGACGAACTGCGCAGCCACGCCGAACAGGCCGCCTCCCAGGGCGACAAGCGCGCGTCGGTTGCCGAACCGGTGATCGAGGGCGTGAGTCCGGGGATCGAGGGCCACCGCTACACGCTCCGTGCGGGGCGGCAGACCATCGGCCGACGCGATGACAACGACATCATCCTCGACGAGCCCAGCGTGTCCTCCTCGCATGCCTGGATCCTCAACCAGCAGGGGCACCACGTAGTCATGAACATGCTCTCGACCAATGGCACCTTCGTGAACGACCAGCGGGTACACGAGGCAACACTCAAACACGGCGACCGGATCCGCCTCGGCCAGGCGGAATTCGTTTTTCTCACCCGTGAAGCCGGCGACCGTCGGGTCGGCGCACGGCACTGGCTGGTCGGGGCGCTGCTGCTCGCCGCCATGGTGCTGGCATTCACTCTGATCCGGAACTGAGCCGGCCGTGACGGCCTCAGTCACCTCGGGAGACACCCCGGAGAACACGCCGAAAACCATCGGCCGCTACCGCATTGAGGGCGTCCTCGGCGAGGGAGCGATGTCGATCATCTATGCCGGGTTCGACCCCAGCATCAACCGGCATCTGGCAATCAAGTGTCTCCGCGACGACGTCGCCCGCGATGATGCCTACCGGCGCCGCTTCCTCACGGAGGCCCGCGCCGCCGGCACGCTCAACCACCCCAATATCGTCACCATCTACGACGTCGGCGAGGCCGAAGGCCGCCCCTACATCGCGATGGAACGACTGCAGGGCGACACACTGGCCGACCGCGTCGCCCAGGAGGGCTTCCCGTCGACGCCGGTGGTCATCGACCTGGCCGGGCAGATCGCCGCCGCGCTGGAATTCGCTCACCGTCACGGCGTGATTCACCAGGACATCAAGCCCGAGAACATCATCCTGGTGGAAGGCTGGACCCACGTGAAGGTCAACGACTTCGGCGTGGCCCGCCTGCCGGACGCAGGCGAGCACCACGACGGCCTGGTCGCCGGGACCCCGGCCTATATGGCGCCGGAACAGCTTCGCGGCGACCCCACCGATGCCCGCAGTGACCTTTTCTCGCTGGGCGTGCTGTTGTTCTGGCTGGTTACCGGCGACAAGCCGTGGCAGGAGTCGGACGTCGACCGCCTGCTCGCGGAACGGCATCGCCGCCCCCACCCGCGGCTGCTGCCGCGCGATCCGACCACCCCCGAGGTGTTGCTGGAAATCGTGCGCAGCCTGTTGCAGCCCGCCCCGGAAGAGCGCTATCAGCACGGTCACGAGGTGATCGACGATCTGCGGCACGCCCGCCGGGAACTCGAACGCCTGCGCGACGACCCCCTGGCGACCCGGATCCTGCCGATGCGCGTGCGCTGGGCGGCGATCCTCGGCACCATCCTTACCCTGACGCTGCTCCTCGGTCTGGCCTCGGTCTACATCAAGCAGGACGAGGCGCTGACCGGTCTGGCCGTGGATTTTGGCGCCTCGCTGGGGCGCACCATTGCCCACGAAACCGCCGAGGACCTGCTGCTCAACGATCAGATCGCCGTGCGAGCACTGGTCACCGACATGCAACGCAACGAGCAGATCCGCTACCTGGCCGTTGCCAACCGCGACGGCCGGGTGATCGCCAGCGCCCAGCCCGGCGAAACCGGCGTCACGCTGTCCCCCCTGCCGGAAAACGGCGATCGGCGGACGCTAGAAAGCGGCATCGTCAGCTACCACGGCACGATTCCCCAGGCATCCGGCGACGGGGACATGTTGCTGTTCGACATCCCGGTGCGCTACCAGGACCACGCCGTCGGCAAGCTGCGACTGGGCATGGACAGCACCCCGTTGCAGACGGCCAACCGTACGACACTCGGCGCGATGCTGATCGCCCTGCTGGCAACGCTGGTGGTGGTTCTGGGTGCGGCCTGGTGGCTGTTCCGCCGACTGCTCGCCCCGATCGACGTACTGCGCGAGGCGCTGTTGCGGGTGGCCCGAGGCGATTTCGCCCATCGCATCCGGCTGGTCCGCCGGGACGAGTTCGGCCGGCTGTTCACTGCCTTCAACCTGATGAACGAATCGCTCGACGGGCGTGTGCAGGCACAAGATGACTCGCAACCGACCCGCCGGGAGACCACCGCCGACCCGACGCGGGTGATCGAGCCGGCCAGCGAGCAGAAGGATGCGGACTAGCCGCGAAGAGATCTAGAGGTCTGCGAGCCGACGCTGCAGTTCACGGGCACGCGCGCGGTAGCTGCGCGCCGGCTCGAATGTCGGGTCGATGGCGAGTACCCGATTCCACAATGCGATGGCGTCGCCGAGCTTCTGGTTGCGATAACGCAGGATCGCCCGCTGGTGATACTCCTCCACCAGGCTTGAACGCAACTGCGGCACGCGGCTGGCCGCCGGCTCCAGGGAGGGGTCTTTCTCGAGCGCCGCTTCGAGATGTTGCAACGCCTCCTCACGCTTGCCCTGCTCGAGCAGGGAGAGCCCACGGCGCTGAAGCGCCTCAGCGGCAACGCCACTGGCGCGCGACGAGCGCAGCTGGCTGTCAGGCAGAGTCCGCGTCGTCGCCTCACCCGACGGCCGGGAGGCCTTGTCGAGCGAACGCCGCGCCGCCCCCGCCTGAGCGGTGCTCGACGCACTCACCGACTTGCCCGACGAGGGACCAACGGGCAAGCGGATCGCCTCACCGACGCGCAGGGCGGAGGGGTTTGTCGACTGGTTGTAACGCGCCAGCAGCAGGAAGAGCGCCGGATCACCCAGGTGGCGATCGGCCAGCGCGCTGTAGGAATCCCCCGACTGGACGACGTAGCGACGCGACTTCTCGCCCAGCACCTGCTCCGGGTCGGCCTCTAGTTGGCGCAACAACGACCGGGCGACCTCATCGTCCGGATGCCGGGCGAGGTACCGATCCAGATCGCGTCGTCCCTGGCGATACTCGCCCCGCTGCAAGTCGGCCTGAATACGATCCAGCGACCGGGAACCGGCCCGCGAGCGCGCGCGCGGCCTTTCGCTGACGGTCGAGACCGTGGAAGCGGACTGCCCGGTGAGCTCCTGCAGGCGCGCATCGAAGGTCGACAACTGCGCACAACCAGCGGACAGTACCGCCAGCAGTCCGATCAGGCCGGTCCGCCCAATGTGGATTCGCCGTGTCGTTCTCGTCATCGTTTTCCTATTCGCACCGGGGCGCATTTCGTATCAAGATCAGGCTAGGGTCATCCCGCCGAACAACCGGCCCAGCCACGATTCGGCGGGCTCGGTGCGGGTCAGGATCAGGCCGAGATTGTCGCCGTGCTCGCCGCCGCGTTCTGTGCCCCGCATCAGCCCCTCGCGCACCCCGTGATAGAGGTCGGGCTCGCGCATCAGGGCGGCGAGTTCGCCGGTCGTCAGGGTTTCCCAGATGCCGTCGCTGCAGAGCGCGAAACTGTCACCCGGCCGCACCGGAGCATAGCCGTGCTCGACCTCCGGTGCTTCGCTGCCGCCCAAGCCGCGCAACAGCACGTGCTGGTCCGGATCCCGGGAGAGATCGGCCTCGCGGATCTCGCCGCGGTCGAGCTTGAGACGGGCAAGACTGTGATCCCGGGTCACGCTTAGACATCGCCGGCCACGAAAATGGTAGAGACGGCTGTCGCCGACATGGGCCCAGTAGGCCTGACCGTCGCGCAACAGCAGCGCCACGACGGTGGAATGCGGCTCGGCGCTGACCCAGGCATTTCGCCGCCGGATTTCCTCGTGCGCCCGTTGGCAAAGCGTCTCGAGGAAGAGGGCGCCGGGCTGTTCGCGCCAGACGCGTTCGTCCCACAGGTCGCGCGCGGCATGGATCACGCCGCCGGAGGCCAGTTCGCCGGCCCCGTCACCGCCCATGCCATCGGCCAGCACCACCAGGGTGGTCGCTTCGCGCGCATCCTGCAGGCAGATCAGGTCGTCCTGCTGGGACGACCGTCCGCCCTGTGCCCGACCACCGGCCACACCCGGCAGTTCACGAATGTCGAACTCCCCGTCCCTGTGCATCTTGCGAGCGCTCCTCGTTCGCGTTTTTGACCACCCAGAGCGGGCAGCTATCCATCGGGGGCAGTATAGACGGGGGCGTATACAAGCCGAAATGGGGCTCAGCCAGCCTCCTGCTGCTCGAGCCACTCGGTCTCGACGGCCTCGAGCCGGTCACTGATTTCACCACGCTGCGAATGCAGCCGCGCCACCTCGTCTTCCTGGTGCCCGTCGTAGAGCGCGGGGTCGGCCAGTGCGGCATCGATGCTGCTTAACTGCTGCGACAGCTCGTCCAACTGGCGCTCCAGCCGGTCGAGCTGCTTCTTGCGGTTGCGCTCCCGCGCCTGGCTCGCCTTGTCGCGGGGCTTGCCCCAAGCCGACTTGTCACCCGGAGTTGGCGTCGACGCCTTTTGGGCAGGCTTGCCGGCTGACTTCTCGTCCGATTTCTGTGCCGCCTGTTCACGATTGTGCGCCCGGCGGCGCTCGGTGACCGCGGCACGGTAGTCGTCCAAATCACCGTCGAAGGGCACCGCCTCGCCGTCGCGCACCCACCAGAAGCGATCGCAGACCAGCTCGATCAGGCTCCGATCGTGCGAGACCACCAGGATCGCCCCCTCGAACGACTGCAGCGCCTCGGCGAGCGCCTCGCGCATCGCCAGATCGAGGTGGTTGGTCGGCTCGTCGAGGATCAGCAGGTTGGGCGCCTTCCATACCAGCAGGGCGAGCGCCAAGCGCGCCTTCTCGCCGCCGGAGAACGGCTCGATCGACTCGAAGATACGATCGCCGACGAAGCCGAACCGGCCGAGGAAGTCACGGTACTTCTGCGTGGTGCCCTCGCGCTCCGCCACCCGCTCGAGCGCGATCATGGGCGTGTCGCGCGGATCGAGCTGGTCGAGCTGGTGCTGGGTGTAGTAGCCCACCTGCACGCCCGGAGCGACAAAACGGTCGCCGCCGATCCAGGTCGGCTCGCCGTCGGCGATTGCACGGATCAGGGTGGTCTTGCCCGCGCCGTTCGCCCCCAGCACACCGATGCGATCGCCGGCGCGCACCTGCAGGTCGACGTGCTCGATCAGCGGCTTGCCGTCGTAGCCGACCGCGACGTCCTCCAGGGTGACCATCGGGTCGGGTGCGCGCTTGGGCGTCGGGAAGTAGAAGGAGAAATCGTCGCGGTCGGCGTGACTGGCGGCGATAGTCGGCAGTCGCTCGAGCGCCTTGACCCGGCTCTGCGCCGCGCGCGCCTTGGTCGCCTTGGCGCGGAAGCGGTCGATGAATCCCTGCAGGCGCTCGCGTTCCTTCTCGATCTTGTCCGCCAGCGCGGCGTTCTGCGCCAGGCGTTCGGCGCGCATCGCCTCGAAGTCGCTGTAATGGCCGGTGTAGAGATTGAGCTTCTGGTTCTCGATGTGGGCGATGTGCGTGCAGACGTGATCGAGAAAGTCGCGGTCGTGCGAGACCACGATCAGCGTGCCCGGGTAGCTCACCAGCCAGTCGGCCAGCCAGAAGACCGCGTCGAGGTCGAGGTGGTTGGTCGGCTCGTCGAGCAGCAGGATGTCGGAGGGGGCGATCAGCGCACGCGCCAGGTTCAGGCGCATGCGCCAGCCGCCGGAGAAGCTCGAGACGGGGTTGTCGATGTGTTCCGGGGCGAAGCCCAGTCCGTCGAGCAGGCGGGCGGCGCGAGCGCGGGCAGTGAATCCACCGACGGTCTCGAACTCCGGATAGAGCTCGGCCATCCGCATGCCGTCGTTGTCGGCTTCCGCGGCTCGCAGGGCATCGTTGAGGCGAGCGTAGTCGCGGTCGCCGTCGAGGACGTAGTCGACTGCCGAGGTCTCGAGTGCCGGGGTTTCCTGCTCGACGGTGGCCATGCGCTGACCACCGGCCCATTCGATATCGCCCGCATCCGGCGCGATCTCGCCCTCGAACATGGCGAGCAGGCTGGACTTGCCGGTGCCGTTCTTGCCCACCAGGCCCATGCGCTGACCGGGCAGCAGGGTGAGATCGGCATCCTCGAGCAGCAGTTGCGGCCCGCGACGCAGCGACACGGACTTGAGCTGGATCATCCGCCCTCCGAATGGAGACGCAGTGCGGCGCGACGGCAGCACCAAAAAAGAAGGCCGGGACCCCATGAGAGGCCCCGGCCGCATTGTGTGGTCGGAGTGGCAGGATTCGAACCTACGACCCCTACGTCCCGAACGTAGTGCTCTACCAGGCTGAGCTACACTCCGAAATGACCGGCGACACTATCTGTGTCAGTGGTCGCGCTGGACGCTGATGTCCGCCAGGGCGGACAGGGCTCGGGAGTAGACACTGTCCGGCAATACCGTCAATGCCTGCTTGGCCGCATCGGCCTCATGTCCAGCGAGCGCCGAAGTATACGAGAGTGCTTCGGTCTGTTCAACCACCTTTAACACCTCGTCGATCCGGGCCGCCGTTTGCGCTTCGATCGCCTCGCGCACGACCTCCGCGCCCGCCCCGTCGGCCCGCGCCATGGCGATGATCAGCGGCAACGTCGGCTTGCCCTCGTTGAGGTCGTCACCGACATGTTTGCCGGTCTGCGACTCGTCGCCACGGTAGTCGAGCACGTCATCGACCAGCTGGAAGGCAACACCGAGCCGGTAGCCGTACTCCCCGAGCGTCTTCTCGGTGGCCTCATCACGATCGTCGAGCACGGCGGCCAGCCTGCAGGCGGCCTCGAACAGCGTTGCAGTCTTGCGACCGATCACGTCCATGTAGCGCGCCTCAGTGACTGCGGCGTCGCCGATGTTCATCAGCTGCATCACCTCGCCCTCGGCAATGCGATTGGTGGCGTCGGCGAGGATCGCCATCACCCGCGGGCGGTCGACCTCGACCATCATCTGGAAGGCACGCGAGTAAAGAAAGTCCCCGGTGAGCACCGAGGCGGCATTGCCGAAGCGGGCATTGGCCGTGTCGTGGCCGCGACGCAGAGTCGACTCGTCGACCACGTCGTCGTGCAGCAGGGTGGCGGTGTGGATGAATTCCACCACCGCCGCCATCTGCGCCGCGCCGGGCAGTTCGGCGCCCTCGCCGCGCAACGCACGGGCCGTGAGCATGTGCAGCAGGGGGCGGAAGCGCTTGCCGCCGGAATGGACGATGTAGCTGCCCAGCTGGTTGATCAGAGCCACGTCCGAGCCGAGCCGGTCCATGATCACGCGGTTGACGGCCTGCATGTCGTCGGCCATCAGATCGCGGATCTCGTTCAACTGCATGCTCATCGGTCTCGCTCGTTACGTTTCGACTCCGGCGGCGCACCGGGCGGCACGCCGTCGCCAACCTTACACCAAGCCCCGTTGGCGGACTACCGGTACCAATGGGTGGGCAGGCGCTCGGCCAGCCGCTGCCGCACCACCTCGAATTCGCTCGCCTGCGGGCGCCGCTCCGTGGCAAAGCACCACGACTCCAGCGTGACCAGGGCATCTAGCCAGACATCGGGCGCGCCACGGCGAGCCAACGCCTCGCGGGTGACCGGGCGCACAGGGCACGGCAGGGCATCGAGCTCGATCAGCAACTGCCGGCGCAGCGCCGCCACCTTGTCGGCCGCCAGCAGCCGTTGGCACGCCGCCCGCCAGGCACGCCGGGCGTGCCATCGCCGCCAGACCCAGCGCGCCGCCGCAACCAGACCCACCGCCGCAGCGGCACCCGCCAGCAACCAGGGCAGAACCGTCCACAGGGTCGCCAGACGTTGTGCCGCGGGTTCGGCCTGCCACGTGACCGCTCGGGCATCGACCCGGGTATAGGCCAGTTGCGACCCCGGCTCGGCAGTCCGCGGATCGATGTAGGGCAGACGCAGCGCCGGCAGACGCGCCGAACGCTGCCCGTCTTCACCGCCGTCGACCGACGGCAGCAGCGAAATGTCCACCTGCCAGGTCGACGCCAGCGGGGCCGAGGTCGCGTCGCGGGCAATCGCATGGATGGCGGGGGTACCGAGGCGCAACCCCGGCGGTGCGACCAGTTGCGCGTCGATCAGGCGCGACAGCGCCTCTTCCGAGACCCCCTCGCCCCGGACCCGGAAGCTCCAGTTGCCGGGCTCCCCGGCGACCAGCGTGTCGACCTCCACCTGCCCGACTACCAGCTCCGGGGTCACCGGCAGATAGGCCGGCAGGTGGGCCGGCAGCTCGACCACCTCGAGACGACGAGCAACCGGCACGAAGGCATATTCACTCTGCGCCGAGCCGACGACCTCGAAATCGATGCGGCTGAACTGCAGACGCAACTCGCCGCCACGCAGCGCCTGGACGGCCCAGCGATAGTGGCGCCGATCGACCAGCCGACCATCGATCTCCACGGTGTCGCGGCGCACCGTCAGCGGGCGGGCGTCGATGCCCTCGCCCTCGGGGCGATGCACCTCGACCTCGCGCAGGCGGCGGGCGGGATCGAGGATCGTCTGGGTGACGACGAAGGTCTGCCGCTGCACCGGATCCAGCCGACTCACCTCAGTGGTGACGATCACGCCCTCGGGCACGCGGCCGGCCCCGGCCTCGCTCGTGACCCGGGCGACCGGCGGCAGGGGCTCGATGGGGCCGAGCTCGAGGGTCTCGGCAAAGCCATCCGTCTCGAGTTCAGGCTCCGGCAGCGGAATGTCGGCCCGCACCGGCCCGACCGCCGCGATCAGCCCCAGCAACAGGAGACCGACAGTGCGCGCGTCACGCCACTTCATGACCCGTCCTCCCCGGAAAGCCGCTGCTCGACCACCGACTTGTAGGGCTGCTGGCGCAGCAGCCCCTCGATTGCCGGCCGGGGCCGGTCCTCGATGTGCTCGAGCTTCTTGCGCGCCCCCTGCAACAACCCCTCGTTGAGACGGAACACCTCGCCGCTGTCGGTCGAGCCGGAGGCCACTGGGCCGCTGCCGCCGCCCTGGCTTTCGAGGAACTCCTCGCTCATGCGCGCACCCTGCGTCTCGTCGATCGGGTCAGGCCGCATGGCATCGAAACCGCGGAAGCCGGGCTGCTCCTCGGACGGTCCCTCGCGGGCGGCCTCGATCAGGGAGGCGGCCAGTTGGCGGTTGCGCAACGCCGGATCGTGTTGCGGATCCAGCGCGAGCACGGCATCAAAGGCCGACACCGCCGCCCGGTACCGGCCGACGAGCACGAAGGCGTTGCCGAGATTGAACAGGGCCAGCATGCGCGGCTCGGGCGACTCGGCCAGCCAGACCGCGGACTGCAACCGATCGATGGCATGGGGGTAGTCGGCGCGACGGTAGGCGGTCAGCCCGCTGCCGAGCCGGGCGGCATAGCCGCTGGCGCGATCGAAGGCGGCCTGCGCCCGGGCGAACTCGCCGGCTTCGAAGGCAACCCAGGCCTCTTCGAGCAGGGTTTCCTGCTCGGTGGCATCGACCACCGGCCCGGCATGCGCGGCGGTGAACAACAGCGGCGCAACGAGAATCAGCGCGACGGCCAGCCATGTCTGTCGGCGTGCGGCCGCCCCCCACTCGAACCACAACTGCAGCGCGAGGGCGACCATCGCAACCCACAGTGCCAGCACGGCAATCGACTGTTGCCGCTCCAGAGCGCTCTCCGGCACGGGCGGGGCGGGCAGGGCCGCCATCCGATCGGCGAGAGCGTCGGCATCCTCGCGCAGCACCCCGGTCTGGCGTGCTGCGCCGCCGGTCAGTTCGGCGATCTCGGCGACGCGCTCGAACTGAGGCGTGGACGTCAGGACGTTGTGATCGTCGTCGCGCAACGGCTGACCCTCGCGATAAAGGCCAGTCGTTTCACGGCCCATGGCGATGGCGAACACCGGAATGTCGCGCTGGCCGAGCCGTTCGGCGGCCGCCAGCACCCGGCTGCCCTGTTCGCCGGCGAACTGGCGGGCATCGCCACTGGTAATCCAAACGACCGCGCCGCCCTCAAGGGCGTTCATGCGCGCGGCGAGATCGAAGGCCCGGTCGGGACGCGCCGCCAGGCGAGTGCCGGTCAATCCCGGCAACTCGTCGGCATAGAAGTCCAGCAGTTCCGGATCGGGGCTGATCGGCAACAGCACACCGGCCGTGTCGGAGTAGCGCATCAGACCCATGGGCCGACCCGGGTCGGCCTCGGCGAGCAATTCCATCAGCAGGACCGCACGACCGACCCGATCGGGCTCGACATCCCGGCCGGTCATGGCCGCCGAACCATCGACCATGAACAGCACCGGAGCACGCACCTCGCCACGCGTCTCGCCGGGTTCAGGCAGGCGCGGGTCGGCCAGTGCCAGCGTGGCGAACAGCCAGAACAGCAGCCACAACGTGCGGCCGAACCACGCGCTGCGCCCCCCCGTAAACTGCCCCTCGGCGAAGGCCCACGGGCGCAACCCCGGGTCGGCGTAGCGGTCGAGACGCGCCCGGCGGCGTCGCTGCCAGAAGGCCAGGGCAATCGGCAATGCCAGCAAGGCGAACGCTTCGGGATGCGCCAACACAGGCCATGTGCCGGCATTCACCAGCAGGCGCCAGAGGGCAATCAGGCTGTCGACTTGCTCGCCCATTCCCTACACCTGCAACCGGGCGTTAAAGAACTGCGCCATCAGCAGCGCCAGCAATCCTGCACCAAGAAACCAGCCCAACAGCGGGTGCCGCGTCCGGTGGGTCGGCTGGTCGGCATCCACCGCCTGGTGGCGCGCCATGGTCTCGGTCACCGACAGCAGGGCGTCGCGGTCGCCGGCGGCGATCGCCTGGCCGCCGGACAGGCGCGCCAGATCCTCGAGCGTGGGCTCACCGCCGGCCACGCTGTTGTCGGCCGGTGCCAGGTTGATGGTAAACAGTTCGATGTTCTCGGCCCGGGCGAGGGTCAGCGCCTCGGCCGGCGACATCTCGCCGCCGGTGTTGACGCCATCGGTCCAGACCAGCAGCTGCGGCGGCACCTCGCCGCGCTCGCGGCGCTGGGCGATATGCTCCATGGCTACCGCGAGTCCGTCACCCAGCGCGGTGGCACTGCCGTCGAGGCCCGGTTCGAGCTGCTCGAGCCAGAAGCGCAACACCGAATGGTCGTCGGTCTCGGGCACCAGCGTGCCAGCCGAGTCGGTCACCACCAGCAGCGAGAAGCGGTCACCGTGGTGTGCATCGAGGAAGGCGAGCAGCGCCTCGCGCATGACGGTCATGCGCGAGACCGGGTCGTTGTCGGCACCCCGGAAATCACGGGCGGACATGCTGGGGCTAGCGTCGACCAGCAGGACGATCGAGCGCGCCGGCGGGTCGAGGGCGACCGACTCCCCGAGCCACACCGGCCGGGCCAGGGCAACGATCAGGCTGGCGAGCGCGGCGAACAGGAACAGGACCAGCCAACGCTGACCGCCCTGCGGTCGCCCCGGTGCGTCAATCCGGCCCAGCGCCGGATGGCGCAGCAGGCGCGCCGGCGGCCGGGCCAGGATGCGCCGTGACCAGGCGGGGTACAGCAACGGCAGGGCCAGCATCAATATCAGCACCCATGGGGAGTCGAAGCCGATCATCGGCGTTCCCCCCGGCGCCAGACGGCACGACGCATGCGCCGCAGTTGCTCGGCCAGCTCCGCCGGGTCACCCGCCCGACCGGCATCGAAACGGGAATGATCGAGCTGGCTAACCCAGCCCGACCACGGGGCGACCAGCCGGTCGCGACGGGGCGCCTGCCCCCCATACTGCCAACGGGCGATCGCCATCGCCGCCCGGTCCTGCAACTCGCGCAGCGATGTATCGCGACCCGCGCGGCGGGCGGCACGTTCCAGTCGCGCGAGCGTCACGCCCAGCACGAGGTCGCGCCGACGGCGCCATGCATAGATCGCCACGGCGATCGCGACCAGCAGTGCCACCACGGCGAACCAGCGTCCATCCGCCGCTGCAGCATCGATGGCAGCAGCCGGTCCACTGACCGCCGGATCCAGCCAGGGCGCGGTGAAGACGTCCACCAGCCGCTCGGGTGCTGTCTCGGGCGGACCGCCCTCCGGATGCTGCCAGTCCCGATAATCGCTCATACTGCCGCCCCCGTCCGCCGCGCCAGCGCCACCGGCACCTCCGCGAGCCAGTCGACCGGGTCGGCATCGGCCGCAAGCGGCAGGAAGGCGGCGCCCAGCGCTTCGGCCGATTCGCGCCAGCGGGCAAGGGCATCGCGCTGCTCGCGCGCAAACCCTTCGCGCCAGCGACGGCTGCCCGTGTCGAGCCAGCGCGCCTGCGAGCCGGCCTCGAAGGCGACCAGCCCCATGTCCGGCATATCCAGTTCGACCCGGTCGCTGACGGAAACGAAAATCAGGTGCTGATCGGCCGCAAGCGGCGCCCAGTCGATCGCTCGGCCCGGACCGGTATCGGCCAGGCAATCGGACAGGACGATGATCACGGAGCCGGCGGGCAGCCGCTGCGCAAGGCGCTGACGTAGCCCGGTCCAGTCGACCGGCACCGGTGCTTCGCCCACCTCGCCGGCTGCCTCGGCCAGTTCGTTCAAGCGCTGCAGGATCGCCGCCTGCCCCGTGACCGGCCCGGCGGCGTGATGGCCGGGGCAGAAGGCTTCGCCGATCGGGTGGATCTCGACCGCCAGGTTCTGGCGCAACGCGCCGGCCGCGAAGGCGTGCGCGGCGAGCAATGCCTGCGTCAGCTTGAGGCGGCGATGGGTACCGAAGCGCATCGCCGCCCCGCAGTCGACCACCAGATGTGCCTGGCGCTGGGCGGGCTCGCGGTGCATGCGCACCACCGGCTCGTTGACGCGCGCGGAAATGCGCCAGTCGATGCGCGCGGCCGACTCGCCCGGCTGATAGGCGCGCAGCTGCTCGAAATCCAGGCCCTCGCCGAGGCGACGGGCAAGCTGATCCCCTGACAGGCGGGTGGCCGTAGGAAAGTCCTCGCCCACCAGGGAGGGCAGGCGTTCGCCCCCGGCCCAGGCGATGGCGATCTCGTCACGCCCGGGTGCGAGCGCGGCGGTCTCGGAGCGGGGCGCGTTCGTTCGCGGCACGCCGGCCACGAGCCGTGCAATCAGTCCCTTGAGCCCGGCGGCTTTCACGGCGCAGGAATCAGCTCGATCAGGCGGTCGATCACCGCATCGCGCGTCAGGCCGCTGACCATGGCGCGCGGGCCGAGGATGATGCGGTGGCGCAGAGCGTCCTTCGCCAGACCGATCAGGTCGTCGGGCACTATGTAGTCGCGCCCGTCGAGGAAGGCCGCGGCCCGGGCGGCCTGCACCCAGGCCAGCGCGCCGCGCGGCGAGGCCCCTACCAGCACCTGATCGGCAAGCGCCGGGTCGAGTTCGCCGACGCGACGGGTGGCGGCAACCACATCGACTACCCAGCGCTGCAGCGCCTCGTCGCAGGCCACCTGCCGGACCGACTCGCGCGCGGCCAGCACCTGGTCGACGGTGATGTTGCGCGCCTCGCCCACCGGATTGCTGCCCAGCGAGCCGTCCAGCGTGCGCTTGAGGATGTCGTACTCGTCCTCGCGCTCGGGGTAGTCGAGCGCGACGTGCAGCATGAAGCGATCCATCTGCGCCTCGGGCAACGGATAGGTGCCCGACTGCTCCAGCGGGTTCTGAGTCGCCATCACCAGGAACAGCTCCGGGAGGTCGCGGCTGTGGCCGGCGACGGTGACCTGACGTTCGGCCATCGCCTCGAGCAACGCCGACTGGACCTTGGCCGGGGCGCGATTGATCTCATCGGCGAGGATGATCTCGTTGAACAGCGGCCCGGCCTCAAAGGTGAATTCGCGGGTCTCGGGGTGGTAGACCTCGTTGCCCAAGAGGTCGGCCGGCAGCAGGTCGGGGGTGAACTGGATGCGCTTGAAGCGCGCGTGCACCCCTTCGGCAAGCGCCTTGATCGCCGTGGTCTTGGCCAGGCCCGGCAGGCCCTCGACCAGCAGGTGGCCACCGGTCAACAGACCGATCAGCAGCCGGTCGACCAGCTCGCCCTGGCCGACGATGTAGTGGCCCAGGTGGGCGCGGAGATTCTGGATGGGCATCTGTTCGGTCATGACGCGGCTTTCTCTTCAGTGCTGATGGGCAGGCCGGCCAGCTTCCACTCCGGGAAGCCCGGGCCGAGACGGCGGCTACGGAACCCCGCCTTGCGCAGCCGCTCGACGGCCTCGAAGGAGAAGGTGCAATAGGGGCCGCGGCAATAGGCGATCACCTCGCGCTCGGGGTCGAGCTCGGCCATCTGCCGCTCGAGGTCCGCCACCGTGACGTTCACTGCACCCGGGATGTGACCGGCCTCGTATTCCTCTTCGGGCCGCACGTCGATCAGCGTCACCAGCCCCTGCCGGCAGCGCTCGATCAGCTCCTCGGCGGAGACCGGTTCGAGATCGTCCTTCTTGTGCAGGTGATCGTCGACCATCTGGCGCACCTCGGCCAGGTGGCGTTCGCCCACGCGACGGAACACGTCCAGCAGCTCGACCACGTCATCGTCCGCGATCGAGTAGAACACCTGCTTGCCGGCCCGGCGTGCGGCCACCAGCCCGACCTGCTGCATGCGCTGCAGGTGCTGGGAGGTATTCGCCACCGACAGGCCCGCCACGCGCGAGAGACCGTCGACCGACCGCTCGCCCTGCGCCAGGTGCTCGAGCAATTCCAGGCGCCTGCCGTTGGAGAGCACTTTCCCCAGACGCGCAAACTGATCGTTCAGTTGTTGTTTGAAGGACACCGAGCCCCCTCCAAGCGAATTCGGATGGATATAAAACCAGTCTACGGCCTTTCTCACAAGCCGGTAGATGCGCGGCCACGGCGGCTTGACATTCATTCAATTGAATCATTGAATGTTCCTCGAGTCCACTGCGCCGAGGTCCGCCATGTTCCTGATCCAGCATCCCTGCGAATTCAGCTCGCTCGCATACCTCTTTGGTTGTGCTGGCAAAGGGGTGGCCATGGCCGTCGACGTACATGCGGACGACGTCTACCGCTTTGTCGAAATGGCCGAGCAGAAGGGTGCGAGCATCCGCTACGTGGTCGACACCCACGTCCACGCCGACCATCGCTCCGGTGGCCCGGCCCTCGCCCGGCGCACGGGGGCGGAATACCTGCTGCACGAGTCCGCACCGGTCAAGCACCCATTCCGCGGCGTGCGACACGGGGAGCGACTGGCCCTGGGCAATGTCTCGGTCGAGGTGTTGCACACGCCCGGCCATACCGACGACCACGTCTGCCTGCTGGTCACCGATCACAGCCGCGCCGACGAGCCGTGGTGCCTGCTCACCGGCCATACCCTGTTCCCCGGCGGGGTGGGCCGGCCGGACCTCCACGGCCGCGAACGCGAGATGGTGGAAAAGCTTTATGACTCGCTGTTCGGCTCCGTCCTGAGCCTGCCGGATCACGTCGAGATCCTGCCCGGCGCCCAGGCCGGCAGCGTCTGCGGTGGCGGCATAAGCGGCAAGCCGGTCTCGACGCTGGGCTTCGAGAAGCGCCACAACCGCGGACTCGTCCGCGACCGGGAGGCGTTCGTCGATGCCATCGCGGCGATCGAGCTGCCCCCGGTCGACGACATCTCGGCGTTCTACGCCTTCAATACCGGAACCTGACCGACCCGCGCCGGTGAAAGCGAACATCACAACATGAGGGAGCCGATGGACCTGACTCACGGCATCGCGGCCAATCGCGGCCAGTTCATCCACTTTCTGCTGCAGGTGTTTTTCGTCGGCGCCCTGGTGGGCATGACGCGCACCGTGCTGCCGGTGCTCTCGGAATCCGACTTCGGTCTGGCCGCCGGCGCGTTCACGTTGCTGGCGAGCTTCGTGGTGATCTTCGGCGTGATCAAGGCGTCGCTCAACCTGCTCGCCGGTCGTCTCTCCGACCGCTACGGACGCAAGCGGGTGCTGGTGGCCGGCTGGCTGTTCGCCCTCCCGGTCCCGCCGCTGCTGCTGGTCGCCGATTCGTGGAACTGGGTGCTGCTGGCGACCGTGTTCCTGGGCATCAACCAGGGGCTGGCCTGGTCGATGGCGCTGAACAGCAAGCTCGACCTAACCCACGCCCACCAGCGCGGCCTGGTCAACGGGGCCAATGAGTTCGCCGGCTACGGCGGCGTCGCAATAGCCGGCTATGTCGCCGCGATCGCGGCCGAACAGCTCGGTGCCCGCGAGGGCCTGTTCTGGTTCGGTCTGGTCGTGATCCTGCTGGCGCTGGCACTGGCGCTCCGGAGTGCGCGCGACACCCTGCCCTGGGCACATGCCCAGCAACAAGCCAGCGGTAACGGCAAGACTCCACCCACGCGCCGAGGCCTCGCCTTCTTCCTGCATGCCACCTGGGGCAACCGCAGCCTGCTCGCCATCAACCAGGCCGGCCTGGTGGAGAAATTCACCGACACCATCATCTGGCTGTTCGTGCCCATCCTGTTGGTCTCCCGCGGGGCGGAGCTGGTCACGGCGGGCTTCCTGGTGGGTATCTACGGCATGGTCTGGGGCGCCGGGCAGCTGATTACCGGCCCGGCCTCCGACCGTCTGGGGCGGCGCGGGCTGATCACCTGGGGGATGTGGTTATGCGGCGCCGGAATCGTGACGATCGCGTTGAGCCACTCGGTCTGGATCTGGGGCGCGGCACTGGCGGTGACCGGCATCGGCATGGCGATGCTCTACCCCACGCTTGGCGCGGCCGTGGCCGACCACTGCGAGCCAGTCGAGCGGGCGGGCGTGCTCGGGGTATACCGCTTCTGGCGGGACTTCGGCTACGCGGTGGGGGCGCTGGCCCTCGGCCTGACCGCATCGCTGACCGGCGGCATCGAGGCGGGGTTCTGGCTGACAGGAGGTGCCATGGCCCTTTCCGGCCTGTGGGTCGCCCTGCGACTCGCCCCAAGCCAGCCGAACGATTGACTGCCGCCAGTTGGCACTAGGCTTGCTACTCTTTCCTGTAAACAGCGATGAATCCGCGCGAGCACATATTCTTGTCAAGAATTGACGCAGGCTGGACGAACAGCGGATTCGATCTGGACACAAGGAGAGAGGATCCATGCGACTTCGTCAAACCCTGCTGATCGCGAGCCTGGCGGCCCTGATCGCGCCAGTGTTTTCCGCCCAGGCAGCCGGCGGCATCACCTACCGCTGGGTCGATGCCGACGGCAATCTGCAGCTGAGCGACACCTTGCCGCCCCGAGCGGCATCGCAGGGCTACAAGGTGCTCGATCCGTCGACCGGCAGGGTGTTGCGGGAAGTCGCTCCGCAGAAGACGCAAGAGCAGCGTGCCCAGGAGCAGGCCGAGCGCGAAGCCGAGTTGCAGGCACAGAGCGAGGCCCGCGAACAGGCCCGGCGTGACCGGGTCCTGCTGTCGCTGTACGGCAGCCAGGACGACATCAAGCGAGTACGTGACGAACGACTCGAGCGCATGGACGGCCGCATCCGTCACATGGAGGGTTCGGTCGAGCGGATGGAGGCCAACATCGCCGCCGGCCATGGCGACGACAGCTACGTCCGTGACCTCGAACAACTAAAGCAGGCCCTCGAGGAAACGCGGGCCGAGCGGCGCTCCATGGCCGAGCGCTACGAATACAACCTGCGACGTTTCCAGCAACTCAAGCGGAAGGACTGACCCGGCCAGCCCGGGGCAATCAACCGCGGATCAGGGTGCCCACGCCCTGGTCGGTAAGCAGCTCCAGCAGCACGGCATGCGGCACCCGCCCGTCGATGATCTGCACCGTCTTCACCCCGCCACGCACCGCATCCAGGGCGAAATTGATCTTCGGCAGCATGCCGCCGTAGATGGTGCCGTCCGCGATCAGCCCCTCGACATCGTCGGCGCTCAGCCCGGTGAGCAACTCGCCCGAGCTGTCGAGCACGCCGGCGGTATTGGTCAGCAGGAGCAGCTTCTCGGCATTCAGCACCTGGGCGACCTTGCTCGCCACCACGTCGGCGTTGATGTTGTAGGCCTCGCCGTCCTCACCGACGCCGATCGGCGCGATCACCGGAATGACGTCCGAGGCGTCCAGCGTCTGGATGATGCCGGGGTCGATCGAGGCGACCTCGCCGACGTGACCGATATCGATGATCTCCGGCTCGTCGAGCTCGGGGTGCTTGCGGGTGACCTTGAGCTTGCGCGCACGCACCAGGCCGGCGTCGCGACCGGTCAGGCCGACCGCCCGGCCGCCGTGGCGGTTGATCAGGGCGACGATGTCCTTGTTGACCAGCCCGCCGAGCACCATCTGCACCACGTCCATGGTCTCGCGGTCGGTGACCCGCATGCCCTCGACGAACTCGCCTTCCTTGCCGATCTTCTTCAGCAACTCGTTGATCTGCGGCCCGCCACCGTGAACGATCACCGGGTTCACGCCCACCTGCTTCAACAGCACGATGTTGCGGGCGAAGGCGTCCTGCAGCGCCTCGTCCACCATGGCGTTGCCGCCAAACTTGATCACCACGGTCTTGTCGAACAGGCGCTGGATGTACGGCAGCGCCTCCATCAGCACGTCGGCCGTCAGGGCAGGGTCGAATCGGGGCATGTCGGGATCTCTGTGTCCTGGGATGGAATCGGGGAAACGCCTCAGCTGCGGCCGGTGTGGCCGAAGCCGCCGGTGCCGCGCTCGCTCTCGGAGAACTCGTCGACGGCCTCGAAGGCCACCTGGACCACCGGCACCACGATCAGCTGGGCAATGCGCTCACCGATATCGATGGTGAAGTCGCTGTTGCCGCGGTTCCACACCGAGACGAACAGCTGCCCCTGGTAGTCCGAGTCGATCAGGCCGACCAGATTGCCCAGCACGATGCCGTGCTTGTGGCCCAAACCCGAGCGCGGCAGGATCATGGCCGCCAGCTCCGGGTCGTCGAGGTGGATCGCCATGCCGGTCGGCACCAGCTCGGTCTGCCCTGGAGACAGGGTGAGCGGCGCCTCCAGACAGGCCCGCAGGTCGAGACCGGCGGAGCCGTCGGTGGCGTAGTCGGGGCGGGGAATCTCGTGACCCAGTCGCGGGTCGAGCCATTTGACCTCAACGCGATGCATGCTTTTCCTGTCGAATCTGTTGGTAGGTGTCGAGGACCTCGCCGGCCAGCCGCGTCTTGTCGGCCTTGGGCAGGTCCCGCCTGCCGCCCTCCCAGAGGAGGAGCAGCGCATTGTCGGGGGTGTCGAAGCCGAGGTTCTCGCCGACGCGGTTGGCACAGATCAGGTCCATGCCCTTGGCGCGGCGCTTGGTCTCGGCGTGCTCGACCAGCCGTTCGGTCTCGGCGGCGAAACCGATCACGAACGGTCGCTCAGCGCGGTCCGCGACACCCTGAAGGATGTCGGGATTGCGCAGCAGTTCGAGTGTCATGGTCTCGCCCTGCTTCTTGAGTTTCTGCCCGGCCGGATCGGCGACCCGGTAGTCGGCCACCGCTGCGGCGCCGATGAACAGGTCCATCGTCTCGATTGCCTCGACCGCTGCCTGCATCTCCGCGGCCGTCTGCACGTCCATGCGGGTCACGCCTGCCGGGGTGGGCAGGGCGGAGGGGCCGGCGATCAGGGTGACGTCCGCGCCGCGCCGGGCGGCTTCCGCGGCCAGCGCGAAGCCCATCCGCCCGGAGGAGCGATTGGCGATGAAGCGTACCGGGTCGATCGGCTCGCGGGTGCCACCGGCGGTGACCACCAGCCGCTGACCGGCAAGATCCCGCGATGGGGCACCGGTGTCTGCGAGGACGGCAGAGGCGATCGCCTCGGGCTCCATCATGCGCCCGGCACCGGTCTCGCCGCAGGCCTGCGATCCGGCATCCGGACCGAGCAGGCACACGCCGCGCTTCAGCAACACGTCGCGGTTGGCCTGGGTGGCCGGATGCGCCCACATCTGCTGGTTCATCGCCGGAGCGAGTTGAACCGGCGCCGTACTCGCAAGACAAAGCGTGGACAGCAGATCGTCGGCCATGCCGGCGGCCAGCCGCGCCATCAGGTCGGCACTGGCCGGAGCGATCACGATCTGCTCGGCCCAGCGCGCCAACGCGATATGATCCATGCCGGACTCTGCCTCGGCATCCAGCAGGGTGGTACGCACCGGATGACCGCTGACGGCCTGGAAGGTCAGCGGCGCGACGAAGCGGGTGGCGGACTCCGTCATCACCACGCGCACCTCGCAGCCGGCCTCGACCAGGCGACGCACCAGCGTCACGGCCTTGTAGGCCGCGATGCCGCCGGAGACGCCGACGAGGATACGCTGGTTGCTGGGTGCCGATTCGCTCATGGGCGCAGTTTACCAGCGCCGGCCTTTCGGCGCTGCGGCGCCCGACACCACCGACCGGAACGACCGATGACCGAAACGCCCGAACCGACCGCCAAACGCAAACGCCGCCTGCCACGCTGGGCGCGCTGGACCCTCGAGGGCCTGGTGTTCATCGGCGCGCTGCTGGCCGTGCAGGCCTGGATGGGCCCGGACCTGCCGGAAGGCGAGATCCCCGGCATGACCCTGGAAACCCTGGACGGAGATACCGTCACCATCGGCGGGGCGGCGGACGCACCCGCGGTGGTGGTGTTCTGGGCCACCTGGTGCGGTTACTGCCAGGTCGAGATGCCGTGGCTGGTGGATCTGGTCGACGACCACCGGGTGATCACGGTCGCGATGCAGTCCGGCAGCACGGCGACGGTGCGCCAGTACCTGGTCGAGAACGATCTCGAGGCGCTGCCGGTGGTCAACGACCCGAGCGGCCGCCTCGCGAAGAGCCTGGGCGTCAACGTCACCCCGACCTTCCTGTTCTTCGACCGCAATGGCCACGTGGCGCACAGCACCACGGGCCTGACCAGCCCGTGGGGTGTTCGACTTCGCCTGTGGTGGCTCGGCCGCAGCTGAAGAATCAGCTCTCCTCGATGGCCGCGAGGAGGTCGTCGAATGCGGCCTGGAACTGGTCGACGCCCTCGTCGAGCAGCTGGTCGCGCACCGCGCCGTCCATTTCGATGCCCAGATCGGCAAGCGCGTCCCAGACCTCCCGGTCCTCGTCGATGCGCGGCTTCAATGTCGAGGCGATCTTGCCGTGGTCGGCGAAGGCCTCAAGGGTCGCGTCAGGCACGGTGTTGATGGTGCGCGGCGCGATCAGGTTCTCGACATAGAGCACATCCGAGTAGGCCGGATTCTTGGTGCCAGTGCTCGCCCACAGCAGGTATTGCGGGCGGGCGCCGAGCTGCTCGAAGCGGTCGAAGTCGCTCTCCTCGAACACCTCGCGGAAGTGCTGGTAGGCCATGCCGGCCAGCGCCAGCGCGGCCCGCCCCTTGAGCGACTCGGCTCGCTCGCCGCCGATCGCATCCAGCTTCTTGTCCACCAGGGTATCGACGCGGCTCATGAACAGGCTGGCGACCGCCCGCACCTCGGACGGCTTGCCGCCGCTCTTCTCCAGCTGCTCCAGCCCGCGCCGATAGGCGGCGAACACGCGCTTGACCTGATCGAGCGAGAACAGCAGCGTCACGTTGACGCTCACTCCCTCGGCGATCAGCCGCTCGAAGGCCTCGATGCCCTCGATCGTGCCGGGCACCTTGATCAGGACGTTCGGCCGGTCGACCAAGTCACGCAGATGATGGGCAGCATCCACCGACTGGGCCGCATCGTGGGCGATGCCCGGCGACTCCTCCCAGGACACCCAGCCGTCTTCGCCATGCGAGGCGTCCCAGACGTGGCGCAACAGATCGCAGGCGCGCTGGATGTCGTTGACCACCAGGTGCTCGTAGACCGATTCGATCTCGTCATAACGACGCTTGCACTCGGCCAGATCGTCCGTGTAGAGATCGCTGCCGACAATCGCCTTCTTGAAGATCGACGGGTTGGAGGTCACGCCACGAATGCCGTACTCGGCGATCAGTCTCGGCAGGCCATCGTCCTCGAGCAGCTTGCGCGAGAGGTTGTCGAGCCAGAGGCTCTGGCCCTGCGATTCGTGTAGTTGGGTCAGCGCATACGCGGTCATCGTCGGCTCCTCCTAGTTGGCTCCGCGTGCCGCCAACGGCGGCAATGAACGACGCTACCGGAAGCTTAGACGGTGCACACGCGGTTTATCGCGGATCGAAGGGCATCGACGTGCGCATCTCCTCGTAGAACTCGCGCGCCTCGTCGGTCTTCGCCGGCGGGGTGTGGATCATCAGCACCAGGAAGAGATCGCCGCCGGCAAAGCCGCGCTTGGGGATGCGCAGCTTGCGACCCGACTGCGACCCGGCCGGAATGCTCATGTTGATGCGCTTGCCGTCGGGCAACGTCACCGGCACCTTGGTCCCGAGGGCCGCCTCCCAGGGCGTGATCGGCAGCTCCTGGAGGATGTTGTTGCCGTCGACGCGATCCCGGTCCTCGTCCCGCAACATCAGCTTGAGGTAGAGGTCACCGGCCGGCCCGCCCATGGGGCTCGGCTGCCCTTGGCCGGACAGCCGGATGCGCCGCCCCGGCGTCGAGCCTGCCGGCACATTGACCTTCAGCGAGCGCGTCCCGCCACGCCCGTCGGCCAGGCGGATGGTGTGACTGCCGCCCTGGACCAGCAGATCCAGCGGCACCGGTGCCTCGGCCTCGACGTCCTGGCCCTTGACGCTGCGCGCCCGACCGCCGCCGGCCGGCCCGGCGCCCGCGCCACCGAAGCCGCCACCGAAGAACTGGGCGAAGAAGTCGGAAAAGCCGCTGCCGGCGAAGTCCTCGGCGCCGAAGCCGCCACCGAAGCCACCCGGCCCGGCACCGAACTCGTCGCCCTCGCGGTAGCCGGCACCGAGAGCATCGTAACGGGCCCGTTTCTGCTCGTCGCCGAGCACCTCGTAGGCCTCGTTGATTTCCTTGAACTTGTCCTCGGCCTCGTCGCTCTGGTTACGATCCGGGTGATACTTCTGCGCGAGCTTGCGATAGGCGCGCTTGATCTCGTCCTGCGACGCGTTGCGCGCCACGCCCAGCGTTGCGTAATAGTCGTGATATTTCACGCCTGCACTCCTCCGAGTGATGTTCTGTTGTTCACGGCGTCTCGGAAGCCCGCCATGCCTCGGACGCGCTTTCGAGACACCCGCGAGAGCGCCTGCTCAAAAGACGAAAAGCCCGGGACCGCCGGGCTTTTCGCAGGTGGCCGGGCCGGGCGGCCGGACCGGATCAGCTGACCTCGATACGCCGCGGCTTGGACGTCTCCGCCTTGGGGATCGTCACGGTCAGTACGCCGTGCTCGGAACTGGCCTTGATGCCCTCGGCATCCACCTGCTCGGGCAGGGTAAAGCGCCGATAGAAACGGCCATAGTGCCGTTCGATGCGCGCATAGCCGTCCTGCGACTTCTTGAGCTCGGAATTGCGATCGCCCTTGATCTCGAGCACGCCGTTGTCGGCGGTGATCTCGACCTGCTTGGGGTCGATGCCCGGCAGATCGACGTGCAGCTCGTAGGCGTTCTCGTTTTCCTTGATGTCGACCGCCGGCGCCCAGTCGGCGATCTCCAGCTTACCTTCGTCGCGCCCCTCAGCGAGACCCGGCTCGAACAGCGAGTTCATCTCGCGGTAGAGCTGGTCGAGCATGCCCCACGGCTGGGTCCGGCTCTGACCTTCCGGCTTGTAACGCACGATAGCCATTTCAACACCTCCCTACGATGCTTGGTTAATGACCGATCAACGTGTCGTTCATGCCTGTTTATGTAGGTCAGCCGCGGGAATTTTCAAGAGCCTGCGGATTCCCCAAACGCAACGAGGCCCCGCGGTGGCGGGGCCTCGTGTCACGCTATCGGACCGACCGGCGACTCAGCGCTGGCGGGCCTTGAAGCGCGGGTTGGTCTTGTTGATGACGTAAACCTTGCCGCGACGACGAACGACCTGGCAGTCCTTGTGTCGCTTCTTGGCCGACTTGAGAGAAGACAGAATTTTCATGGACGCCCCTTTTCGCTAATCCGCTCGGTTCCACATAAAGCGCGGCACTATAGCGGCTTTTTCCGCTCGGGGCAAGCCGTTACGTCGAATGGCCGGCGCCGGTTCGCTGCATTCACTGCGACTTGCGGGTATGCTCGCGGGCCGAAGACTTCATACGCACGCGGAGCCCGCATGACCGACATCGTGATCGCGACCAACAACGACGGCAAGATGGCCGAATTCGAGGAAATGCGACGGGTGCTGGCGGAGAGCCACCCGACGCTTTCCGGGCTGCGGTTCGTCTCCCAGCGGCAATGGCAGATCGCCTCGCCGGTGGAGGACGCCGACAGCTTCCGCGGCAACGCCCTGATCAAGGCGCGCCACACCGCCGCCGAGACAGGCCGACCGGCGATCGGGGATGATTCGGGCCTGATGGTCGACGCCCTCGACGGCCGACCGGGCATCTTCTCCTCGCGTTTCGCAGGCGAGGATGCCACCGATGCCGAGAACAACGCCAAGCTGGTCGAGGAGCTCGCCAAGCAGCCGGGCGCGCCGCGCACCGCCCGCTTCGTCTGCGCGCTGGCCTTCGTCCGCCATGCCGACGATGACGCGCCGATCGTGGTCGAGGGCACCTGGGAAGGCGACGTGCTCGATGCACCGCGCGGCGAACGCGGGTTCGGCTACGACCCGCTGTTCTTCTCGCGGGAGCACGGCATGAGCGTCGGCGAGATGGACCCGGACGAGAAACACCGCATCAGCCACCGCGCCCGCGCCCTCAAGCAACTGATCGAACAACTGGCCGATCTGGAGCTGAAATAAGCCATGGCCCTGCTGCAGTTCACCGACAACCCGCCGCTGTCCCTCTACGTCCATCTGCCCTGGTGCGTGGAGAAATGCCCCTACTGCGACTTCAACTCGCACGGCCTCAAGGGACGCGACCTGCCCGAGGACGAATACGTCGATGCGCTGCTGCGGGACCTCGAGCCCGAGCTGCCGCTGACCTGGGGACGGCCAATCGAGACCATCTTCCTCGGCGGTGGCACCCCGAGTCTGTTCTCGCCCGAAGCGCTCGACCGGCTGATGTCGGGCCTGCGCGCGCTGCTCGACCTACGCTTTACCCGCGAGGTGACCCTGGAGGTCAATCCGGGCACCGACATGGCCTCGCGGCTGGCGGAGTACCGAGCCATCGGCTTCAACCGGGTCTCGATCGGCGTGCAGAGCTTCAACGACCGCTCCCTGGAACGCCTCGGACGCATCCATGATCGGCGCGCAGCCTGGCGCACCATCGAGGCGGCCCACGACGCGGGACTCGACAGTTTCAATATCGACCTGATGCACGGCCTGCCGGAGCAGACCGAAGCCGATGGTCTGGCTGATATCGAGACGGCCCTGTCGCTCGAGCCGCCGCACCTGTCCTGGTACCAGCTGACAATCGAGCCGAACACGGCCTTCGCCTTCAGCCCCCCGGCGCTACCGGCGGATGCGACCCTCGACCGGATTGGCGAAGCGGGCCGCGAACGGCTGATCGGCGCCGGCTACGAGCACTACGAGATCTCGGCCTTCGCCCGGCCGGACCATGCCTGCCAACACAACCTCAACTACTGGCAGTTCGGCGACTACCTGGGGATCGGCGCGGGCGCGCACGGCAAGCTGACCCTGCCGGCTGAGAACCGCATCGAGCGCCGCGTGCGCAGCCGTCACCCCAACCGCTACCTGGAGCTCGCGGGGCAGGCGGACAACATCGATGCCCACGACATCAGCCGCCAGGACCTGCCGTTCGAGTTCATGCTCAACGCGCTGCGACTGACCGACGGGTTCCCGGTGAGCCTGTTCCAGAAGCGCACCGGCATGCCGATCGCGGTAGTCTCGAAGACGCTGCGCGGGCTGGAAGACGACGGCCTGATCGAGTGGGACATCCAGACGATCCGGCCAACCGACCGCGGCCTGCGCTTTCTCAACGACGTGCTGGGCCGCTTTCTCCCCGACGGGGACTAACCCGCGATCAGTCGCGTTTCTTGCGCGGCCGGCGCCAACCGTCGATCTCTGTCTGCCGCGAGCGGGCCACCGCCAGGCGTCCTTCGCCCACGTCACGGGTGATGGTCGAGCCGGCACCGATCGTGGCATCGCTGCCCACGGTCACCGGCGCGACCAGCTGGGTCGACGAACCGACGAACACCCGGTCGCCAATCTCGGTGTGGTGCTTGTTGGAGCCGTCGTAGTTGCAGGTAATCGTGCCGGCGCCAAGGTTGCAGTCGTCGCCGACGCGGGCATCGCCCACGTAGGAGAGATGGTTCACCTTGGAGCGCTCACCGATGCGGGCGGCCTTGATCTCGACAAAATTGCCGACCTTTGCCGCCGAATCCAGCGCGGCACCCGGACGCAGCCGGGCATAGGGCCCGATGGCGTTGTCCCCGGCCGTGACCACGCCGTCGATATGGCTGAAGGCCTCCACGACCGAGTTCGGGCCGATCTCGCAATCGCGCAGTACGCAGTGCGGCCCAATCCACACGTTGTCACCGAGGCGCACGTCACCCTCGAACACGCAGCCGACGTCGATCGAGACGTCCATGCCGCAGTCGAGCATGCCGCGTACATCGAGGCGTGCGGGGTCGACAACCGTCGTGCCGGCCAGCGCCAACGCCTCGGCCTGACGTTCCTGGTAGATGCGCTCGAGGCGCGCCAGCGCCAGGCGGTCATTGACGCCAGTCACCTCCCAGGCATCCTCGGCGATCACCGCATCGACCGGCTTGTCCTCGTTGGCGGCCATCTCGACGATGTCGGTCAGGTAGAGCTCGCCCTGGGCATTGCCGGCCTCGAGGCTGTCCAGCCAGGTGACCAGGTCGCCGTAGCGCGCCATCAGGATGCCGGTATTGACCTCCTGTACCTGTCGCTCGGCCTCGCTCGCATCCTTCTGCTCGACGATCCGTCGCACGCTGCCGTCCGTATCGCGCAAGATGCGGCCGTAACCGGTCGGGTCATCCATGTGCACGGTCAGCAGCGAGACTACCGCCTCGGTGGCCGCCAGATCACCGAGGGTCTCTGCGCCCAAGAGGGGCACGTCGGCATACAAGACCAGGACGCGATCGTTGGCCTCGGCCTCGAGACCCTCGATCCCCAGTTGCACCGCGTGGCCCGTGCCGTTCTGCTCGTGCTGCCAGACCCATTGCACGTCACGCCCGGCCTGCGACTCTCGCACCGCTTCGCCCTCGTGGCCGATCACCACCCGGATGCTGGCCGGTTCGAGCGCCTCGGCGGTATCCAGGCAGTGCGCCAGCATCGAGCGTCCGGCAATCTCGTGCAGGACCTTCGGCGTCGCCGAGCGCATCCGCGTGCCCTTTCCGGCGGCCAGCACGACGACGTGCAACCGCCCCTTCACCGAATCTGTCATCTGATGAGTCCTCTCGTTTCGTGCCGCATCCCGTCGGCGGAAACAAAAAAGGAGCCCCGGGGGCCCCTTCCTTCATCGCGTACCGGCGAGCGCGCTCAGTGGCGGCTCGTTGCACGCATCGACTTGATCCACTTGAGACGCTCTTCCGCCTCGACCATGATCATCTCGGCCGAAGTGAAGTCGAGCTGCCCACGCTGCTCGTACTCCTGAACGTACTCTTCCTCTTCGCCCATGCGGGCTTCGAGTTCGTTGGGATCGAGGCTCTTGGCGTCCTCTTCCGTCAGCGCCCAGTCAGCAATGATGCTGACGACGTGGGGCTGGACTTCGACCACCCCGAAACCGACGAAATAGCGCACGATCGAGCCGTCGTCCTGATGCACCCGGACTTCGCCCGGACGCAGTACCGACAACGTCTGCGTGTGGCGGGCGGTAACGCCCATTTCGCCGGCTTCGGTCGGGATGGTGACGAACGTCGCCATCCCGGTGAAGATCGGCTTTTCCATGCTGACGATGTCGACTCGGGTAGTCATAGCCATGGTCGACCTCCGTTATCAGGCCTTCTCAGCCATCTTGTTGGCCTTCTCGACGGCTTCGTCGATGGTGCCAACCATGTAGAACGCCTGCTCCGGCAGGTGGTCGTATTCACCGGCCACGATGCCCTTGAACGCGCGGATGGTCTCCTTCAGCGGCACGTAGCGGCCCGGCGCACCGGTGAACACTTCGGCCACGAAGAACGGCTGCGACAGGTAGCGCTGGATCTTACGAGCACGGGAGACGATCGCCTTGTCGTCGTCGGACAGCTCGTCCATGCCGAGGATGGCGATGATGTCCTTGAGCTCCTTGTAGCGCTGCAGAGTGGTCTGCACGCCGCGAGCGGTGTTGTAGTGCTCTTCACCGACAACCTGCGGATCGAGCTGACGACTAGTGGAGTCCAGCGGATCGATCGCCGGGTAGATACCCATGGCGGCGATGTCACGTGCCAGTACGACCGTCGCGTCGAGGTGGGCGAAGGTGGTCGCCGGAGCCGGGTCGGTCAGGTCGTCCGCCGGTACGTAGACCGCCTGAACGGAAGTGATCGAACCCGTCTTGGTCGAGGTGATGCGCTCCTGCAGAACGCCCATTTCCTCGGCCAGCGTCGGCTGGTAGCCCACCGCGGCCGGCATACGGCCCAGCAGTGCGGAAACCTCGGTACCCGCCAGGGTGTAACGGTAGATGTTGTCGATGAACATCAGGACGTCACGGCCCTCGTCACGGAAGTACTCGGCCATGGTCAGGCCGGTCAGCGCGACGCGCAGACGGTTGCCCGGCGGCTCGTTCATCTGGCCGTAAACCAGGGCGACCTTGTCGAGGACGTTGGAGTCCTTCATCTCGTGGTAGAAGTCGTTGCCCTCACGGGTACGCTCGCCCACGCCGGCAAATACCGAGTAGCCGCTGTGCTCGACCGCGATGTTGCGGATCAGCTCCATCATGTTGACGGTCTTGCCCACCCCGGCGCCGCCGAACAGGCCGACCTTGCCGCCCTTCGCGAACGGGCAGAGCAGGTCGATGACCTTCACGCCAGTCTCCAGCAGCTCGGTGCCCGAGGACTGCTCGTCGAAGGTCGGTGCCTTGCGGTGGATGGACCACTTCTCTTCGGTCTCGACATCGCCGGCCTCGTCGATCGGCTCACCCAGGACGTCCATGATGCGACCCAGAGTGCCCTTGCCGACCGGTACCGAGATCGGCTTGCCGGTGTTGCTCACGGCCAGGCCGCGCTTGAGACCGTCGGAGGTGCCCATGGCGATGCCACGAACGATGCCGTCACCGATCTGCTGTTGAACCTCGATCACCAGGCCGTTGTCGTCAACGCGCAGCGCGTCGTAGACGGAAGGCACCTGGTCATGCGGAAATTCGACGTCGATCACCGCCCCGATGATCTCGACAATTTTTCCAGAACTCATGTGTGTTCCTCTTTCAATTCGAAAAATGGGTTGGTGCCGTCGTCACACGGCGGCCGCGCCGGATACGATCTCGGAAATTTCCTGAGTGATCGCCGCCTGACGCGCCTTGTTGTACTGCAGCTTCAGGTCCGTGATCATGTCGCTGGCATTGTCGGACGCGTTCTTCATCGCGATCCGACGTGCCGACATTTCGCAGGCCACGTTTTCCACGGCTGCGGACACGATCAACCCGGAGATGTAGCGCTTGAGCACCGCGTCCAGGACGATCTGCGAGTCCGGCTCGTAGATGTAGTCCCAGTGGTGCTTGAGGCTCTCGTCCTCCTGGTACTGAAGCGGTGCGATCTGCTCGACGGTCGGGTTCTGGGTCATCGAGTTGACGAACTCGTTGCGCGCCAGCTCGATACGATCCACGTCTCCGTTCTCGAACGCGGTCAGTGCCGCGTTGATCGCCTTGCGCATCGCAGCGTAGCTCGGCTTGTCGCCCAGACCGGTCACGGAAGTCAGCACGTTGCCCCCGTAACGGCGGAAGAACGCACGGCCCTTGCTGCCTACCGGGATGACGTCGACCTCGACACCATTCTTCTCGTATTCACGGATCGTCTCGCCGACGCGCTTAAGCAGGTTGACGTTCAGCCCGCCGCACAGGCCACGATCCGTGGTCACCACGATCATCAGTACGCGCTTGACCTCGCGCTCGACCATCAGCGGGTGACGGTATTCAGGATGCGCGTTGGTGATGTGTCCGACTACCTCGAGAAACTTCTCGGCGTAGGGACGCGTCGCCTCCATCGCTTCCTGGGCGCGCCGCATCTTGGATGCGGCCACCATTTCCATCGCCTTGGTGATCTTGCGCGTGTTCTGAACGCTCTTGATCTTGGTGCGAATCTCTTTGCCTACGGCCATGATTTCGCCCCCCGGTTAATAGACGCCTTTGGCCTTGAAGTCCTCAACGACCTTTTTCAGCTCGGCGGCGATCTCATCGCTGTAGTTGCCTTCGTCACCGATCTTCTTGGCCAGCTCGCCCGCGTTGTCGGACGCGTAGGCATGCAGGGCGGCTTCGAAGTCGTTGACCTTCTCGACCGGCACGTCATCGAGGAAGCCCTCGTTGGCGGCGGTGAGAGACAGGGCCATCTCGGTGACCGACAGCGGCTTGAACTGCGGCTGCTTCATCAGCTCGGTAACGCGCTTGCCGCGCTCCAGCTGCTTGCGGGTCGCCTCGTCGAGGTCGGAAGCGAACTGCGAGAACGCCGCCAGCTCACGGTACTGGGCGAGGTCGGTACGGATACCGCCGGCCAGCTTCTTGACCGCCTTGGTCTGTGCCGAACCACCAACGCGGGATACGGAGATGCCCGGGTTGATCGCCGGACGGATGCCCGAGTTGAACAGGTCGGTCTCGAGGAAGATCTGACCGTCGGTGATCGAGATGACGTTGGTCGGAACGAACGCGGATACGTCGCCGCCCTGGGTCTCGATGATCGGCAGCGCGGTCAGCGAACCGGTCTTGCCCTTCACTTCGCCGTCGGTGAACTTCTCGACGTAGTCCTCGTTGACGCGCGAGGCCCGCTCGAGGAGACGCGAATGCAGGTAGAAGATGTCACCCGGGTAGGCTTCGCGGCCCGGCGGACGACGCAGCAGCAGGGAGATCTGACGGTACGCCCAGGCCTGCTTGGTCAGGTCGTCGTACACGATCAGGGAGTCCATGCCGCGGTCGCGGAAGTACTCGCCCATGGTGCAGCCGGCGTAGGCGGCCAGGTACTGCATGGCGGCCGGGTCAGCGGCGCTCGCGGAGACGATGATGGTGTATTCCAGTGCACCGTGCTTCTCGAGCTCACGTACCACGTTGGCCACGGTGGACGCCTTCTGGCCCATCGCGACGTAGACGCAGTAAACGCCCTTGCCCTTCTGGTTGATGATGGTGTCGATCGCGACAGCGGTCTTACCGGTCTGGCGGTCGCCGATGATCAGCTCACGCTGGCCGCGGCCGATCGGCACCATCGAGTCGATGGCCTTGATACCGGTCAGGATCGGCTGGTCGACGCTCTGACGATCGATAACGCCCGGCGCGATCTTCTCGATCGGGGCGGTGGTCTCGGCGTTCAGCTCGCCACGACCGTCGATCGGCTGACCGAGGGTGTTGACGACGCGACCCAGGAGCTCCTTGCCGGTCGGGACTTCCAGGATGCGCTGGGTGCACTTGACCTGGTCACCTTCCTTCAGGTGCTCGTAGTTGCCGAGAACCACGGCGCCAACGGAGTCGCGCTCGAGGTTCATGGCCACGGCAAAGGAGCCGCCCGGCAGCTCGAGCATTTCGCCGAGCATGGCTTCGCTCAGGCCGTGGATTTTGATGATGCCGTCGCCCACCGAGACGATGGTGCCGACGGTTTGCGCTTCCGCGCCGGCATCGAAGTTTTCGATGCGCTCTTTAATCAGACTGCTGATTTCAGACGGGTTGATCATGGAAGATCTCCTTAGCGACTCATTTGTACGGCAAGATGCTCGAGCTCTCCGCGCATCGATCCGTCGATCACCAGGTCACCGGCGCGGATGATTGCGCCGCCGATGAGGTCTTCGTCGACGGTAGTTTCGAGCTCTACGGTGCGATCGAGTCGCTTGCCGAGCGCTGTTTTGATTTGGTTCGACTGCTCGTCGGTCAGAGGCTTGGCCGAGACGACGGAGGCCACGATGCGGCGTTCCGCCTCAGCGCGCATTTCCTCGAATGCCGCGGCGACTTCCGGCAGCAGGTCGAGGCGATCACGCTCGCCGAGCAGGCGCACGAGGTTGAGCGCCTTCTCGTCGACTTGGTCCTCGACCACCTTGACGAAACCGGCAAGCCGGTCGGCACGAGAGCGCGACTCGTCGCCGAGAAACGCGACCATGTCGGCGTTCTGCGCGACGGCAGACAGCCCGGCAAGCGTCTCGGACCAGTGCTTGGCCTGCGCCGCATCGGCGCAGAGGTCGTGCACTGCCTTCGCGTACGAGATGGCGACTGTGGTGTGGTCAGACATAGGGCCTCCGCTTGTCTTAGATCCGAGCGATCAGATCTGAGATCGCGGATTCGTGGTCCTTGTCCGTCACCTCGCGCTTGAGAATGCGCTCGGCACCGGTAGCGGCCACATCGGCCACCTGGGCACGGAGCTCTTCCTTGGCGCGATTGACCTCGCGGTCGATCTCGGCGTTGGCCTGGGCGACGATGCGCTCGGCCTCGGTCTTGGCGTTGGTACGCGCCTCTTCCAGGATCTGGTTCGAACGCGTGTTCGCCTGAGCGATGATGTCGTTCGCCTTGTCCTTGGCCTCGCGCAGCAGCTCCGAGGAGCGCTCCTGGGCCAGTTTCAGCTCGTGCTTGCCGCGCTCGGAAGCGGACAGGCCGTCAGCGATCTTCTTGCGACGCGCTTCCATCAAGGCGGAAAGCGGCGCCCACAGGTATTTGTTGACCAGCCAGATCATCGCCACGAAGGCGATCAGCTGAGCAACCAGTGTGATCGAAATACTCACAATGTCCCCTCGCGTATCTACGGATTGGGTTTCCGGTCAGCATGACGCGGCGGGATGACCCGCCGCGTCTGCCGGACCATGGTCACGAAGAGGCGATTTAGAGGGCGCCGATCGCGCTGGTCAGAGCACCAACGAACGGGTTCGCGAACAGGAACCACATCGCGAACGCGAGGATGATGAACGGGAAGGATTCCATCAGACCAGCGAAGATGAACATGTTGGTCATCAGCTGCGGACGCATCTCCGGCTGACGCGCGATGCCCTCGAGGGTCTTGGAACAGATCAGGCCCCAGCCGATGGCCGAGCCCAGGCCGGCGGCAGCAAGGATTACACCAACGCCAACAGCGGTGTAGGCATAGATCGTGGCGAGCATATCGGGGGTCATGGCTTCTTCTCCTAATCAATAAAACAAAGGGTCAAAGGAAACTCGGGTCGGTGTCTCAGTGCTCGTCCAGGGTATGTGCCATACCGATGTAGACGATGGTGAGCACCATGAAAATGAATGCCTGCAGCGTGATGACCAGGATGTGGAAGGCAATCCACGCCATGTCCAGCACGACCTGCAGCGGGAACCAGATGAGCAGGCTGGCGCTGATGCTGGCACCCAGGGTCAGCAGGGCGATCAGCAGGAAGACCAGCTCACCGGCGAACATGTTGCCGAACAGACGCAGCGCGAGGCTGATCGGCTTGGCAAGCTCGTCGATCGCGGTCATCACGATGTTGATCGGAATCAGGAACTTGCCGAAGGGGTGGAACAGGAACATCTTGATGTAGCCGCCCAGGCCTTTCACCTTGATGCTGTAGTAGATCGTCAGGATGAAGACGAACAGCGCCATGGCAAGCGTGGTGTTCAGGTCGGTGGTCGGTACCACCTTGAGGTATTCGACACCCAGGCCGGACGCGATGGCCGGCAGCAGGTCAACCGGGATCAGGTCCATGAAGTTCATGAGCCAGACCCACAGCAGGATGGTCAGGGCCAGGGGCGCGATGATCTTCGGTGCCCGGCTGCCGAACGAGTCGCGGATCTGCTCGTCGACGAACTCCAGGATGCCCTCGGCGGCATTCTGCAATCCGTTGGGGGTCTCCGCACGCAGGCCACGGCCGATGCGCATCGCGACGAACACGATCAGCGCCCCCAGCAGGATGCTGAAGAACAGCGTATCGATGTTCAGCTGCCAGAAGCCCTCGCCAACGTGGAGGTTGGTCAGGTGATGCTGGATATATTCAACCGGGCCGCCGCCCGCATTCTCCGTAGCCACTGTCTCTAACTCCTCAAGCTTGAAATCAATCTGTTGTCTGGCGGGTCGGACGGCCCGAATCCTGACCGCGGGCCGCGAGGACGCCGGCGATCATGGCGACCACGAAGGCCCCGACCATGAAGCGCGCGTCCAGGCCGAACATGCCGAGCCCGACCGCCATCAGGGCGAGCAACGCCACGAACCGCGCTGCCGCCCCGAGATACATTGTGTTCATGCTCTGCTGCGGTGACTCCACCGCCAGCTCCGTGGCCCGCGCCATCGAACGACGCAGCATCCAGGCGAGCACCATGGCCACTGCCACGCCCGCCGCGGCCGAAAGCGCCGCGTGCGGGGAATAAAACCAGGCCGCACCGACGGCTGCCGCCAGCACGTTCAGCTGCGCGGTCAGCACCCGTCGGCCGCGACGGGTAATCGCGTCGGCCATCCGGCTCATGAGCGATCCGAGTCCCGCGGCTCGTTGTCGCGGCCGGTGGCCAGCAGGGCCTTGCGCGCATTGCGCATCCCGCCGACAAAACCGAGCGCCCCGACGATCAGCATGAAGATCGGCGCCGTCTCCAGCCAGGCGTCGAGCGCGAAACCGATCACCAGACCGGCGATCACGCTCGAGGCGAACATGTTGCCCGCACCCACCTGCAGCAGCCCCTTGAAGCGCGACTGCCAGTAGCCACCCCCGATGTGCTCGCGGGGGCTTTCGCCGGGCTTGTTGTGCGGATCGGTCATGTCGGGGCCCAAAAATTGGCGGCCAGTGTAGCGACTCGCTTCGCGGACGACAAGCAATTATGGCTTGCCTCGCTAAGGAAGCATCGAACGAATTGCGCGCCAGCATGCGGCGCGCCGGGAACCGGGCGGCTAGTCGACCGCCGGGCGACCGCTGTCGGCCGGGCCGGCCAGACGGTCGATCAAGCCGTCAAGCTGATCGAGGCTGTCGAAGGACACCGTAACCCGACCCTTGCCGCGGCGATTGGCCTGAATGGTGACCGGCGCACCCAGCGCCTCGCCGAGACGGCGCTCCAGGGCGCGCGTGTCCGGGTCGCCGCCGGCCGGCTCCGCGCCGCCGGCGTGCTTGAGGTAGCGCGTAACCATGGATTCCACCTGACGCACCGTCAGCGTACGCGCCACCACCTTGTCGGCAATGCCGGCCTGCTCCTTTTTCGGCAGCGCGGCCAGGCTGCGAGCGTGTCCGGCCTCGATGCGCCGCTCGCGAAGCAGCTTCTGCACCGGCGCGGCCAGATCGAGCAGGCGCAGCGCATTGCTGACCGCCGGTCGCGACACGCCCAGCACGTCGGCGACCTGCTGGTGGGTCAGTTCGAAGTCCTTGACCAGGCGTTGCATGGCCTGGGCCTGCTCGATCGCGTCGAGATCCTCGCGCTGGAGGTTCTCGATCAACGCCATCGCCGCGGCCTGATTGTCATCGATCTCGCGAATGACCGCGGGAATGTGATCGAGGCCGGCCTTCTGCGCGGCACGCCAGCGACGCTCGCCGGCAATCAGTTCGTATTCACCGGAACGGCGGCGCACGACGACCGGCTGGATCACCCCCTGGGCGCGAATCGAGTCCGCCAGCTCGGTCAGGGCGGACTCGTCAAAGCGCTTGCGCGGCTGGAAGGGGTTGGGGCTGATCAGGTCGACGGCCAGCTCGCGCAGCTGCGCATCCTCTTCCTGCTCCGGCCGATCGGCAGTCCCCAGCAGGGCATCGAGCCCGCGACCCAGTCCCTTTCGTTTCGTGCTCATCGTCTACCCCTGTATTCCCGGCACTCAGCCACGTCCGGCTTCACGCCCCTGGCGCAACGCGGCCGGCTTGCCGAGCTTGCCGCGCTTGCGCGCCCGTTTGACCAACTCGCGCGCCACGTCGCCGTGAGCCTCCGCCCCGGTCGAGCTCTTGTCGTAGAACATCGCCGGCAAGCCGTGACTGGGCGCCTCCGCCAGACGAACATTGCGCGGCACCAGCGCATCGAACACCCGGTCACCGAAATGCTGGCGCAACTGCTCGCTGACATCCTGGGCCAGCCGGTTGCGCGCATCATACAAGGTGCGCAGCACGCCGGCGATGCCGAGGTCCGGGTTCAGGGCCAGGCGTACCTGCTCGATGGTGTCGAGCAACGCACTCAACCCCTCGAGGGCAAAATACTCGCATTGCACCGGGATCAGGATGTCGTCGGCGGCAGCCAGACTGTTGATGGTCAGCGTGTTGAGCGCGGGCGGGCAGTCGATCAGGACGAAGTCGTAATCGTGAATCAGCGGCGCCAGTGCCTGACGCAACTTGGTCTCGCGGCCGATCCGGGTGACCAACTGGAACTCCGCGCCGGCCAGATCGATCGTCGCCGGCAGCAGATCGAAGCCACCCGGATCGGTGGGCAGCAGCGCCTGCTCGGCGGGAATCTCGTCGAGCAGCACTTGGCCGATGTGTCGCTCGACCTCGCTCTTCTCGTAGCCCGAGCTGACCGTGGCGTTGCCCTGCGGATCCATGTCCACCAGCAGCACGCGGCGCCCGAAGGCCTGAAGCGCCGCGGCCAGGTTCACGGCGGTGGTGGTCTTGCCGACGCCGCCCTTCTGGTTGGTGATCGCGATCACCCAGCTCATGCCGCCGCCTCCCGCTCGATCACCAGCAGGTGGCGCTCGGCGTCGAGGCCGGGCACATCCAGCGCATGCCGCGCCGTGACGGCGAAGCCTTCCGGCAGGGCGGCCAGCTCGTCGGCATCGAGCCGCCCCTTCATGGCGAGCAACCGCCCCTTTTCGGCCAGCAGCGGCGCGCCGAGGCGAACGAAATCGGCCAGGGAGGCAAAGGCGCGCGAAATGATGCAATCGAAGCGCGCATCCGTTCCCAGCCGCTCGACACGCTCGCGGTGCACGCTCACGTTCGCCAGCCCCAGCTCGCGCCGGGCGGTAGCGGCGAAACGCGTCATCTTGAGATTGGAGTCGACCAAGGTGACCTCACTGTCGGGGCGACAAACCCCAAGGATCATACCCGGTATGCCGGGACCACTGCCAATGTCCAGCAGGCGGGGGCAGGCGGGCAAGTGAGGCAGCACCGCCAGCGAGTCGAGCAGATGGCGGGTGACCATCGCCTCGGGGTCACGCACGGCGGTGAGGTTGTAGGCACAGTTCCAGCGGGCGAGCAGCTCGAGGTAGTCGATCAGGCGCACACCCGCTGCCCGATCGAGCTCGAGACCCAGCCGGGCCGTCCCATCGAGCAGTTGTCGCTCGAGCCGTTCGCGCTGCTCGACGGATAGCGCCGGCGGCATGGTCAGGCCGAGCGGGCCAGCTGGCCGCGGCGCTTCAAGTGCACCAGCAGCAGGGAGACGGCAGCAGGCGTCACGCCCGGAATGCGCGCCGCCTGACCGACGGTGGCCGGTCGCTGGGCCGCCAACTTGTCGCGCACCTCGTTGGACAGGCCCGCGATCTCGGCGTAGTCGAGGTCGGCCGGAATCGCCTCCTGCTCCTGCTTGATCGAGCGGGCCACCTCGTCACGCTGCCGGTCGATGTAGCCGGCGTACTTCGCCTCGATCTCGAGCTGCTCGATCACCGCCGGTGCCGGCATGGTCTCGGGTGCCAGCTCATCGACCGCGGCGATCTTGCCGTAATCGAGCTCCGGGCGACGCAGCAGGTCGAGCGCGGTGACGTTGCGCGACACCGAGCCCTCGAGCTTGTCGGCCGCCGGATGACTCGGGTGGACCCAGATGTCCTTGAGACGGCCGCGCTCGGCCTCGATTGCCTCCATCTTCTCGTTGAAGGCGCGCCAGCGGCGCTCGTCGACCAGGCCGAGTTCGCGGCCGATCCCGGTCAGGCGCTGGTCGGCATTGTCCTCGCGCAGCATCAGGCGGTATTCCGCCCGGCTGGTGAACATGCGATAGGGCTCGAGCGTGCCCTGGGTGGTCAGATCGTCGACCAGCACACCGAGGTAGGCCTGGTCGCGACGCAGGGTGAGCGGGTCGCGATCGAGCACGCGCGCCGCGGCATTCGCACCGGCCATCAGCCCCTGCGCGGCGGCCTCCTCGTAACCGGTGGTGCCGTTGATCTGACCGGCGAAGAACAGCCCCTTAATGCCGCGGGTCTCGAGCGTCGGCTTGAGGCCCCGCGGGTCGAAGAAGTCGTACTCGATCGCGTAGCCCGGCCGGGTGATGTGGGCGTTCTCGAAGCCGCGGATCGAGCGCACCAGCTCGAGCTGCACGTCGAAGGGCAGGCTGGTCGAGATGCCGTTCGGGTAGACCTCGTGGGTGTCGAGTCCCTCGGGCTCGACGAAGATCTGATGCGAGGTCTTGTCGGCGAAGCGGTGGATCTTGTCCTCGATCGACGGGCAGTAGCGTGGCCCGATGCCCTCGATTTCGCCGGTGAACATCGGCGAGCGATCCAGACCGCCGCGGATGATCTCGTGGGTGCGCTCGTTGGTATGCGTGATGAAGCACTCGACCTGGCGCGGGTGCTCCTCGGGCGAGCCGAGGAAGGAGAACACCGGCGTGGGCGTATCGCCCGGCTGGGCCTGCATTTTGGTGAAGTCGAGGCTGCGGCCGTCCAGGCGCGGCGGCGTGCCGGTCTTCAGACGGGCCACGCCCAGGTCGAGCGAGCGCAGCGTGTCAGCGAGCTTCTTCGCCGGCGGGTCGCCGGCCCGACCGCCCTCGGAACGCTCCATTCCGACATGGATCTGGCCGGCGAGGAAGGTGCCCGCGGTCAGCACGACCGATTCGCCATAGAACTCGATGCCGCCGGCGGTGCGCACGCCGACGACCCGCTCGCCGTCGAGGATCAGGTCGTCGACTGCCTGCTGGAACAGCGTCAGGTGCGGCTGGTTCTCCAGCATGTGGCGCACGGCAGCCTTGTACAAAACACGATCGGCCTGGGCGCGGGTGGCGCGTACGGCCGGGCCCTTGCGGGCATTGAGGATGCGGAACTGGATGCCACCGCGGTCGGCAGCATGACCCATCGCACCGCCGAGCGCGTCGATCTCCTTGACCAGATGCCCCTTGCCGATCCCGCCGATCGCGGGGTTGCAGCTCATCTGGCCGAGGGTCTCGATATTGTGGGTGACCAGCAGGGTCTCCACACCCATGCGCGCGGACGCCAGCGCCGCCTCGGTGCCGGCATGGCCGCCACCGATGACGATCACGGGAAATCGATCTGGATAACGCATGGGTACCTCCTGCCGCCAAAACGGCTGATAAACCCCGGCGCGAAATTTGAGCATGGGCGCCGGGGAAGGTGTGCGTGAATCGGATGCTGCTCTGCACGTCCTGGCCCGGGCAGATGCAAGACGTCCGTCCGCCGCGGAAGAATCATTCTCTTTCCAAGGACGGCAACGCAGCAGATGCCCGGGCCAGGACGTGCCCTACGGGACCTTCGGGCAGAGTAGTGTCCGATTCGTGCACACCTTCCCCCTGGGGGGCGCGGCAGTATAACGGAAACCGCTGTCAAATCCAGCAGTTATCGCGCCTCGTCACTCGCAGCCGCGACCTCGGCGTCGCCGCGCTCGAAGGCACGCCGCAGTTTGCTCACGCCACCTCGGTAGGCATGCGCGTCGAAGCCGGCCCGCTGCATCCGCTCGGCGAGCACCGGCGCATTCGCCCCACGCAGGCAGTAAAGCAGGTACGGGCGATCCTTCGGCAGGGATTCGTAGCGACGTGCCAGCTCGTCCGGCGGGTGGTTCGTCGCACCGGGCAGGTGCCAGTCGCGGAAACGACGCGGCGGCTGACAGTCGATCACCTCGGCGTCGGCCACGATGGTATCGGTCAGGACATCCGGCTCAGTCAGGTCATCCTCGGTCAAGCCGGCCAGATCGATCTCGCGCGCCTCGGCCACGGCCCGCTCCAGCACGCTCTGGTCGAGCTGCTCCTCCTCGCGGTCGATCCGGCCACGACGACTCGATACCAGCGGCTTGCTCAGTGAGAGCGCACAGAATTCCGGCACCCCCTCGGACAGCTCATAGGTGCCGATCCGCCTGGCCAGCTTCATGATCTCGGTCTTGTCGAAACCGATCAGCGGCCGCAGCACCGGCAGGTCGGAAGCCGAATCGATGCTGTTGAGATTCGACAGGGTCTGCGAGGAGACCTGCGACAGCGCTTCGCCGGTCACCAGGGCCTGAGCGCCGATGCCGCGCGCCACGCCCTCGCCGGCACGGTACATCAGGCGCTTCAACACCACCTGCCAGACCTCGCCGGGCAGCCGGGCGCGCATGTCGGCGACCACGGGCAGGAAATCGACCACGAACAGGCGCGGTCGATCGCCGATCGCCCAGTCGGACGCGAGCCGGTGGGCGATGCGGGTGACCATGTTCTCGTGCGTCGCCCCGCCGAGATTGCAGAAGACATAATCGGTGCCCACGCCGCGCCGCATGGTGTACCAGGCCGCCACGGCCGAATCGAAGCCACCGGACATCAGCGTCACGGCCCGGTCCTGCACCCCCAGCGGCACGCCGCCAGGCCCGGGTCGACGCTGGGTGAACACCCAGGCGCCGTCCTCGACCAGGTCGATCGCCACCCGCACGTCGGGCTCGCCGAGGTTGACCGTGCCGAAGGGGTTGAGCGCCGCGCCCACCTGCTGCTCGACCTTGCGGGTCGACAGCCGGGCACCGCCGTGGCGCTTGCAGCGCACCGCGTAGGTCCGGCCGCGAATCACGTCGACGAGTCGATCACGGGCCGCCTCGCACAGTGCCTCCACGGTGGGCTCGACCACCATCTCGACCGGCGAGTAGGACGCCACGCCGAAGACGTGCTCGAGTCGCTCGGCCGCCGCCTCCACCGCCGGGGTACGCAGCAGCAGGCGCCCCTGATCGACACGGATCTCGTGCGGAATCTCGCCCAGCGCCGCACGCATGTTGTTCATCAGGATGTTGCGAAAGCGGCGGCGCGTCTGCCAGGACTTCAGCTGCATCTCCGGGGCGGGCCGGACGATGATCAGGTCGGGCTGATCGGTATGAATCATTAGGGACTGCGGAATCAGGTAAATGAACGGCCTCGTCGGCCCCGAAATGGGCCCGACGAGCGGGATTTCAACGCGGCGCGGACAGGGCGGGCGACGTCAGACGTCGCCCAGCGCCTCCTGCATGAACGGCGGCGTGGCCAGCAGGCCGCGGTGCAGGGCGGTGCTGTAGTAGCGGGTGGCGATGTCGTCCGCCAGCGGGCGAATCTCGTCGAGCGACCCCGCCTTGCGAGCCAGCGTGCCGGTGATCGAGCCGCCCGGGTAGACCGGCTGCGGGAACAGCAACGAGCGACGCTCGGCAAAACCGGCCGCGGCCATGGCGCGGTGGTAATCGATCATCAACGGCATGTGGTAGAACGGCGACTCGCTCTGCCCGACCATGATGCCGTCCTCGCGCAGCACGCGATGACAGTCGGCGAGAAAATCCGGGCCGAACAGGCCGGTGCCGGGGCCGATCGGGTCGGTGGAGTCGACGATGATCACGTCGACGCTCGCCGCCGGCGCATTGCGCATCCAGGCCACCCCGTCGTCGAACCGGAGCGAGACGCGCGGGTCGTCGTTGCGGGCGGTCAGCTCGGGGAAGAAGCGCTCGGCGGCACGGGTGACCGCCTCGTCGATGTCGATCTGGACCACCGACTCGACCTCCTTGTGACTGAGCACCTCGGTCAGGGTGCCGCAGTCGCCACCGCCGATGATGACCACGTTGCGCGGCGCGACATGGGACTGCAGCGCCGGGTGGGCCATCATCTCGTGGTAGAGGTAGTTCTCCAGCGAAGACAGCATGATCACGCCGTCGAGCAGCATCAGGTTGCCCCAGCGCTCGGTGCGCCAGACCTCGAGATGCTGGTAGGGCGTCTGCTCGTCGAGCAGCTTCTCGCTCACGCGGATGCCGAAGCGCGCGCCCATCTCCTCGACCGTCTCGTAGACCCACTCGCCGTGCTTGCCGGACATGACCTCCCTCCCGTTTCTCGGCCCGCCCCGGGATGCGGGGCATCAGGCCGCTGGCAAATGTGACAGAATACCAGCCGCCAGCCTTTCTCGTGACCTGTCGAGCCCGGCGCGAACATGACCGCCGTCGCCGGCCCGCGGAAGGCCGGTTATGGCCTGTGGGCCGCGTGGCATCCCGAGCTGTCTATCTCGCCGGGATGCCCAACCCGGGGGCCGGAGCACCCCCGCCCAACCGCTACAAGAAATCACAAACCAAAACGGAATATGACCAACCTTATGAAAAACTGGCAGGACTCCCGACTCACCGCCTTTCTCGTCACCCTCGGCCTCGCCATCATCGGCGCCCTCGCCATCGGCCAGATCTACGACTACCTCGACCAACACCTGCTGCAGTTTCTTGCCTCGGCCGCCGCCATTCTCGTCATCGCCCTGCTCGCCGTCCGCCTGACCCAGCGTCCCGCCAAGCCGGGCCTTCGTCCCAAGGAAGTCGCGGTCGAGCACGATCCGGTGCGCGAGACCGGCACCGTCAAGTGGTTCAACGTCGACAAGGGCTTCGGCTTCATCATCCGCGAGAACGGCGAGGACCTGTTCGTCCACTTTCGCGCCATCAGCGATGGCGGCGCCTCGCGCCTGACCGAAGGCCAGAAGGTCGAATACCAGATCGGCCAGGGCCGCAAGGGCCCGCAGGCCGAGGAAGTCGTCATCCTCGACTGAGGCCCTCGCCTGCCGGCAAGGGCTGGCAGCAGTCGGGTAGCGTCTCGCGAATCGACTGAGCCAACACCGCCACCGCCTGCGGCCGCGAGAATCGCTTGCGGCTCGCCAGGGCGATGTCACGGGTCGGGATGTCGCGATCGAACGGCAGGTAGCGCACCAGCGTCCGCGTGCCCGCCGCCTCGCCGTTCTCGGTCGAGGCGCAGGGCAGCACCGTAATCCCCGCGCCGCTGGCGACCATCATGCGCATCGTCTCCAGCGATCCGCCTTCGAGCGTGCGTTGCAATCGACCGAAGGTCCGACCGTCATAGCAGCGCGGGCACACCCCCAGCACCTGGTCGCGAAAGCAGTGGCCACGGCCGAGCAGCAACAGGTCGTGCTCGGCCAGCTGGTCGGGGGCCACTGCCTCCTGTTCGGCCAGGGGGTGGTCGACCGGCACAGCGACCGTGAACGGCTCCCGGTAGACCGGCTCGACCATCACGCCAGGCGCCTCGAACGGCAGGGAAAGCACCACCACGTCCAGCTCCCCCCGCTCAAGTTGCTCGGCGAGATCCGCGGTCATCCCCTCGGTGATCTCGATCGGCATACGCGGCGCCAGTTCGTGCAGCCGGCCGATCAGGCGCGGCAACAGATAGGGACCGACCGTGTGGATCAGCCCGACGCGCAAGGGCGCCGCCAGCGGGTCGCGGCGGGTATGGGCCAGATCTTCGAGACGCTCGACCTCGCCGAGCACCCGCTCGGCCTGCTCGATGATCGCCCGGCCCTCGGGCGTGACCTGCACCTCGGAGCGGCTGGCCCGCTCGAAGATCTGCACGCCCAGCGATTCCTCCAGGCGCTTGACCCCGACGCTCAGCGTCGGCTGGCTGACGAAGCAGCGGGCCGCGGCGCGGCCGAAGTGCAGCTCGCGAGCGACGGCGACCACGTAACGGAGTTCGGTCAGTGAAGCCATGCGGGACAGTTCTTTTTGCGTCAGGGGGTGGGCCGGGCCATACTTCTGGCATTCTGTCGTCGCGGCCCGGCCGATGGCCGGCAGAATAGCACCGCGGGGCGTACCTGCTTGAAATGCGGCGTCCAGGGATGAACAATTGCCCGACAGGCATTAACAGTCACTGATATTTAGGAGTCATGCCGTGAGCGACAACATCGTCTACGTATCCGACGCGGATTTCGAAGCCCAGGTAATCAACAGCGACCAGCCGGTGCTGGTGGACTTCTGGGCCGAGTGGTGCGGCCCCTGCAAGATGATCTCGCCGATCCTCGACGAGGTGGCCGACGACTACGCCGGCAAGCTCAAGATTGCCAAGGTCAACATCGACGAGAACCCGGAAACCCCGCGCCAGAACGGCATTCGCGGCATCCCGACCTTGATGCTGTTCAAGAACGGCAAGGTCGAGGGCACCAAGGTTGGCGCCGTCTCCAAGTCGCAGCTGACCGACTTCATCGACTCGGCACTCTGACGACCGACACGGCAGCCGGCGAGCGGGCGGGGCTGAATGGCCTCACCCGCATGCCGAAAAAAGGCCTTGACATGTTTGGCAAGCAGCCGGTTCTGTGCCAAACTCCCCGCCAGCTAACGACGACACGCCCCTTCTGTCGTCTGGTCGCACCTCGGCGACCTTCCGATCTCAGCATTTGATTTCACTCTTCGACATCCCGTTGATTATCCATCTGTGGCCCGCCGCGGTCCCCACGACGAATCCATCCGAATGAACCTAACCGAACTCAAGAGCAAGCCCGTTCCGGAACTCATGGAGCTGGCCCAGTCGATGGGACTGGACAACATCGCCAGGACCCGCAAGCAGGACGTGATATTCGCCTTGCTCAAGGCGCACGCCAAGACGGGTGAGTCGATCCACGGCGACGGCGTACTGGAAATCCTCTCGGACGGATTCGGCTTTCTGCGCAGCGCCGACGGCTCCTACCTCGCCGGCCCGGCCGACATCTACGTCTCGCCCTCACAGATACGCCGCTTCAACCTGCAGACCGGCGACACCATCAGCGGCACGATCCGCCCGCCGAAGGACAACGAGCGCTACTTCGCGCTGCTGAAGATCGAGAAGATCAACCTCGAGAAGCCCGAGGCCTCCAAGACCAAGATCCTGTTCGGCGATCTCACCCCACTGCATGCCGAGAAGCGCATGCGCATGGAGCGCGGCAACGGCTCGACCGAAGACCTGACCGCGCGGATCATCGACATCGTCGCGCCGATCGGCAAGGGCCAGCGCGGCCTGATCGTCGCCCCGCCGAAGGCGGGCAAGACGATGCTCCTGCAGAACATCGCCCAGAGCATCACCGCCAACCATCCCGAGTGCGACCTGATCGTCCTGCTGATCGACGAGCGCCCGGAGGAAGTCACCGAGATGCAGCGCACCGTGCGCGGCGAGGTGGTCGCCTCGACCTTCGACGAGCCGGCCCCGCGTCACGTGCAGGTCGCCGAGATGGTGATCGAGAAGGCCAAGCGCCTGGTCGAGCACAAGCGCGACGTCGTGATCCTGCTCGATTCCATCACCCGTCTGGCACGCGCCTACAACACCGTCGTGCCCTCCTCGGGCAAGGTGCTGACCGGCGGCGTGGACGCCAATGCCCTGCACCGGCCCAAGCGCTTCTTCGGCGCGGCGCGCAACGTCGAGGAGGGCGGCAGCCTGACCATCCTCGCCACCGCACTGGTCGACACCGGCTCGAAGATGGACGAGGTGATCTACGAGGAATTCAAGGGCACCGGCAACATGGAGCTCCACCTCGACCGCCGCATCGCGGAAAAGCGCGTCTACCCGGCGATCAACATCAACCGCTCCGGCACCCGCCGCGAGGAGTTGCTCACGGATAGCGAGGAGCTGCAGAAGATGTGGATCCTCCGCAAGTTCCTGCACCCGATGGGCGAGCTCGAGGCGGTGGAGTTCCTGCTCGACAAGCTGCAGCAGACCAAGACCAACAACGAGTTCTACGACTCGATGCGTCGCGGCTGACAGGCCGCCACCCCGGAACAAGAAACCCCGGCCTTTCGGCCGGGGTTTTCTTTTGTCCGGGCGGTTTCAGGTTCCGCCGCCACTCTGCAATACCTTGAGGTCGTCCAACACGTCCTTCACGTGTTCGTCGGGGTTCACCTTGCGGTAGATCCGCGCGATGTGGCCGTCGGGGTCGATGATGAAGGTCTGGCGCTTGGCAAACTTCACCACCAGGAAATCGCTCAACGCCCCGTAGCGCTCGACCACGGCGCCCTCGGGATCGGCGAGCAACGGGAAGGGCAGTTCGTACTTGGCGGCGAACTCGGCATGGCTGGCGACGTCGTCCATGCTCACGCCCAGCACGGCAGCATCCTGCGCGATCAGCCGGTTGATATTGTCGCGGAAGCTGCAGGCTTCGGTGGTGCAGCCGGGCGTGTCGTCCTTGGGATAGAAGTAGAGCACCACCCACTGGCCGCGGTAGTCGGACAACGCATGCGCCTTGCCGTTTTGATCGGGCAAGGTGAACCCCGGTGCCGGGTCACCGACGGCCAGCGCCGCATCGGCCGCGTGAACAAACGGGGCGGCCAGTACCGCAATCAGTCCGGCCAGCAGGGGCAAGAGGCGTCGACTCATCAGAGCACTCTCCGGTCGATGGTGTCAGGGACAATCGAGTTAAGCAGGTTTTCCCGACATCGTGGCTGCGGCATTCCCCCACATCATTCAGGGTCATTTCAGGAAGCACCGCCATCCTCGGGAACGTTCATAACCCGCGGAGGGCATTCGAAATGACCACCGACAATCCGATCACCGTCTGGGACCGCTTCGTGCGGCTGTTTCACTGGCTGCTGGTGGCCGCCTTCTTCACCGCCTACCTGGTCGAGGATGACTGGCTCGGCGTGCACGTCTGGGCCGGCTATCTGGTCTTCAGCCTGGTGGTGCTGCGCCTCGCCTGGGGCTTCGTCGGCAGCCGCCATGCACGCTTCACGGACTTTGTCCGCCGACCCGTTGAGGTGCTCGGCTACCTCACATCGGCGCTGGCCGGACGCGCGCGTCGCTACCTCGGCCACAACCCGACCGGTGGTGCGATGGTAATCGCGCTGATCGGCTCGCTACTGAGCACCGCCGTGCTCGGCATGCTCCTGCTCGGCTCGGAGCCGGGCAATGCCCTCTACGGTTTCGTCGGTGGACTGGGACTGGACGGGGAGGCCGGTGAGGAAGCGCTCGAGGAAACCCACGAGTTCTTCGCCAACTTCACCCTCGCCCTGGTCGGCCTGCACGTCGCCGGCGTGCTCTTCAGCAGCCTCGCCCACCGCGAGAACCTGGTGCGCGCCATGATCACCGGCCGCAAGCGTCCAAACCGCCCCGAGGAGGAGCAGGCATGAAGACACCGATCCGAGCCATGATCCCAATGCTGTTGCTGGCGCTCGCGCTGAGCGCCTTCGGCTGGTGGCAACTGGGCGATGTGCCGCTGACCGAGGAAGGCGGGCACGAGCACGTCGAGTACGACGACTAGACGCGCCCGGCAGCCGTCAGCGGCCGATGGCCCGCCAGCCGATATCGCGACGACAAAAACCGCCCTCGAACATCACCTTGTCGACCCCGGCGTAGGCGGCCTGCTGCGCAGCCTCGACGGTCGCGCCCAGCGCGGTGATGCAAAGCACCCGGCCGCCGTTGGTGACGATGTTGCCGTCCTTCTCGGCAGTACCGGCGTGGAAGGCCTTCACGCCCGCCGGCAGCTCGTCGAGACCGCTAATCACGTCGCCCTTCGACGAGCTTTCCGGGTAACCGGCCGAGGCAAGCACCACGCCGACGGCGGCCTCGTCGGTCCAGTCGGCCGTCGCCTTGTCGAGCGTGCCGTTGACGCCGGCCTCGACGAGGTCGACCAGGTCGCTGTCCAGGCGCATCAGCACCGGCTGGGTCTCCGGGTCGCCAAATCGGCAGTTGAACTCGAGCACCTGCGGCTCGCCGTCCGAGCCGATCATCAGGCCGGCATAGAGAAAGCCGGTGTAGGGCAGGCCGTCGAGGGCCATGCCCTTGACCGTCGGCTCGATCACCTGCGCCATCACCTTCTCGATCATGGCCTCATCCAGTACCGGGGCGGGCGAGTAGGCGCCCATGCCGCCGGTGTTCGGGCCCTTGTCGCCGGCATCACGGGCCTTGTGATCCTGACTGGAGGCCATCGGCAGGACGTGCTCGCCATCGACCATGACGATGAAGCTTGCCTCCTCGCCCTCGAGGAACGACTCAACCACCACGCGTGCCCCGGCCGCGCCGAACTGGCCGCCGAAGATGTCGCGGATGGCCGCCTCGGCCTCGTCGATGCTCTGGGCAACGATGACACCCTTGCCGGCGGCAAGGCCGTCGGCCTTCACCACCACCGGCGCGCCGTGCTCGTGGACGAAGTCGATCGCCGGGGCAGCGGTGTCGAACACCCGGTAGGTGGCGGTCGGGATGCCGTGACGCTCCATGAAGTCCTTGGCGAAGGCCTTGGAGCCCTCCAGCTGCGCGGCCTTCTGGGTCGGACCGAAGATGGCGAGACCGGCGTCGCGGAAGGTGTCGACCACGCCCTCGACCAGCGGTGCCTCGGGGCCGACCACGGTCAGGTCGATCGCGTTATCGGCAGCGAAGGCGACCAGTTCGGCGACGTTGGTGGCGGAAATCGGCACGTTGCGGCACTTGGCCTCCTCGGCCGTGCCGGGGTTGCCGGGAGCGACGAAGACCGTCTCCACCCGCGGGGACTGGGCGATCTTCCATGCCAGGGCGTGCTCGCGGCCGCCTCCACCGATAACCAGTACCTTCATGTCGTCACCTCTCGAATCGATTCGTCTGGGCGTGGGGCGCTCGGCCCCGGCCGAATGCGCCCTATAATGCCAAAATGCCATCGATCATGCTGTTCGAACCGGAAATCCCGCCCAATACCGGCAATCTGATCCGGCTGTGCGCTAACACCGGCTCGACGCTGCACCTGGTCGAGCCGCTGGGCTTCTCGCTCTCGGACAAGGCGTTGCGTCGCGCCGGGCTGGATTATCACCAACTGGCGCACGTTCATCGCCATGCCGACCTCGCACAGGCCCGCCAGGCGGTGCCGGGACGGCTGCTCGCCTTCTCGACGCGCGGAACCACCCGTTACGACCGGGTGGCCTACCGACCGGACGACGTGCTGCTGTTCGGCCCGGAGACGCGCGGCCTACCCGACGCGGTGCTCGACGAGCTACCGGAGGCGCAGCGGCTCTACCTGCCGATGGTGCCGGACTCGCGCAGCCTCAACCTCGCCAATGCGGCCGCGGTGGCCTTCTTCGAGGCCTGGCGGCAGCTCGACTTCAAGGGGGCCACATGAGCCAACACTGGGAAATGACACCCATCGGCCATATCGAGAGCCCCTACCGCGAGGGCTTCGGCATTCCGCGCCAGTCGGGCATCGTGCCGGCCGCCACGGGCATTCTCGTGCCCACCGCCGAATGGCAGGAACCGAACGCATGGCAGGGCATCGAGGCGTTCTCGCACCTGTGGCTGGTATGGGTATTCCACGCCAAGCGGCGCATGCAGGCGGGCGACAGCAAGGCGGTGCGGCCGCCGCGGCTGGGCGGCAACGAGCGGGTGGGCGTGTTCGCCAGCCGCGCCCCGGTCCGACCCAATCCGATCGGGCTGTCGGTGGTCCGGCTGATCGATGTGCAACGCGCTGGAGACGGGGTGCGATTGCACCTCGGCGGACTGGATCTGCTCGACGGCACCCCGATCCTCGACGTCAAACCGCACGTCCCTTACGCCGACTGCCCGGCGGACAGCCGCGGCGGCTGGGCGAGCACAGCACCGGAGCGACTGGCGGTGATCTGGGGGGCGGCCGAACCGTGGCTGGAACGGCTGAGCGCCGAGCGGGTCGCGCTGATCGAGCAGACCCTGGCGCAGGATCCGCGCCCGGCGTTCCACGACGACCCCGAGCGAGTCTACGGCATGCGGATCGAGGACATCGACGTGCGTTTCGTAGTGCGCGAGCACCGCGCGGAGATTCGGGAGATCGTCCCGGCGGAGCCGAGCGACTGAGACCGGCTCAGGTCTCGTCGTGCCCCTGTTCGCGGGAGAGCAGTTCGCTGACCGCCTCGCGGGCGGGCAGGCCCTCGTAGAGAACACGGTAGACGCATTCGGTGATCGGCAGCTCCTGACCGCTCGCCTGCGCCAACCGATGCCCCTCGCGGGCAGCGCTGATGCCCTCGACCGCCTGACCGATCGCAGCGACGGCGGCATCGACCGACTCGCCACGCGCCAGGCGCAGGCCGAACTGGCGGTTGCGGGAATGATCATCGGTGCAGGTCAGCACCAGATCGCCCAGGCCGGCCAGGCCGAAAAAGGTCTCGGCCCGCGCCCCCATCGCCTCGCCGAGGCGCATGATCTCGGCCAGGCCGCGAGTGATCAGGGCGGCGCGCGCATTCGCACCGAAGCCAAAACCGTCGGAGACGCCGGCGGCGATCGCCAACACGTTCTTCAGTCCGCCCGCCAGCTCGATGCCGACAACATCGCTGCTCGGGTAGCAGCGCACGCGGTCGTTGCGCAGCCCGACGGCAACCGTCTCGGCCACCGCCCGGTCGCGGCTCCCCACGGCGAGGGCTGCCGGACGACCATGGGCCACCTCGATGGCAAAGGTCGGACCCGACACGACGGCGAAAGACACGTCACCAAGTGCGTCGGCCACCAGTTCGTCTATCCGTCGTCCCGTGCCGGGCTCGAAGCCCTTCGAAGCGGTCACGTAAACCGCTGAACGCGGCAGGACCTCGCGATGCTCGGCGAGGAAGTCGCCCAGGATCTTGGTCGGCAGCACCAGCCAGACCTGGTCGGCGCCTTCGACTGCCGCAGCCAGATCACACCCGGCGTCAAGCGAGTCGGGGAGGTTCACGCCGGGCAGATAGCGCGGGTTCTGGTGCTCGCGGTCAATGGTGGCCGCCTGGTCGCAATCACGCGCCCACAGGCGTACCGAGGCACCATTGGCGGCCAGCAGGGCCGCCAATGCCGTACCCCAGGAGCCGGCACCGAGGACCGCGATCCGTGTGCGTTCCGCCTCGGTCATGCGTCCGCGATCAATTCGGGCGGGCGTCGCCGGCGCCTTCGGCCTGAGCCGCGCGCTGTTGCTCGTGCTGGGCGTACAGGGCGTCGAAGTTGATCGGCTGCAGCACCATCTGCGGGAAACCGCCCTTCATGACCAGGTCGCTAACCGTCTCGCGGATGTAGGGGAAGATCAGCGTCGGGCAGTAGGCACCGAGCAGCTGGCGACGCGTGGCGTCGTCGAAACCCTTGATGGTGAACACGCCCGCGTACTGGACCTCGGCGAGGTAGATCGTCTTTTCGGCGTGCGTGGCGGTGACGGTGATGGTCAGTTCCGTCTCGAAGGTGTTGTCGCTCAGCCGAGCGGCATTGTTGCCCACCTGAACGCTGACTTCGGGCTTCCAGTCGTCGCGCGTGAAGATATCCGGCGCCTGTGGCGACTCGAAGGACAGGTCCTTGAGGTAGACCTTCTGCACGAAAAACTGCTGTTCGTTTCCTTCGCCTGCCTGGTCGTTGCCGGCGGCGTTGTTTTCACCCTCTGCCATGTCGGTGTTTCCTGATCGTCGTGATGGATGGTGTTCAGCGAATCCCGTGACCGGCCAGCCATTGCACCAGCTGCGCGGCCGGCAGGGCGCCGGAGAGGCGGTCGATCTCGCGACCGCCGGAAAAAAGGATCATCGTCGGGATGCTGCGGATGCCGAAGCGCGCCGAGACATTGGGGGCGCGCTCGGTCTCGAGCTTGGCGACGACCAGCCGGCCACGGAAGTCGCTCGCCAGCTGATCGAAGGTGGGAGCCATCATCTTGCAGGGCCCGCACCAGTCGGCCCAGAAATCCACCAGCACCGGCAGGTCGTTGCGGCCAATGTGCCGGTCGAAACCGGCCTCGTCGAGCGTCACCGGTCGGCCGGGAAACAGCGCCTGACCACAGCGACCGCATTTGCCGCCGCCGAGTCGCTGGGCGGGCACCCGATTCACTGCTCCGCATTCGGGGCAGACCACGTGTTTGGATTCACTCATCGCGACGCGTCCTCTCGTCGACCCCGGTGGCCATGATAACGCTCCGGCTCCCGGCGCGGGGCTCGCACGTCTCAGGCGCCGGAGACAGGGGGGTCGCCGGCGGCACGTCGCGCCTCGGCCTCCACCAGCGGCATCAGCCTGCCGTCACGATCCAGCGCGGCCAGCTCGTCGTACCCGCCGACGTGGGTTTCGCCGATGAAGATCTGCGGCACGGTCAGGCGCTTGGCCCGCTGGATCATCTCGTCCTTCTTCGCCGGCGACAACTGCACGTTGATTGACTCGAAGTCCAACTCGCGCTTTTTCAGCAAACGCTTGGCGAAATGGCAGAACGGGCAGAGCGGACTCTGGTAGACGACGATCGGCGGCGGCTCGATCGCACGGGGGTTCTCGCCGGTCATGCGGTGCTCTTACTTGCCCTTGGCGACAGGATAGTTCTGGCCTTCCCAGGCAATGATGCCACCACCAAGGTGACTGACGTTCTCGAACCCACCCTTGACGAGTATGTTCGCCGCGGTCGCCGAACGGTTGCCGGAACGGCAGTACAGCACGACCTCGTCGGGGTTCTCGCTCTTGATGTCGCCGAGCTTGTTCTCGAGCTTGCCCAGCGGGATGTGCTGCGCGCCCTTGATATGGCCGGCCTTCCACTCGTTGTCTTCACGGACATCGATCAGGGCCACGCCATCTCGGCCGGCCTTGCGGGCGACTTCGGCAGGTTCGAGCGTGTTGAATTTCTGCATACGTCGCGACAGTTCGTTGCTGATGAGCAGGATGATCAGGACGACCGCCACGGTCGAAAGTACCCAGTGGCGAGCGAGGAAATCGATGAAGGCTTCCATGAACGGTTCTCGAGGTTCTTCTCAGGACGTCGTAGTCGGAGACGTGGGATGTTGCGGCATACAATGGCCGGCACGCGCAAAAAATTCAAGGCACCGTCGGTGCCATACCGATGCGGTGCCTTGTTCGGATACCGGGCCCAGGCAAGCGGGCGCCTCGCGCTGTGTTAACAGGCGCGCCGCACGCCCATCCTGGCCAGAATCGAATCCAGCGGACAGAAACGCGTAATGCCGCTCTGGAACAGGTTCAGGCCGATGAAGGCCGTCAGCCACAGCCAGGAGACCTGACCCAGGTCGGCCTGACCCGTGACATGGGCCAGGGCCAGGGTAGCCAGGATCATCAGGCCCGCGATGATGCGAACGTAGCGATCGGTGGTCATGGAAGCCCTCCGCAAAATCAGTAAGCTAAGGGCGCGCCGCGCAAGGATCGGAGCGCCCGAATAGAATTATTTTATTCTATCCTAATTAAGCGGGCAAAAAACTTCCTGCATCATGCCGATCAGGCGCAGCGTCCGGGCATCCGAAACGCGATAGAAGACGCGGTTGGCGTCCTTGCGCGAAGCGAGAATGCCCTTGTCACGCAAGATGGCCAGGTGCTGGGAGATGTTGCTCTGGGTGGTGCCGACCGCCTCGACGATCTGCTGCACGCTGAGCTCGTTGTCGCCCAGTACGCACAGGATCTTCAGTCGCAAGGGGTGCGACATGGCCTTGAGCGAACGAGAGGCGCGCTCAATGTCCTCTGAGCGGCCCATCAGGCGGGTGGCGGGATAGTCCTCTGTTTCCAAATTCATGGTTCGACCCACGTGCTGGTTATGTGGTGACGATTTCGTCGTCGTTCCCCGCGAGGAACGATGCCCTGGGCCGAATATAGGCCCTCGGCTCGGCGAATACCGCCATGCTCCGTATACTACCGTTTTCCGTCAATTTGTTGCAGTGGCCGCTCCGCCCCCCGCCCAAGGGGCAACCCGGGTCCGCGGCGGGCCACCGTCCACGACCGGTCAGGGGACACCTTGCCACAATCATCTCGCGCCAAACGCCTTCATGATCTGCCCTCGCGCTGCGGCCGGCGTGGATCGCTCGCGTTTCTCTGGCTGGCACTGTCGATGATGCCCATGGCCCCGTCGGCGGAGCCGATCGAGGAGCAGATCGAAGCACAACGGGCAACGATTGCCTCGACGGAATCCGAACGAAAGGCGGCTCGCGAGGCGCTGGCCGCCCAACAGAAACGACTGGCGTTTCTGGAAAAGAAGACCGCAGAACTGGACGCCGAACGGGCAGAACTGGAAGAGCGCCAGCAGGCCCTGGCCGAACGCGAAGAACAGTTGCTCCGCGGGCTGGCACGGCGCAAAGCCGAGCTCGAACGGCGCCTGCGCGCCGCCTACCCGCTGACTCGCGGCAGCGCGCTGCAAACCCTGCTGAGCGACGGCGACGCCCTGCAGGCAGAGCGCGATCTTCACTACCTGCGCAACCTGATTCGCCCCGTGCAGGAGGCCCGGCGGGCGCTGGAGGCCCAGCGAGTCGAGCTGGCCGACAACCGTGAGGCCGTCGCCGAAACCGAACGCTCCCTGGCGCAGGCCGGCGAACGGCTCGAAACGCACTACGAGGACGTCCGGGAAAACCTGGACGAGCAGGAGCGTCTGCTCGCCAGCCTGGGCGAGACCCTCGACGAGCAGCAGCAATCGCTCAAGTCGATGCTCGAGCGCAAGCGCCGCCTCGATCGCGAGGTGGCCGCTGCCCGCGCCGCCAGCAAGCGAGAGGCGGAAAAGGCCGCCCGCGAGGAGAAGAGGGCGTCTGCCGGCCCGGCAGTCACCACCGACGGCATCCCGGTGGCCGGCGAGATCAAGCGCAACTTCGGTGAGTCACTCCCCCAAGGTCGCCTGCGCAACGAGGGGGTCGAGTTCCGCGCGGCGGCCGGCAGTCCGGTCCGCGCCGTCGATGGGGGCAAGGTCGCCTACGCCGGCCCACTCAAGGGCTTTGGCAACCTGGTCATGGTTCGCCACCAGGGCGACTACCTGTCCCTGTATGCCCACTGCCGCTCCCTTGCGGTGTCGAAGGGTCAGCAGGTCTCCCAGGGCGAGCAGGTATGCGACTCGGGCCGGATCGATGCCAACCGCGAGGGTCTGTACGTCGAAGTGCGGCGGGGCAATCGCCCCATCGACCCGACTCGCTGGCCCGCGTGGAAAAAGGTGGTGGGTGGCTGACCGATGGCCGGGTCGTCGTCGCTAACCGAGCCGCTATGCCCTATGATTTCCGAGGCAAATCGGGGCAAGCGGACTCGCGACGGACGCCATGACCGTGGCATAGTGGTTGCCCCATGGATCGGGGGTTTTATCACCCCACGCTCGCCTCACGATGCAGGGAATACCAGAAACTGTCCAAGCGAGCCCCGAAAGCCGACGAAACATGCCTAGAGAGAACACCATGACCAGCTGGATTCGCAAGGCCTCGAGCCTGGGCGTTGCCGCCTTTTTCGGTTTTGCCATTGCCATCGCCATCAATGCGGTGGCCGAACGGCCCGCCGACACCGGCGCTACCGACATTCCGCTGGAAGAGCTTCGCACCTATTCCGACGTGCTCGATCGGGTCCGCTCGGATTACGTCGACGACATCAGTGAAAGCCAGCTGATCGAGAATTCCATTCGCGGCATGATCTCGGAGCTCGACCCGCACTCCGGCTACCTCGACGACGAGGAATTCAAGAGCCTGCGCGAATCCACCAGCGGCGAATTCGGCGGCCTGGGCATCCAGGTGGGGATGAAGGACGACGTGCTAACGGTGATCGCGCCGATCGACGACACCCCCGCCAAGCGGGCCGGCCTTGAAGCGGGCGACCGGATCATCCGCATCAACGGCGAACTCACCGAGGACATGGACCTGGAGGAAGCCGTCAAGCTGATGCGCGGCAAGCCGGGCACCGACATCGACCTGACGATCGCCCGCGAAGGGGAGAAGAAGCCGCTGGAATTCACCATCACCCGCGCGGTGATCAAGACCGAGTCGGTCAAGCACGAGATGCTCGAACCGGGGCTGGGCTACATCCGCGTCTCCCAGTTCCAGTCGCGCACCGTCGAGCAGATGCACGAAGCCCTCGACGCACTGGCCAAGGCGAACGAGGACAAGCCGCTCAAGGGCCTGGTCCTCGACCTGCGCAACAACCCGGGCGGCGTGCTGGACGGCTCCGTGGAAATGGTCGATGCCTTCCTTGAGGCAGGCCAGATCGTCTACACCAAGGGCCGCGTGGCCGACGCCAAGATGAGTTTCGAGGCCAGCGCCGGTGACCGCCTCGACGGCGCGCCGATGGTGGTGCTGGTCAACGGCGGCTCGGCCTCGGCCTCGGAAATCGTCGCCGGCGCCCTGCAGGACAGCGGCCGGGCGCTGATCATCGGCGAGCGGACCTTCGGCAAGGGCTCGGTACAGTCGATCATGCCGCTGGCGAACGGCGGCGCGCTGCGCCTGACCACCGCTCGCTACTACACCCCGAGCGGTCGGTCGATCCAGGCCGAGGGCATCAAGCCCGACGTGACGGTACACCAGCTCAAGGTGAGTGACATCGAGGAAGTATTCTCGATCTCCGAGGCGAGCCTCGCCGGCCACCTCACCAACGGTGAGTCGGAGGGCGACGACAAGTCGGACAGCAAGAAGGCCAAGTCGGACGAGGAAGAAGACAAGGAGCCGCTGGTAATCCGCGATTACCAGCTCTACGAGGCACTGAACATGCTCAAGGGCATGGTGATTGTCAGCAAGAACGGTCGTCCGTAAACACAGCCCGCGACGAGGAGGAAACAAGGCAATGGCAAGCAAGGTACTGATCCTGCTGGCTCCGGGGTTCGAAGACCTGGAGGCCATCACCACCATCGACATCCTGCGCCGGGGCGGCGTGCAGGTGCAGACCATCGCCCTGCACGAGCATGAGGTTTCCGGTTCGCGGGGTGTCACGGTAGTCACGGACAGCAACCTGAGCCTGCTCGACGAGGACCGGGTCTTCGACGCCATCGTCTTGCCGGGTGGACAACCGGGCGCCAACAACCTGGCGGCCGACCCCCGGGTGATCAAGCGCCTGCAGGACCAGTCCGTCGCCGGTCGCTGGATCGGCGCGATCTGCGCCGCACCCAAGGTGCTCGCCGCTGCGGACCTCCTCAAGGGCCGCCGGATCACGCACTTCCCGGGCGCGCTCAGCGACGACGACAAGCACGGCGTGGAGATCAGCGACGAGGCTGTGGTCGTCGACGGCAACCTGGTGACCGGCCGCGGCCCCGGGGTGGCGATCGACTTCGCCCTCGCCCTGGTCGAACAGCTCGAAGGCCGCGAGACTCGCGACGCGGTCGAGGCCAAGCTCGCGCGCTGACGACCGCTCCCGTCGTCGTGCGTTTCACGCCTGCCCCTTGTGGCAGGCGTTTTACTTTGTTGCCCGAGTAGCAGAGATCGTGTCTCAGGAACCGACGAAATCGTTCTTCACGCCCGCCACCACTCTCGAGCGGGAAATCGAGGTGAAGAAAAGCCGCTTCATCGCCCGGACGGGCACCGTTCGCTCCCGCGAGGAGGCGCTCGCCTTCGTCGAGGCGGTTCGGGCCGACTACCCGGATGCACGCCACCACTGCTGGGCCTACCTGGTCGGAAACCCGGCCACGGCCGCCAGCGCGGCGATGAGCGACGACGGCGAGCCGGGCGGCACCGCCGGCAAGCCCATTCTCAACGTCATCCAGCACAAGGGCATCGGCGACGTGATCGTCGTGGTCACGCGTTATTTCGGTGGCATCAAGCTGGGGGCCGGTGGGCTGGTGCGTGCCTACGCCGGCGCCACCCAGGAGGCGCTCGCCGCACTGCCGCTGACCGAACATCGTCCGCAGCGGACCTACCGACTGGCGTTGGATTTTTCGCAGGAACAGCCGTTACGGCACTGGACCGAGCAGCACCAGGGCGAGCTGCTGTCGATCGACTACGGTCAGCCGATCCATGCACAGGTGGCCGTGCCCGAGGAGCAGGTCGAGGCGTTCGACGGTTTCCTGGGCGCGCAGGGCATCGAACGCCTTGATGCGCCAACCGGCCATTGAGCGGCGCCAAAAAAAACCCGGGCTTTCGCCCGGGCCTTCGTCCCTTTCGGCACCTTCGCTGTGCCGCCACATCCTTTCAGTGCATCCTTACTTGTTGGTGAACTCGGGGTACGCTTCCATGCCGCACTCGATCGAGTCGACGCCTTCTTCCTCGTCGTCCTCGCTGATGCGCAGGCCCATGACGGCCTTGAGGATCAGCCAGACGATCAGGCTGGCGACGAACACGAAGCCACCGATCAGGGCGAGGCCGGCAAGCTGACCGCCCAGAGTGGCGCTGTCGTTGGACAGCAGCACCGCGAGCACGCCCCAGATACCAACGACACCATGGACGGAGAGAGCACCGACCGGGTCGTCGATCTTGATCTTCTCGAAGCCGAGGATCGAGAACACGACGATCACGCCACCGATGGCACCGATGATGGTGGACAGCAGGGCTGACGGCGAGGACGGGTCAGCGGTAATCGCGACCAGACCGGCCAGAGCGCCATTGAGGATCATCGTCAGATCGACCTTGCCGAAGGTCAGCTTGGAGACGATCATCGCCGCGACCACGCCACCGGCAGCCGCCAGGTTGGTGTTGGTGAACACCTGAGCAACGGCGTTGGCGGAACCCACGTCGGATACCTTGAGCTCCGAACCGCCGTTGAAGCCGAACCAGCCCAGCCACAGGATGAACGTCCCCAGGGTAGCCAGCGGCAGGTTGGCGCCCGGCAGGGCGTTGACCTGACCGTTCGGACCGAACTTGCCCTTACGCGGGCCGAGGAGCAGGACACCTGCCAGCGCGGCGACCGCACCGGTGAAGTGGACGATGCCCGAACCGGCGTAGTCGGAGTAACCCAGCTCGCTCAGGATGCCGCCACCCCAGCTCCAGTAGCCCTGGATCGGGTAGATCAGTGCGGTCAGGACCACGGTGAAGGCGAGGAAGGCCCACAGCTTCATCCGCTCGGCGACCACGCCGGAGACGATCGACATGGCGGTAGCCACGAACACGACCTGGAAGAAGAAGTCGGCCATGTTGGAGTAGTAGATGTCACCACCACTCGCCACGACTTCGGCTGCCGTGTTGTCCGCGCCCAGGAAGAACGACAGGCCCGGGATGATGCTGGAGACGCCGTCGCTGTACATGATGTTGTAGCCAACGACCATGTACATGATGCAGGCGATCGAGAACAGCGCGATGTTCTTGGTCAGAATCTCGACGGTGCTCTTCGAGCGGACCAGGCCCGCCTCGAGCATGGTGAAGCCCGCCGCCATCCACATGACGAAGGCACCGGCGATCAGGAAGTAGAACGTATCGAGCGCATAGCCCAATTCGATGACTTGTGTTTCCACGGTGAAATCCTCCGCTTAAAGGGCATCCGTACCGGTTTCACCGGTGCGAATACGAATGGCCTCGTCGACAGGCGAGACGAAGATCTTGCCGTCACCGATCTTGCCGGTGCTCGCGGCATTGGTGATCACCTCGATCACCTGGTCGGCCAGACCGTCGTCAATGACCATCTCGAGCTTGACCTTGGGCAAAAAGTCGACCACGTATTCCGCGCCCCGATAGAGCTCGGTGTGGCCTTTCTGCCGACCGAAGCCCTTGACCTCGGTCATCGTGATGCCCTTCACGCCGACGCCGCCGAGCGCTTCGCGCACGTCGTCAAGCTTGAAGGGCTTGATGATTGCAGTAATCAGTTTCATGGATCTCTCCTAGGTGACAGGCCGGCCAGCGGCCGGCCCGTGTACCAGTGACTGAGGGGATGCTTAGAAGCTCTTGGACCAGCCGACCCAGACCTGCAGGTCATCGTCAGTCGAGACATAGTTGGTGTCGTCCACGTCAGCCATCTCGAAGCTCATGGTGAACGAACCGAAATCGCCTGCGTCCTTGGCGACCGACGCGGTCCAGTGGCCGTAGTCCATGTCGCCGTAGCCAACATCACCGTCGTCGTCGAAGGTGTAGTAGCCGTAGTACAGGCTGCCGGTGTAACCGGACTCGCCGAACGGCACGTCAACGCCGGCGTAGTAGTACAGGTCACCCTCGGTGAAAGGGCCGTCGTCTGCCTGGCCGTTCACGGTGTACGCCAGACCGGCAGTCAGGTAGCTGTAGGTCAGCGAGCCATAGATCTCACCGAAGTCGATGTCGCTCGGCGCGTCCGGGTAGGCGTAGTAGATGTAGCCAACGTCGTAGCCGAGGTCGCCGATGCTGCCGCCATAGCCGGCGTAGAAGTCGATCTCGTAGCTGGTGTCGTCACCAAAGTCGACGGTCGACGCCCAGGTGCCGGCATAGAGACCGGACTCGTGGGCGTAGTCGAGACCGCCTTGGACGGCGGCGCTGTCGTCGGTCTGGGTGATGCCACGGAACAGGTAGTTGGATACCACGCCGATATTGGCGGACACCTCGGCGGCCGCCACGGATGGCAGGGTGAGGGCCGACAGGCTGACGGCCGAGGCAATGCTGGTGGCAATGAGGGTCTTTTTCATTTCTCTGTGCTCCATCAAGTGAACGTTCGGGTTCACCCCCTGACAAAGCAGCCGGCGTGCCAACTTGGTTTTTTCCTTTACCATCCGTCACTTAGGCCGGGATGGCCGCAGGTGACGCGAATCACGCGCCAACCGCCCTCCCCAAATTGGGGATAGGATTTTCCCCCGCTGCTCCAGCATAGTGCACCGAAATGGGGCGCGCCGGCGGACACGCCGCGCGGCCCTGCATTTGCATCTGCCGAAGGCATACCCAACAATCGGGAGGCTGTCGTCGACGAACCACACCGAGGTAGCGAGATGTCCATCAGTCACACGATCGAAGAGATCTCCCAGCGCATCGAGCAGGCAATGCCCGAGAGCCTGCGCGAAGGCAAGCAGGAGTTCGAGAAGGCGGTGCGCCAGGCCGTCAGCAACGGGTTTTCCCGGATGGATCTGGTCACGCGCGAGGAATTCGACGTCCAGACCCAGGTCCTCGCGCGTACGCGCGCCAAATTGGAGGCGCTCGAGCAACGCGTCAGCAACCTGGAAAAGCAGCTGGAGGGAAAACATAGCCCGCCGCCGGAACCGGAAGAAGGCGACATCGCCAGCTGACCCCGGGTGCGCGGGCACGGACGCCCGCGCACCCCGACACACCCTCCCCACCGAGGCATATGGACATGCCCATCGCCAAGATTCACAGCCGGGCACTGCTCGGCATCGACGCGCCTGCCGTCACGGTCGAGGCCCATGTCGCGCCGGGCTTGCCGGCCTTCACCCTGGTCGGCCTGCCGGAAACCGCCGTGCGTGAGTCGCGTGACCGGGTCCGCGCCGCGATTCTCTCGTCGGGCTTCGAATTCCCACCGCGGCGACTGACTGTCAATCTCGCGCCCGCCGACCTGCCCAAGGAAAGCGCCCGCTTCGATCTCGCCATCGCCCTGGCCATCCTCGCTGCCACCGGTCAGCTGCCGGCAACGGCCACTGACCGATTGGCCCAGGTCGAATGCCTCGGCGAGCTGTCGCTCGACGGCGGCATCCGCCCCATCCGCGGCACACTCTCGGCGGCTCGCGCCGCACGTGATGCACGTCGGGAGCTGCTACTCCCCGCCGAGGGCCGGTCCGAAGCCGAGCTGATCCCGGATGTTGCCGGACGGGCGTTACACCACCTTGCCGAGGCCGTCGGCTATCTCGCCGGAGAGCGCGATCCCGAGCGCCTGCAGCATCGACCGACCAATCCGAGCGATCCCGCCATCGATGGCGATCTGGCCGACGTGCGCGGTCAGCCACGCGCCAAGCGGGCGCTGGCGATTGCCGCTGCCGGCGGCCACAACCTGCTTCTCATTGGTCCGCCCGGCGCGGGCAAGAGCATGCTGGCCCAGCGACTCGCCGGCATCCTGCCGCCGCTGACCGAGAACGAGTCCCTCGCGGTTGCGGAGGTGGCCGCGGTGACACCCGGCGGCTTCGACCCGCAACGTTTCGGCCGACGACCATTTCGCGCGCCACATCATTCCGCCTCGGCGGTGGCGCTGATCGGCGGGGGCTCGCAACCCGGCCCCGGCGAGATTTCGCTCGCCCATCACGGCACGCTGTTTCTCGACGAGTTGCCGGAGTTCGACCGGCGCGTGCTCGAGGCCCTGCGTGAACCAATGGAGGTCGGATCGGTGATGATCTCGCGGGCGGCCCGCCAGGCGACGTTTCCGGCCGACTTCCAACTGGTTGCGGCCATGAACCCGTCGCCGCAGGGCACCGAGATCCACTCGCGTGCCGCCCAACGTTACCGGGCCAAGGTCTCCGGTCCCTTGCTCGACCGGATCGACATCCATCTCGAGGTGCCGCGCGTGCCGGCGACTGATCTGGACCGCCCGTCGGAGCCGGGCGAGGACAGCGCCACCGTCCGCGAGCGGGTGATGCGAGCCCGACAACGCATGATCGAACGACAGGGGGTGGTGAACGCGAGGCTCGACGCCCGCGGGTTGGCCGAGCAGGTACCGCTGGAAACGACCGAGCGCGACATGCTCAACCGGGCGATCGAGAAACTGCAGCTGTCGGGACGGGCACGCGAGCGGATACTCAAGCTCGCGCGGAGCATCGCGGACTACGACGGACGAAACGGGATCGACGGCACGGTACTCGCCGAGGCGATCGGCTACCGCAATCTCGACCGGCTGTTCGCCAGCGGCTAGCGCAGGCGCGGTTTCACCCCGGTCGCCGGGCGGTGATGATCGCCCGGCGGGGCGCGGGCAATCCCTCGCGAGTGCGACTGAGATCCTCGGGATCGAGGAAGTCGGCCAGCGACTGGCGGTCACCGAACCAGTCGGTGCGATGCTGCTCCTCGGCGGTGGTCACGCTCACGTCGACCAGTTCGGGCGCGGTGAACCCCATGCGCCTGAGCCAGCCGATGACGGCGTCCGGACTGGGAAGGAACCAGACATTGCGCATGCCGGCATAACGGTCGGCCGGGGTGAGAATGGTAGTGGCATCGCCCTCGACCACCAGCGTCTCCAGCACCAGCTCGCCGCCAGGCCGCAGGCATGCCTTGAGCTCGCCGAGGTGCGTGAACGGGTCACGCCGATGGTAGAGCACCCCCATGGAGAAGACGGTGTCGAAGCGGGGGCGCTGCGGAAACTGCTCCAGGGTCGTCGGCACGATCCCGGCTCGCGTCTCGCCCAGCAGGTGCGCCACGGCGTGGAACTGGGCGACAAACACCCAGGTGGGGTCGACGCCCAGGGCGAAATCCGCGCCCGCGCCCAGCATGCGCCAGAGGTGGTAACCGTTGCCGCTGCCGATGTCGAGCACTCGGCGACCCTCCAGTGGCTGGATCTGGTCGACCAGCCGGTCCCATTTCAGGTCGGAACGCCACTCGGTATCAATATTGACCCCGAAGAGCTCGTAGGGGCCCTTGCGCCATGGGATCAGCTCCCGGAGCACGTCCTCCAAACCGGACAGCTCGCCGTCAGCACAGGCGGTGATCGCGGCACGGTCGAGGTGATTGGTCGCATCGAGGGGGCGTTCGGGCAGGCGCCCGACGGCGGCCAGCCAGCGCGACCAGTCGCCGTGATTGACCGAACCCCAGTCGAAGGTGCGCCATCCCTCCATCGGCATCCGCCGGGGGAGATGACCAAGTGCAGTACGTGTCTGGCGGGCGATCCGCTCGATCCCGAGCGTGACCAGCCGTTCGGTCATGGCATCCGTCATCAGCCGATCAGAAGCGGTAACCGAGACCGACCGCGAACAGGCTGGAGTTCTCGTCGTAGAAGCGGATGTCGGAGTCGCGCTCTGACCACGCACCGTAGGCATTGACCGACCAGTTCGACCAGCCGAACGGTTCGGCGTAGCGCACACCGGCGACCACGCCCTTGCGGTCGCCGTCCTGGTACTGGTCATAGATCGGCTGACGGGCATCGTAACGATCGACCCCGTAATAGCCGGTCATGGAGAACTGCCAGCGCTGGACCTCGAGCTGGGCGGTGAGTTGCGGGCGCAACAGCCAGCCACGGTTCGCGGCACCATCGGCATCCAAACGACGGTACTGCACGCCCGGCGTCAGGCTGAAGTTGTCGGTGATGGCCACCCGGTAATTGACGTCGAAGCGGTGCTCCTCTCCGTCTCGCGCCAGCTGGCTACGCTCGGCGGCGGACAGACCCAGCGCGGTCCCCGAACGTTCCTGGTCCACGTCCTTGCGGTAAAGGCGATAGTCCACCGACAGGCCTGTACCCAGCACACCTGCCAGACCGAGACGCAGGCCGCGGCGATCCAGATCAGTGGCTTCCCGCGGTGAGCCGACGACGAACGGATCGGACCAGACCTCGCTGTCGGTCGCCGTCATGGGGATAACCGCGGCGGTCAGCAGGCCAAGGTTGTCGACGAGGTAGCGCGCCCCCAGTTCGACCTGGATCTCGCCGTCGGCGAGGGCCGAACGAGGGGTGCCGGCATACAGCGACAGCCGCTTGGGTACCAGGGTGTAGTCGACATGCCCGAGCACGCCGCCGACCACGCGGGTCTCGCGGGACGACAGGCTGTAGAGGGAATCAATGCGCTTCTGGTCGCTGGAGACCGCGAGGTTCGACCTGCTCGAAAGGACACCGCCCAGCGGCATGATCTCGCCAGACACGCCGGTTTCATCGGCGATCGGGGAGGCATTCGCGGTCTGAATCCCGGCAAGCCCCAGAGAGACAAGGGCCGCCGCAACGCATTTGTCGAGCAGTTTCATCGGTTCCGTTCCTGTTGTTCGCTTGCCACGAGGGTCGCGACCGTCCGGCGCGGACGATCCAGCTTAGGTAATAAGTCAATTCCTGCCATGAGCGGTTCCCTCACGGCGTCAATTGATTGCTCTCGGGCGTTGTTTTTTTGCATCGCCGAGCCAGCCAGAGACAGAAGCCGTAGTGGCGCGACAGCATCACCACGTCGTCGAAGCCGGCCGCACGCAGGCGCGCCTCGTGGGTCTCGACCGTCTCGGTGTGCAGGACGTTCTCCAGCGCCTGGCGCTTGCCGGCAATTTCGAGTTCCGAATAGCCGTTGGCCCGCTTGAAGTCGTGGTGCAGCTCGGTCATCAGGGACTCGGCCCCGGCGTTCGCCTCATGCACCTTTTCCGCCAGCACCAGCACCCCGCCCGGAAGCAGCCCATCGTGGATACGGCCGATGACGGCGGCGCGGGCCTCGGGCGCCACGAACTGCAGCGTGTAGGCCAGCACGGCCATCGACGCCTGTCGCGGCTCGATCTCGGCCAGATCGGCACAGAGCAGTTCCGTCCGATAGGGGGACTGGAAGGCGGCCAGTTGTGTCTGGGCGCGTTCGATCATCGCCGGCGAGTTGTCCACGCCGATCAGCTCCACATCGGCCGGCGGCTCGGGCATAGCCGTGAGCGCCGAACGGATCGAGAGCGTCATCGCGCCGAGCGAACAGCCCAGATCGTAGACGCGGGTGTTGGACTGCACGTGCCGACGGGCGATCGCGGCCACCAGCTCCAGGTTGAAGCGATAGCCGGGCACGGAGCGCGAGATCATGTCCGGAAAGACTGCAGCGACCGCCGCATCGAAGCGAAAGGCGGCGGGCGGCTGCGGGTCGCGATAGAGATCATCGCGACCGCTGGAAGCGGGTGGCTGTTCTCGCGAATCCGACATGGCTGGCTCGAGGTTTCGGCGGGCGGGGAAGTCTACCGCGCCGTCATCGCCGAGAACAGTCTCCGCGGTGGTCGAGTCAGATCGGCCGCTCGGGGCGGAGGCCGCGAGCGGCCAGTTCCTCGTCCACGGCCTCCGGTGGGCCGCTGAAGACGATCCGGTCGCGCTTTTTGGCCAGCTGGTAGTCGTACATCGGGTCGTAGTAGTCGACCAGCATGACGCGAATCAGCTCACGCAGGCCTTGCAGGTCGTCACGGCCATACCAGGCGTCGAGGGCCTCCGCGGCCAGGCCGCGCACCTGGGCATGACGCGCGCCGCCGAGGCGCTTGGCCACCCGGTCGATGGCACCGAGGATATGCTCGCGCACACGCTCGGACGCCCCGATCGAGTCGGTGGCCAGCACGCGACGGTATCCCGCCTCGAGATCGATGATGTAGTCCTTGAGACTCTGCTCGACCCGTTCGTCGAGCGGACGCTCGATCACCACCAGCGGCGAGCTCGACATGCGCTCGAACAGGGTCGGCGGCACCTGGCGCGCACCGACCATCTTGCCCTCGTCCTCGACCAGGACCGGCTCGTCCGGTGCGCGGTGACGCAACCGCAACAGGTCGATGGCGACCTGGTTCTCGAAGGCGATCGGCGTGGGCTGCGGTTCGGGCTCCCGGCCAAAGGCCGATCCCTTGTGGCGGGCACGCCCCTCGAGGTCTAGGTGGCGCTCGAACCGGTGCAGAAACGGCGTCTTGCCGACACCGGTCCGGCCACCGAGCATAATCAGTGGCGCATCGACGGACTGGGTCGCCAGCGCATCGAGCAGAAAGCGCCGCATCGCTTTGTAGCCACCGGCGATGCGCGGATAGACGATGCCGGTTTCCTCGAACAGCATCCGCTGGGTGAGCCGCGAGCGCAGCCCGCCGCGAAAGCAATACAGCAGGCCCTCGGGGTGGGCCTGGGCAAACGACCGCCACTGCGCGACCCGCCGCGCCTTTTCCTCGGCATCGACCAGTTCGTAGCCGAGCGCGATCGCCGCATCCTGGCCGGCCTCCTTGTAACGAATGCCCACCTGGTGACGCTCCTCGTCGGTGAGCAGGGGTACGTTCTCGGCACTCGGGAAGGCGCCCTGATCAAATTCCACCGGGGCTCGCAGGTCCATCAACGGCCGGTCGTCCAGGAACACCGAGGCGATGTCGGTGTATACCGGCAGGTCCGAGCGGCCGGTCACGAAGACGAGCCCTCGTCGAACACCACCCGCGGGCCCTCGGCCTCGGCGACCATGGTGCCGATCGGCGCGGCATGCAGGCCGGCCTCGGCCAGCAGAGCGGCCACGTCGTCGGCCGCTTCCGGGCGCACGGCGACCAGCAGGCCACCGGAGGTCTGTGGGTCGCAGACCACGGCGCGGGCAAACGCGCTCATCTCGCCCAGGTCGCGGCCGTAGCTGGCGAAGTTGCGCCCGGTGCCTCCGGGCATTTGGCCGGCATTGATGTAGTCCGCCACCGACTCGATCAGCGGCAGGGCGCTCACGTCGATCGTCGCGTGCAGACGGCTGCCGCGGCACAGCTCCAGCAGGTGCCCGCCCAGGCCGAAACCGGTAACGTCGGTCATGGCAGTCACCGCCTCGATCGCCGCCAGATCACGGCCGATGCGGTTCAGACGCATCATGCTCTCGGGGGCGAGCTCGGCATGCTCGGCGCGGAGCACGTCGTTCTTCTGCGCGGTGCTCAGCACGCCCACGCCCAGCGGCTTGGTCAGGAACAGTCGGTCGCCGGCGCGTGCCGTGTCGTTGCGCTTGAGCCGATCGAGCTCCACTCGACCGGTGACGGCGAGGCCGAAGATCGGCTCCGGTGCATCGATCGAATGGCCACCAGCCAGCGTGATGCCGGCATCCAGGCAGGCGCTGCGCCCGCCGTCGATCACGGCGGCGGCCACGTCGGGGCCGAGCTTGTCGATCGGCCAGCCGAGAATCGCGATGGCCAGCATCGGCTGGCCGCCCATGGCATAGACATCGCTGATCGCGTTGGTCGCGGCGATCCGGCCGAAGGTGAACGGGTCGTCGACGATCGGCATGAAGAAGTCGGTGGTCGAGATCACCGCGCTGCCGTCGCCGAGATCGTAGACCGCGGCATCGTCGCGCGAATCGTTGCCAACGATCAGGCGGGCATCCGGACGCGTCGGGGTGAGCGTGGACGCCAGCATGTCGTCGAGCAGTGCCGGCGATATCTTGCAGCCACAACCGGCGCCATGGCTGTACTGGGTGAGTCGGACGGAGGATGAGTCGGTCATGTCTGGTTTTCCGCTAAGAATCGGACGATCGGCACCGCGGCGCGTGCCGGGTCACGGGACAAATCAGGGCAGTCGCGGTTCGGGCAGCGCCTCGAAGGCCGGCTTGGCGAACCAGTACCCCTGGAACAGCGTGATGCCGAATTCGCGCAGGGTTTCGTACTCGGCCCGTGTCTCGACACCCTCGGCCACCAGCGTGATACCCATTTCTTCGCACATCAGCGCAGTCGAACGGATCACCGCCTGGCGGCCCGGGTGCGAGTCGACGCCGCGCACGAGATTGAGATCGATCTTGACCAGGTCCGGTTCGAGTTCGATCAGGTGGTTCAACCCGGCAAATCCTTCGCCGTAGTCGTCGATCGCACACTTCAGGCCGCGTTCGTGGTACTCGTCGAAAATAGCCCGCAGGTGGTTGCGATCGGAAATCTGTTCGGCTTCGGTGACCTCGAAGATCAGCTTGCTCGGATCAATGCCGTAAATGTCGGCCGCCTCCATCGTCGCGCGTATGCACGCCGCGGGCCGGTAGACCGCGTTGGGCATGAAGTTGATGCTCAGATGGCTTTCGATGCCGAGACGAGACGCCAATCGGATCGCGGTCACCCGGGCGGCCTGATCGAAATAGTACCGGTTGCCGTCATTGACCTTGGACAACACGGACCCCGCCGGCTCTCCATCGGGACCGCGCACCAAGGCCTCGTAGGCGTACACCGAGCCTCGGGCGACATCGACGATCGGCTGGAACGCCATCGAGAAGCGGAAACCGAGCCGATCACGGGCCTCCCTGAGACAGTTGCCACAGGCGACCTGACGCACCCCATCAGGAAAGAGCTCGAGGTCGTTCAGCTCGGTTTGCTGCTGCATCTGGCCTCCCGGCACGGGCGTGATATCGACCGGCGGGCCGTCTCCCCCGGGGGGCTCAGTCTAGCAAAAAAGCCCCTGCAGGCCGGTGCGACACATGAGGTAATCATCCATGACGAAGCCGAGCCCGATGGGAAGGCAATCCGTGGCAGTGATCGCAAAACCGGCCCGACGATAGGCACGAATCGCCGCGCGGTTGTGACGGTTGACGCGCAGCGAGGCGATATCTCGTCCGGTCGCGGCGATCTGCCGGCAGGTCGCCTCGATCAACCAGCGACCCAGACCGCAACCGTGCAGTGACGGCAGGAGATAAAGCTTGTCGATGAAGCCGCGGCCCGTCTCGGGCCGCCAGGCGGCGAACCCGATCGGAACAGGACCGAGCCGGTAGAGCAGAAAACGCGTGCCGGCACGTCGGTCGGCGCGCAGGGCCGAAAGCGCGTAACCTCGCCCGAGCATGTAGTGCACCTGCGCCGCCCCGATGATGGGCGGGTATACCTGCCACCAGACACGTTCGGCCAGTGCGGCGATCACGGGGAGTTCACTCTCGTCGACCGGGTCCAGCGACAGCCACCCGTTGCCATGCCGAGGGGCCGGCAGCCAGGCCGACCCGGTCGTGGTGCCGTCGGCCATCATGCCCGCGCCGAGAGCACCATCTGCTGCAGCGTGTCGTAACCGCGCCGATGGACGAAACGGTTTATCACGTCGATGGCCGGTCGAAAGCGCGCCTCGCCATCACCGCGGGCGTTGCGCTCGGCCTCGCGCATTTCGCGGAACAGCGTTTCCCATTCCGGCACCAGTTCGGCGCGCGGCAGGAAACGGGCCGAGGTGTAGCCGGTGATCTCGCCGTTCTTTCGGATCGGCGCGACCCGGGTGAGGACCCAGTAGTGATCGCCGCTCTTGCAACGATTCTTGACGATGCCGAAAAATTCCTCGCCCTCGCCAATGGCCTTCCACATCAGGTAGTAGACCGTGTCGGGCATGTCCGGGTGACGGAGGATGTTGTGTGGCTGACCGATCAGCTCCTCGACCGAGAAGCCGGAAATCTCCGCCAGCGACCGACTCGCCTGAGTAATGATTCCCTTGCAGTCGGTCTTCGACTGCAAGGCGCGATGACTGCCCAGGCCAACCACCCGGCCGGTCACCTGCGATATGTCGACAGGTGGCTGATATTCCATCGACAACATATCGACGCTCCTCCCCCGATGAAAAATCGATGGGGTATTACACCCTCGGCCCCCATCGCCTTCAACCGAGTATGGAGCTAGGAATAGCTCAGGTCACTTGCCGATGCAGAAACTACCGAAGATTTCGCCGAGCAGGTCGTCGGCGGTGTACCGGCCGGTGATCGCCTCCATCGCGGTCTGGGCGCGTCGCAGCGACTCGGCAGCGAGCTCGCCGGCGCCGAGGGCGAGCGAGTCGGCCGCCTCGGCGAGGCTCATCTGCGCCGCTTCGAGTGCCTCGAGATGCCGGCGGCGAGCGATGAACGGATCCTCGGCGCGGTCGGACACGCCGGCCAAGTGGCGCAACTCGTGTCGCAGCACATCGATGCCTGCACCGGTGCGGGCACTCAAACGCAGGGTGGCGTCCTCGACCTGCTCGGAAGCGGGTTGCCCCGTTAGATCGACCTTGTTGATCACCGTAAGCAGCGGCTTGTCCGGCAGGCGCGACAGCGTCGCTTCGTCCTCGGCCGAGCGACCACGCGCACCGTCGATCAGCAGCAGGATCAGGTCCGCCCGCTCGACTTCCTCCCAGGCGCGGCGAATGCCCTCCTGCTCGATCGGGTCGCTGCTCTCCCGCAGGCCCGCGGTGTCGATCACGTGGATGGGCAGGCCGTCGAGCATGATCTCGGCACGCAGGACGTCCCGGGTGGTGCCGGCGATTTCGGTCACGATGGCGCGCGACTCGCCGGCCAGCTGGTTGAGGAGGCTCGACTTGCCCGCATTGGGCTGGCCGACAATCACCAACTGCAGACCCTCGCGCAGGCGCACGCCCTCGCCGGTACGACTCAGGAGATCGGCCAGCTCCTCCCGCAGGTTCGCAAGCTGGTCGCGCAGGCGGGTGTCGGAGAGGAAGTCGATCTCCTCCTCGGGGAAATCGAGCGCCGCCTCGATGTACATGCGCAGATGGATCAGGTGCTCGACGAAGGCATCGACCCGCTGCGAGAACACGCCCGTCAGGGAGCGACGGGCCGCGGTGGCTGCCTGGGTGGAGCCGGCCTCGATCAGGTCGGCGACCGCCTCGGCCTGGGCGAGGTCCATGCGGCCGTTGAGAAAGGCGCGCTCGGTGAATTCGCCCGGTCGCGCCATGCGCGCCCCGCTACCGATCATTTCCTCGACCGCCGCGTCCAGCAGCACCGGATTGCCGTGCCCCTGCCACTCGACCACGTCCTCGCCAGTGTAGGAATGCGGCCCAGGGAAGTACAGCACGATGCCGTCGTCGAGCACTTCCCCGTCAGCGCGACGCTTGAGCGTGACGTAGTGCGCGTGCCGGGAGCGGGGGGCGGTGCCAGTCAGCCGCTCGATGATCGAGCACGCTTCGGGTCCTGACAGCCGCACCACGCCCACACCGGCCCGACCGGTGGCGGTAGCCACCGCGCAGATCGTGTCGACGGCAGGCTCGGTCATCAGGCGATTCGTCTCGCAGCGATCAGGAGTGGTGATGTTTCACGGGAAACATCAGCCTGCTCAGGACGACTTCTTCGCGGCCATCTGCTTCTCAACCCGGCGGGTAATGATCGCCTGCTGGACGATCGAGAGCAGGTTGTTGACGAACCAGTACAGCACCAGGCCGGCCGGGAAGAAGGCGAAGAAGACCGTGAACACCACCGGCAGCCACTGGAAGATCTTCTTCTGCATCGGATCGACCGGTGCCGGGTTCAGCTTCTGCTGCAGGAACATCGATGCGCCCATCAGCAGCGGCAGGATGAAGTAGGGGTCCTTCTGGGTGAGATCGTTGATCCACAGGATCCACGGCGCCTGGCGCAGCTCGACCGACTCGACCAGCACCCAGTACAGGGCGATGAAGACCGGGATCTGGATCAGGATCGGCAGGCAGCCGCCGAGCGGATTGATCTTCTCCTTCTGGTAGAGCTTCATCATCTCCTGCGACAGACGCTGCTTGTCGTCGCCGAAGCGCTCTTTGAGGGCCTGCATCTTCGGCGTGACCGCGCGCATCCGCGCCATCGAGCGGTAGCTGACCGCCGACGGCCACAGGAACAGGAGCTTGATCACCAGGGTCACGAGCACGATCGCCCAGCCCCAGTTTCCGACCCAGTCATGGAACAGCTGCAGCAGCCAAAAGATCGGCTCCGAGATGACGGTCAGCATGCCGAAGTCGACCGTCAGCTCCAGGCCCTGGGCCAGCGGCGCCAGGTTCGACTGGATCTTCGGTCCGACGTAGAGGATCGATTCGAGCGTCTCGCTCGACTGCGGCGCGACCGCGGTCACCGGCGACATCAGACCCAGGCTGTAGACGGTGAAGCCGTCGTTGCGGCTCTGCAGCGTGTAGTACTGATTGACCTGTTCGGCGTTGGTCGGAATCCAGGCGCTCAGGAAGTAGTGCTGGATGATCGCCGCCCAGCCGTTTTCCAGGTCCTTCTGCAGCTTGAGCTTGCCCATCTCGTCGAGATCGATCTTCTCGTAGCTGATGCGGTCGCCACCCCCGGCCGGCGTGCCCGCGTAGACACCCCCCGTATAGGTGTACATCAGCTGCATGCCCTGCGAGGACGGCGAGCGGGTCAGCTGACGGTACTGCTGGCCGCGCCACTCCGCCTGGGTGGTGTTCTCGACCTTGTAACGCAGGTCGATGGTGTAGGAGCCGCGCTTGAACAGGTAGGTCTTGGTGACCTTGATGCCGTCCTGCTCCCAGGTCATCGGTACCTCGAGCACCGACTCGCCGTCATCAAGCCGATAGACCGGCTTTTCCACCTGGAACGGGGCGTGGTGATCCGGCGCCGGGGCGTTCTTTGCCCCGATCAGGCCCGACTGGGCAATGTAGGTAAAGCCACTGCGATCCTGAAGCAGCCGCACCGGCTCGTCCGGCTGGTCGAGGGTTACCGGGTACTCGAGCAGATCGGCTTCCCGGATCACGCCGCCATTGGGGTCGATGGCCAGAGAGAGCACGTCGGTCTCGACCTGGATCAGGTCGCTCGAAGCGCTGGCCGCCGACCGATCCGCCGAGCCGGACGCGGGGACATCAGCCTTGTCCGAGCCCACTGATGGTCCGCCGGCGGCCGGCCTATCAGTGGCCGGCTGGTCGACGCCCGCCTGTGTTGTCTGGGCGGTGGGGCCACCGTCGACCGGCTGCTGGTTGTCCTCCAGCCAGGCCTGCCAGAGCAGGATCAGGACGAAACCCAAGGCGATGATCAGGATCAGGCGACGTTGTTCCATGGGAGTCTTTCAGTCTCGCGGTTGGACGGCTTGTTGCCCGTGACGGGCATCGGCTGGCGCATCGGCGACGTGGTCGGAATCGCAACACCCGGTCGACCGGGATGGGGAATCCGGCACCGGATCGACACCACCGGCACAGAATGGATGGCAGCGCCCGAGGCGGCGCAGCGTCAGCCAGCCTCCTCGTAGCGCGCCGTGTTTCGAGAGCGCCTCGACAGCATACTCGGAACAGCTGGGATAGAAGCGGCAGGATGGTGGCAGAACCGGGCTGATCAGCAACCGATAGCCCTTGACCAGAAAGATCAGGACGCGGCGCATTTCCGGCTCGCCTTTTTCAGGGCCTGGCGCATCTGGCGATGCAGATCGGGCAGGGAAAGGTCGTCCACGCCCGGTTTGGCCAGCACCACGATGTCCATGCCGGGCAGCTCGGCGCGTGCGAGTCGGAATTCCTCGCGAGCGATGCGCTTGACCCGGTTTCGCTCGTGCGCCAGACGGACCCGCTTGCGACTGACGGCCAGTCCCAGCCGGGGCTCGCCGTCAGGATTGCAGTGCAGGGCCAACATCAGGTTCGCGGTGTGCACGCGGTCGCGGCCTCGCATGACCCGCTGATAGTCCCTGCCCGTTAGCAGGCGCGCCGCACGCGGAAACCGGCCGCCCACAGGGGCGACCGGTTCGGCATGTTCGGCCCGGGCATGACGGGCCTCGGGCGACGCGTCAATCATGCGCCTCAGGCAGACAGGCGCTTGCGACCCTTGGCGCGGCGCGCGTTGATGATGGCGCGGCCGCCACGGGTCTTCATGCGGGCACGGAAACCGTGGGTACGCTTGCGACGCAGGTTGCTCGGCTGAAAGGTTCTTTTCATGACGACGTCCCAGTGTTGATTCAGGTGTTAGTGCGCGAATCGGCCGTTTATCGGCCCGAAGCGGTCGACTCGGTCAACCGTATCCGCTTGAAAAAGGGGCCGAATACTCTGACGGACCAGGGGGTTTTGTCAAGGCCCGCGTCGATTTCCGGCTCGTGATACCGCCCGACGCCCCTGTCGGAGCATCCCTGACAGGTCGAAAAGCATCCCCAATCGGTCGCATCACGGCTCGGGAGCATCTTGTGGATAAGATGTCGATCGGCGGGTGCTGATGTTATCATGGCTCCCCTGTCCCAGCCGCCCGGAACCAGTGGAGAACGACCGTCGCCATGCAGCATTTCCCGATGTGGCAGCAATGCATTGATCGCCTGGCCCAGGAACTGCCGAACGATCAGCTGACCATGTGGATATTTCCGTTGCAGGCCGAACAGGCCAGCGACAGTCAGTGGCTGCTGTGGGCGCCCAACCGGTTTGCGGTCGACTGGATCGAGCAGAAGCTGCTGGAACGGATTCGACTGCATGCCCGCGAGATATCCGGGCAGCCCGAACTCGACGTGTCATTGCGCATCGGCGAAGCCGGTCGGCCCAAGGCGTCCCCGGCGCCGCGTAAATCCGAGCCCCCCAAGCCCCAACCGCAAGCGACCGTTCCCGAACCACCTCAAGCCGAACCGGTGGAGCCGGGCGACAACAACGAGGAAGGCTTCTCCCACAACCTCAACCGCGGTTTCACCTTCGAGACCTTCGTCCAGGGCAAGTCCAACCAGCTGGCCTGCGCAGCGTCCCAGCAGGTCGCGGCGAATGCCGGCGCCAGTTACAACCCGCTGCTCATCTATGGCGGCGTTGGCCTGGGCAAGACCCACCTGATGCATGCGGTCGGCAACCAGATCATCGACCAGCAGGCCGACAAGCGAGTGATCTACCTGCACAGCGAACGCTACGTGCAGGAGATGATCACCGCCATCCGCAACAACAACACCGAACAGTTCAAGAACTTCTACCGTGGCATCGACGCGCTGCTGATCGACGACATCCAGTTCTTCGCCACCAAGCCGCGCAGCCAGGAGGAGTTCTTCCACACCTTCAACGCGCTGATCGAGCAGGGCAAGCAGATCGTGATGACCTGCGACCGCTACCCGAAGGAGATCGAGGGGCTCGAGGAGCGTCTCAAGTCACGTTTCGGCTGGGGTCTGACGGTGGCAGTCGAACCGCCGGACATGGAAACCCGCGTGGCCATCCTGCACAGCAAGGCCGAGCAGTCGGGCATCGATCTCGACTCTGATGTCGCCTTCTTCATCGCCCGACGTATCCAGGCGAACATCCGCGAGCTCGAGGGTGCGCTGCGACGCGTGATCGTAACCACGCAGTTCTCCAAGCGACCGATCACGATCGAGTCGACCAAGGACGCGCTCAAGGACATGATCTCGGCGCATGCCAAGATGATCACGCTCGACAACATCCAGCGCACGGTCGCCAAGTACTACAACGTGAAGATCCAGGATCTCACCGGCTCGCGCCGCACCCGCTCGATCGCCCGACCACGGCAGGTTGCCATGGCGCTGGCCAAGGAGCTGACCAGCCACTCCCTGCCGGAGATCGGCGAATCGTTCGGCGGACGCGACCACACCACTGTGCTGCATGCGGTGCGCAAGATCGAGGAACTGCGCGAGTCAGACAGCAAGATCAGCGACGACTACAACCTGCTCCGGCACACGCTCAACGTGTGAGGCGGCGAGACTGGGGACAAACAGGGAACCGTTGCAGGACAGAGGCTGGGAAAACTGTGGATGAAACGACGGATATCGAGTTTTCCACAAACGGTCCCAATCCATACACAACCCGTCCCATGCTGTTCCGGAAATCTGTTAAGCAGCAAAACCGTCTGATACAAATGGATTTTTTGCACTTATCCAAAGGAAAACCGCTGCTTCACATTCATCATCATCAACAGAACAAAAACATCTGTTACTGATTTAGAGGAATCGCCTGTCATGCAATTGACCGTCAACCGACCCGACCTGCTGGACGCTATCAACCGGGTGATCGGTGGGGTGGAAAAGCGCCAAACCATGCCGATCCTGGGCAACCTCCTGATCGAGGTGGATGCCGATCGGCTTAAGCTCACCGCCACCGATCTCGAAATCCAGCTGGAAAGCGAAAGCCCGGCCCAAGTCAGCCAACCCGGCCGTACCACGGTCAATGCGCGCAAGCTGCACGACATCGTTCGCGCCATCCCGGCCGAATCGCAGATCGGACTGCGTCAGGAAGAAGGCTTCGTCATCGTCCAGGCGGGCCAGAGTGTTTTCCGCCTCGCCTGCCTCGCCGCCGACGAATTCCCGCGCATGGAAGGCACCACCGAAGAACACCGACTCGTACTGCCGCAGGATCGCCTTCGGGGACTGCTGGAAAAGACCCAGTTCTCCATGGCCCAGCAGGACGTGCGCTACTTCCTCAACGGCTTGCTGTTCGAGGTCAGCCCCGAACGGATCCGTTGCGTGGCCACCGACGGACACCGTCTCGCCCTTGCCGAAACCGATACCGAACAGGCCGTCGGTGACACGCTACGCATCATCGTGCCGCGCAAGATGGTCATGGAGCTGATGCGCGCACTCGACCGGGACGACGAGAGCGCTGTCGAGCTAATGGTCAGTACCCAGCAGATCGAACTGAAACTCGCCCACCAGCGCATGGTGAGCAAGCTGATCGACGGGCGTTTCCCCGACTACGATCGCGTCATCCCGAAGAACAACAGCAAGCAGGTTCACGTCGACCGCGAGACCCTCAAGCAGGTACTTCAGCGGGCTGCGGTGCTCAACACCGACCGCTTCGCCGGTGCGCACTACCATCTGCAGGCCGACCGGCTGGCGATCGAGGCGATCAACAGCGACCAGGAAACCTCTCGCGAGGAAATTCCGGTCCACTACCAGGGCGACGATCTCAAGATCGCCTTCAATATCAGCTACATGCTGGCAATCCTCTCCCACTTGGACGACATGCAGGTCCGCATGGACTTCGAAACGCCGGAATCCAGCGCCCTGATCCAGCCGACCGACGAGGAAGCCGTTCGGACCCGTTACGTCCTGATGCCGATGAAGATTTAAGCGGTTCGATGTGACCCGACTGGTGCAATTGCACGTGGAGCGGTTTCGCAACCTCGAGCCGCTCGATCTCGAACCCGCATCCGGCATCAATCTGATCAGCGGGGCCAACGGCGCGGGCAAGACCAGCCTCCTGGAGGCGATCCATACGCTCAGCCTCGGCCGCTCGTTTCGAGGCAACAATCCCGCGGAGCTGATCCGGCACGGCGAGAACGACTTCCTGTTGCGAACCGAGGTCGGCGGGCAATCGTCTACGGGAACCCACCGGCTGGCGCTGCAGCGCGATCGGCGCAGCATGACCTTGCGCGTCGACCAGGAGAATGTCGCCCGACTCAGTGAACTCGCCCGGCTGCTGCCGGTACTCGCTCTCCACCCGCAGTCGGACGATCTCGTGCTGGGTTCGCCCGAATACCGGCGACGGTTTCTCGACCGGGTGGGGTTCTATGCCCGTCCCGACTTCCATTCCGTCCACCGCGATTTCCAGCGGGCGCTCAAGCAGCGCAATGCGCTGCTGCGTCGCGGTCGGAACGAACCCGCCTGGGATCAGCTCTACCTGGAGACTGCCGGTGAGCTGGAGGCGGCCCGACGCGCGGTTCTCGCTGAACTGGAAGCACGCGTCGACGGTCTCATCGACCGAATGCTGCCGGGCAGCCGGCTGACGTTGCGTTACCTGCCCGGCTACCGTCAGGACCTCGATCTCGTCGAGGCACTGCGTCAGGGCGTCGATCGCGAGCGTGACCAGCAGGCCAGCCTGTTCGGTCCGCACCGCGCCGATCTGCGCATTGCGCTTGATGACCACGATGCGCGCCAGGTCGCCTCACGCGGCCAGATCAAGATGCTGGTCGTGCTGCTGCACCTGGCCGTCCTCGATCTGTGGACGAGCGTGCGTGGCGAACCGGCGGTGGTGCTGTTCGACGATCTCGCCTCGGAGCTGGACGCCGGCAATCGCCGGCGCGTGCTCGACTACCTCGGCGAGAGTGGTCACCAGGTGTTCGTCAGCGTCATCGCCCCGGATGCGATCGACGGCGAGGGCGACATCCAGGCCCGATTCATGGTCGACGGCGGGCAGGTAACGACGCTCTGAGCGGACCGCAGCCGCGCCCGGATCGGGGCCGGTCAGTCGAACAGAGGTTCGGCGTGGAAAATGGTATGATCACAAGGTTTAGAAATACCGTCGGAGTGACGGGAAGAAAACGGCCGTCGGCCGCACTTCCCCGAACGGCCGTACCGGCGTCCCGCCGGATCGCCTCGACAGGAAGGGACACGACTTAGCATGAGCGCCGAAAACAGTTACGACTCCAGCAGCATCAAGGTCCTCAAGGGGCTCGACGCGGTGCGCAAGCGCCCCGGGATGTACATCGGCGATACCGACGACGGCACCGGCCTGCACCACATGGTGTTCGAGGTCGTCGACAACGCGGTCGACGAGTCGCTTGCCGGTCACTGTTCCCAGATCGAGGTGGTGATCCATGCCGATGGCTCGGTCTCGGTGACCGACGACGGCCGCGGCATCCCCACCGAGCTGCACGAGGAGGAAGGCCGTTCGGCCGCCGAGGTCATCATGACCGTCCTGCACGCCGGCGGTAAGTTCGACCAGAACAGCTACAAGGTATCCGGCGGCCTGCACGGCGTGGGCGTCTCGGTGGTCAACGCCCTGTCCGACCGGCTGGATCTCACCATCTGGCGTCAGGGGCGCCGTTTCGTGCAGGAATACCACCTGGGCGAGCCGCAGTATCCCCTGAAGGACGCGGGTCCGACCGAACGTTCCGGCACGCAGATCCGTTTCCTGCCCAGCCAGACGATCTTCACCGACGTCACCTTCCACTACGACATCCTGGCCAAGCGCCTGCGCGAGCTGTCGTTCCTCAACTCGGGCGTCAACATCTCGCTGACCGAGGAGCAGACCGGCCGCTCGGACACGTTCTTCTACGAAGGCGGCATTCGCGCGTTCGTCGAGCACCTCAACAAGGACAAGACGCCGATCCACAAGAACGTGATCTACCTCGCCGGCGATCGCGACGAGGTCGGCATCGAGCTTGCCCTGCAGTGGAACGACGCCTACCAGGAAAACCTGTTCTGCTACACGAACAATATCCCGCAGCGTGACGGCGGGACGCACCTGACCGGCTTCCGTACCGCGCTGACGCGCACCTTGAACGACTACATGGATCGCAACGGCATCCTGAAGAAGGCCAAGGTCAGCACCACCGGCGAGGACTGGCGCGAGGGCCTGGTGGCCGTGATCTCGGTCAAGGTGCCCGATCCGAAGTTCTCCTCGCAGACCAAGGACAAGCTGGTCTCCTCGGAGGTCAAGACCGCGGTAGAGTCGATGACCGCCGAGCACCTGGCCGATTTCCTCGAGGAAAATCCGGCCGATGCAGAGGCGATTACGTCGAAGATCATCGAAGCGGCACGGGCCCGCGAGGCTGCCCGTCGTGCCCGCGAGATGACCCGGCGCAAGGGTGCGCTCGACATCGCCGGGTTGCCGGGCAAGCTCGCCGACTGCCAGGAGAAGGATCCGGCGCTCTCCGAGCTGTACCTGGTGGAGGGTGACTCCGCGGGCGGTTCGGCCAAGCAGGGTCGCGACCGGCGCACGCAGGCGATCCTGCCGCTGAAGGGCAAGATCCTCAACGTCGAGAAGGCGCGCTTCGACAAGATGCTTTCCTCGGTCGAGGTGGGCACCCTGATCACCGCGCTGGGCTGCGGCATCGGTCGAGAGGACTTCGATCCTGACAAGCTGCGCTATCACCGCATCATCATCATGACGGATGCGGACGTCGACGGCAGCCACATCCGCACGCTGCTGTTGACCTTCTTCTACCGCCAGATGCGCGAACTGGTCGAGCGTGGCCACGTCTACATCGCCCAGCCGCCGCTGTACAAGGTCAAGAAAGGCAAGCAGGAGCAGTACCTCAAGGACGACCTGGCCCTGAACCAGTACCTGCTGCAGCAGGCGGTCGACGGCGCGCGCCTCGAACTGGGCGAGAACATCCCGCCGATCTCCGGGCCGGGGCTCGAATCGCTGGCGCGCGAGTACCTCTCCGCCCAGGCGATGATCGAGCGCATGGCCAACCGCTTCGACATCAACGCGCTCAAGGCACTGATGCAGATCGGTCGCCTCGATCCGGCGATGATGGACGACGAATCGCGGCTGGCCGGCTGGCTGGGGCACTTCAATGGCATGCTGAATGCCATTGCCGACCCGGGCGTCGAGTACAGCGTGTCGATGGAGGAAGGCGAACACGGCCACGTGTTCCGCATCGAGCGCAGCCAGCACGGTGTTTCACATGAAACCACCATCCCGGCCGCCTTCTTCAACGGCAACGAGTACCGCATGCTGGGCGATCTCGGCGAACGTCTGGACGGGCTGATCACCGAACAGGCGGAAGTCGTTCGCGGCGAGCGTCGTCAGACGATCGAGCGTTTCGAGCAGGCGATCGACTGGCTGATGGTCGAGGGGCGTCGCGGTCTGTCGGTTCAGCGCTACAAGGGTCTGGGCGAGATGAACCCCGACCAGCTGTGGGAAACCACCATGGACCCGGAGACCCGCCGCCTGCTGCAGGTCAAGATTGAGGACGCGGTAGCCGCCGATTCGGTGTTTACCGTGCTGATGGGCGATCTGGTCGAGCCGCGGCGCGACTTCATCGAGAAATTCGCGCTCTCGGCGTCCAACATCGACGTGTAACCCGCGACAGGTAACATCAACCCAAGCCCGCCGAAGCGGGAGACCAAGGAGGCGTCTGGATCATGGGCATCGCGCTGTCGATCATCGTTTTTCTGCTGGTGCTGATCCTCGTTTGGGGGATCGTGATCTACAACGGCCTGGTCCGGCTCAAGCACAACGTCTCGCAGGCCTGGTCGAACATTGATGTCCTGCTGCGCCAGCGTCACGACGAGCTGCCCAAGCTGGTCGAGACCGCCCGCCAGTACATGCACTACGAGCGCGACACGCTCGAGCGGGTCATGGAAGCCCGGGCGGCTGTCAACGACGCGCAGCAGCGTGGTGACGTCGCCGCGTTGGGCGGTGCGGAGCAGAGCCTGCGCCTGGGGCTGGGCAACCTGTTCGCCGTCGCCGAGGCCTACCCGGAGCTCAAGGCCAACGAGACCTTCCAGCATCTGCAGCAGCGGATCACCGGTTTGGAGAACGAGATCGCTGACCGGCGCGAGTTCTACAATGCCGCGGTCAACACCAACAATATCCGCATCGAGCAGTTTCCGGACGTCATGGTGGCGCAACTGTTCCGGTTCCGCGCCTTCCGCCTGCTGGAATTCGATCGCAAGACCACCGAAGACGTCGACATGAAGACCCTGTTCGGCTAATCACCTCTCTCCCTCGGACCGCGCGATGCTCGATGCCTTCCGAGACTGGCTGACCGGACTGGATTCGGGTTTCTACCTCGCAATCTGGGCTGGTGCCGCCATCCTCACGCTGGTTTTCCTCTTCCTCGGCTTTCGTACCCTGATCCGGGCCCGGATCATCGCGCATACCCCGACCTCCCGCCTGCGTTCGGCCGCCCAGGGATTCAACGAGATCGAAGGCACCGGACGGGCCGTGGACGACCATTCCCTCTACTCGCCGCTTTCCTTTACACCTTGCCTGTGGTTCGACATGACCATCGAGCGCCTGGAGTCGAGCGGCAAGAACCGTCGCTGGGTCACTGTCGAGCGGCGACGTAGCGACGCGGTCTTTCGTGTCGATGACGACACCGACGAGGCCTTCGTCGATCCCGATCACGCCCGGGTGATCCCGCATTCCCGACGTCGCTGGCGCGAGCGCGGTGTACGCCGAGGCTGGTCGACCGGCAGTTCGGCCGGATTCGGCGGCCAGGCACACCGCTACACCGAACAGCTGCTGCTGCCCGAACAGCCGCTGTACGTGCTTGGTTGGCTGGAGACCCGCGGCCATCGTAATGATGGTGGCAGTGATCTGGATGCCGTCGAGCAGCGGCGCCTGGATCTGTTGCGGGAGTGGAAGACAGATGAGACGGCACGACAGCGGTTCGACCTCGACGGAGACGGCGAGATATCCGAACGCGAGTGGTCGTGGGCGATGCGACTGGCACGTGCCCAGGCGCGACGGGACGTAAGCGATGCGGATCGCGAGCGGGTGAGCGCAAGCAATGTCGTGCACCTGATGCGTCGTCCGGACAATGGGGATCCGTTCATCATCTCCGGCCTGCCGCAGGACAAGCTCGTGCGTCGCAAAACCCTCAAGGCGGGCGCGTTCATAACCGGGTCACTGGTTCTGTTCGTGTTCTGGTTGATCGCCCAGACCACACGCAGCGTCATCTAGCCCCGCGCAGTCAGCCGTTTCTGCGAGAATGGAGCGGATTTAACCAACCGATTTCGTCCAAGGCATCGCTCGATGAATATCGCCAGCTGGAACGTCAATTCCCTCAAGGTTCGCCAACCCCAGGTACTGCAGTGGCTCGAGGAGCAGCCCGCCACGCTGCTCGGTCTGCAGGAGCTCAAGCAGCTTGACGAGGCCATCGATCGCGAGGCGATCGAGGCCGCCGGCTACCGGATCATCGCCAATGGTCAGAAGACCTACAACGGCGTGGCCTGGGTCTACCCGGCCCATTGGCCGGAGCCCAGTGACATCGTCACCGATATCCCCGGTTTCGAGGATCCGCAGCGGCGGGTGATCGCTGCCACCTTCGGTGATCTGCGGGTGATCAACCTGTATGTCGTGAACGGCGAGGCCGTGGGATCCGAAAAGTACCAGTACAAGCTCGACTGGCTCGCGGCACTGACGCAATGGCTAGCCGAGGAGGCCGGCCGTTACGATAAGCGTGTCGTGGTGGGGGATTTCAATATCGCGCCGACCGACGCCGACGTGCACGATCCCGAGGCATGGAATGAGCGCATCCTTTGCAGTACGCCTGAGCGCGACGCACTGGATCGTATTTTCGAGACCGGCCTGATCGACGCCTTCCGCCTGTTCGAGCAGCCGGAGAAGGCCTTTTCCTGGTGGGACTACCGGCAGGCAAACTATCGCCGCAACCGCGGACTGCGGATTGACCTGATCCTGATCAGCGAGGCGCTCCGGTCTAGTTCGAGTGCCTGCCGGATCGACGTCGATCCGCGTGGTTGGGAACGGCCGTCCGACCACGCGCCGGTGGTACTGGAACTCGAACAGGGCGCGCCCGGCAGCTGACCGGCTGCCGGTAGGCTAGCTCTCCGCCTCGCTTCCCGGCGGCGGGCAGCCCAGCAGCGATTGCCACTGTTGCACGACCGTCTCACGCTCGTCCTCGAACGCCTGCGCCTCGACGACCGATCGAGAACCCATCAGTGCCTGTCGATGTCCGGCATCGCGAAGGCTGCGGTAGGCCTGTGTCAGCGCCTCGCTCGCTTCGGCATCGATGAGTCCCGCTTGGCGCAGCGAGTCCAGCTGACGGATGTTGTCGGTGAAGGCGAGGATGTCCGGCGACTCGTGCGCATGACGCAAGAGCAGGTACTGCACCAGGAACTCGATGTCGGTGATCCCGCCGATGTCGCGCTTGAGGTGGAAGAAGCCGGTGGGTGTCGGCGTCTGGTTGTCGCGCATCTTGCGTCGCATGCCGACCACCGCCTCGCGCAGCTCCTCGGCATTGCGTGCCTGTGTGAGCGTGTCCCGGCGAATGCCGTCGAAGAACTCACCGACCCGCGGCGTGCCGGCAACGAATCGGGCCCGGCACATCGCCTGCACTTCCCACACCCAGGCGTGTTCGGCCTGATACTGCGCGAAGGCGTTCACGGACGAGACCAGCAGCCCGCCGACCCCATCGGGGCGCAGTCGCGTATCGACCTCGTAGAGCACGCCGGCCGGCGTGCGGATGCTCAAGGTGTGGATGATCTTCTGTGCCAGCCGGGCGAAGAACAGGCTGTTGTCGATCGACTTCTCGCCATCGGTCACCGCCTCGCGGTCGGTCGAATCGTGCAGGAAGACCAGGTCGAGGTCCGAGCCGTAGCCGAGTTCGATGCCGCCGAGCTTGCCGTAGCCGATGATGGCCAACCCCGGCGTGAAAGGTTCACCCGAGGCATCGAGTGCCTGAGGCCGGCCGTGGCGGCGTTCGACCTGCGCCCGTGTTCGCTCGTAGACGGCCTCGAGGATGACCTCGGCGATCCAAGTCAGCTGGTCGGAGACGCGCATCACCGGCAAGGCGCCGACCACGTCCGCGGCGGCGACCCGCAGCGTGGCGAGCTGCTTGAAGCGACGCAGTTCGTCGAGACTGCGTTCCTCGTCATCGGGGCACTTGCCCAGCAGCTCGCCGAGTTCGTGTGCCAGCTCGGCCTTGTCGGGCGGTGCGTAGAGGGTCTCGGGGTCGATCAGCTCGTCGAGCAGGATGGGGTGCTGAGTAAGCAGTTCGGCGATCCACGGACTGCCGTGCACCAGCCGGACCAGCTGTCGTCGGGCCTGCGGCTGCTCGATCAGCAGCGCCACGTAGACCGAGCGGCGCAGGATCGCGGCGAGCAGATCGAGCATGCGCGAGAGCACCGCGACCTGGTCGCGGTATTCGCTGATGTCGCGCAGCAGGTCCGGCATGAGCTGATCGAGCCGCTGGGCGACGGTGCCGTTGATCGCCGGTCCCTGTGTGTCCCGCCATGCCGAGAGATGACGTTCTAGTGTCTCGGGGTCCTCGAAGCCGGCCCGTTCGAGTATCTCGACGCGGTCGCCGGTCTCGCCCAGCCCGTTCCAGACGCGTTCGAGCGGATCCTCTTCCTCGTCGTCCTCGTTCGGCAGCCGCAGAACCTGCGAGAAATGGCCATGGATACGGTCCCGGTGCTGATCCAGCGCCCAGAGGAATGCTCCCCAGTCGTCGTAGTGCATCGAGATCGCCAGCCGCAGCTGGTCGAACTTGTTGTCCGGCAGAATCTGCGTCTGGTGGTCGTAGAGCATCTGCAGCCGGTTCTCGGCGCGGCGTAGGAAATCGTAGCCCTCGCTCAGATCGGCGACGGTCGTCGGCTCGAGTTCGCCCATCTCCTCGAGTATCTGCAGGACCGGCATCAGCCGCCGTCCCTGCAGTTCGGGTTCGCGCCCGCCGCGCAGCAGCTGGAACAGCTGGCCGATGAACTCGATCTCGCGGATGCCGCCGGGACCGAGCTTGATGTTGTTCTGCATGGCCGCGTCGGTCATCTCGCGCTCGATCAGGCGCTTCATCTCGCGCAGCTGGCTGAACGCGCCGAAATCGAGGTAACGGCGGAAGACGAACGGGCGCAGCATGTCCATCAGTTCCTCGCCGGCGGTGAAGTCGCCGGCGATCACGCGGGCCTTGATCCAGGCGTAGCGCTCCCACTCGCGGCCCTGGGTGGCGTAGTAGATCTCCAGCCCGTCGAAGCTCATGGCTAGCGGGCCTTCGTCTCCATTGGGACGCAGGCGCATGTCGACGCGGAAGACGAAGCCGTGACCGGTGACTTCGTCGAGTGACCGGATCAGTCGCTGACCGAGCCGGATAAAGTACTCGACGTTGCTCAGCGTCTTGCGGCCGTCGGTCTCGCCTTCGCTGGCATAAGCGAAGATCAGGTCGATATCGGATGAATAGTTGAGCTCGTCGCCACCGAGCTTCCCCATGCCGATGACAACCAGCCCTACCGGATTGCCGTCGGCATCGCGCGGCTGACCGAAGCGCTCCTGGAGGTGATGCTCGTGGTAGGCCAGTGCCTCGGCCACACAGAAGTCGGCCAGGCGGGACAGGGAGCGCAGCGTCGCGTCGGTGTCGTCGATTCCGAGCAGATCACGCCAGGCAATCAGGATCATCTCGCGCCGGCGCAGGCGCCGCAGCTCGCGGCCGAAGTCGGTGGCATCCAGTGCCAGCCGCTCCTCGCGCGAACCGGACAAAGCGGAAAAGCGCCGATCGAGGCCGTCGCCGAGAAAGTCGTCCTCGCAGCCGGCCATCACGTAGTCGAGAATGGCGGGCTCGGACGACAGGCTCTGCTGGATGAACGGGCTGCAACGCAGCACGTAGCGTAATTGTTCGATATCGAAGTTGTCGCTGCTCGCATGGGCAGCCAGTCGTTCGATCAGTTCGTCATCCGGGGTGATTTCGTCGAGATCGGACACGGCGTCTTGGCGGAGTGAATCGGTCATTCGTCCGATGATACGCCCGTGGGAGCGCCCTTTGCAGAGGTCAGCCCGCGCGCCGGGCAAAAAAAACCCCGACCTCCTGCGAGGCCGGGGTTCGTCACTCTGCGATTTGCCTGCCGGGTTACGGGCGAACCAGCACGTAACCGGCGTCGACCAGGTCGAGCAGGCGAGCGATGCCCGCGTCGACCGGTTCGGCGGCGGCGTTCATCTCCGGCTTGTGGCCCATCTTGCGGGTGGCGCCGGCGATCGAGTTCTTGCAGGCGGAGAAGCGCACGCCCTGTTGGGCCAGCGACTCGATGCGGTCGGCCTGCTTGTTGTCCTCGAACAGCAGAGAGATGCCCGGGCCGAAGGCGACGACTTCGACGTCGATCTGGTCCGGGCCGCCGCGGGCCTTCATCACGTTGTTGGCGACGTTGAGTACCAGGTTCTGGCGGACCGGGTCCTTCTCGGTAATCTGGAGTACCAGGTGTTCCTTGGCGAGCGTGTTGCCGCCGACGGCTTCGATCGCCTTCTGGTTGGCGGCCTGCGCCGTGGTGCCGAAGGCCATTGCAGCGGCGAGCATCAGTGCGGCGGTGCGGAACAGGGAACGGGTTTTCATTGGGAAATCCTCCGTGAATGGTTCTTGGGATCCAATCGGTTTTCGATCTTGTTTTCGGGTTAATACCCTGTCGGTCAGCATACGTCGGATCGAAACCATTCGCAGCATGCCGGTCGGGCAAATTTCCGATGGGGGTATCAAGTCCCTTGTGTCACCCCTGTTTGCCAACGCCGACGGAAGTGTGGGCCAAGCTATTGACCTGACGCTATTTTTTAGCGAACATATCGGCCATCCGATTCGCAGGCCATTCGCCTGCCCCGTCCCGCCTCACTCCATCCTTTCCGGATGCCGGGTGATAACGTGTTCCGGACGGCCAGTCGACCGAACCAATCGTCCGCGGGAGATTCCCTCTTCGTGGCGCAGGCGTTGTTGCTTACATGACGTTATTCAAACAGCTAATGAAAAACCGGCGGGGTCGGGACTTTATCGTCGGTGACCTGCACGGCAGCCGCCCGCTACTGGAAAAGATTCTGGAAAAGCACGATTTCTCCCCGGATCGGGATCGTGTCATTGCCGTTGGCGACCTGATCGACAACGGCCAGGATTCGCTCGGCACCCTGCGTCTGCTGGGTGAATCGTGGTTCTTTTCCGTCGCCGGCAACCACGAACGGTTCCTGGCCGATCACCGCGTCGCACTCGCCGAGCGCTGTCTCACCGACGTACAGCGCGCCGATCTCGAGGCGATGGGTTCGGACTGGTTGCTCGCCTCCTACGACAAGCTCAACGACGACAAGTGGGACGACCTGATCACCGAGGTGATGAACCTCATCAGCCAGATGCCGCTGATGATCCAGGTCGGCAACGGTCCGGCGGCCGTCGGTGTCGTTCACGGCGAACTGCCGCTGTGGGACTGGGATCAGAACATCGCCCGGCTCGAGCGGGTCAAGAAGCTCAGCTATTGGGGCAACATGACGGCCGATGCGTCTCTCGATCCTCTGCTGTGGGGCCGGTCGCAACTGCAGGAAGTGCTGGCTGGCCGCCGTCCCGAGCGCAGCATCGAGGGCATCGACTGGGTGATTGCCGGTCACACGATCACCGATCAGCCGGTGCGCGATGGCAATCGACTGTGGATCGATTGTGGCGCCTGGGACGAACGCCCGGGACGTGGCCTGGTGCTGGTCGAGGTGGGTGACACCCTCGCGGTGAGTTCGCACTACCACGACCCGAGCGTGCGCACCCAGCGCTTCGTGCGGCGCGGGCACCATACCCACTCCGTGATCAGCGCGACGGGTTGATCGATATGCTGGACCTGAGTCGCTATCACTGGCGCGAGCTGCGGGCCCTGGTCGACGAGGCCCGTGCCGAACTCGAGCGGCGCGAGGCCGCCCCGATCGACGAGGACACCGCGCTCAAGTCGCTGGAACTGGAGTTCAAGCGTCATCGTCGCAAGCAGGACGAACCTTTCGATCCGTTTGCCTGATCGACGAACTGCCCCCGACCATGAAAAAAGCCCCTCGTTTGAGGGGCTTTTTGCGTCCGGACGTTTTCGTTCGGCGCGTCAGTGGCGGAAGTGGCGCATGCCGGTGAACACCATGGCGATGCCGTGCTCGTCGGCCGCGTCGATCACCTCCTGATCGCGCATCGAGCCACCCGGCTGGATGACTGCCTTGATACCCGCCTCGGCCGCGGCATCGATGCCGTCGCGGAACGGGAAGAAGGCATCCGAGGCCATCACCGAGCCCTCGACCGGCAGGCCGGCGTCGGCGGCCTTGATGCCGGCGATGCGCGCCGAGTAGACGCGGCTCATCTGGCCGGCGCCCACGCCGATGGTCTGCTCGTCGCTGGCGTAGACGATCGCGTTCGACTTGACGAACTTGGCCACCTGCCAGGCGAACAGCAGATCGCGGATCTCGGCTTCGTCCGGGGTGCGCTTGGTGACGATCTTCAGGTCCGTCTCGCCAACCACGCCGTGGTCGAAGTCCTGTACCAGCAGCCCGCCGCCGATGCGCTTGAAGTCCATGCCCGGCGCCGGCTTGACCGACCAGTCGTCGATCGCGAGCGCGCGGACATTGGGCTTGGCGGCCAATTCGGAAGCGGCATCATCACCGATCTCGGGGGCGATGATCACTTCGACGAACTGGCGCTCGATGATGCTGCGGGCCGTGTGCGCATCCAGCGGCCGGTTGAAGGCGATGATGCCGCCAAAGGCCGAGGTCGGGTCGGTGGCAAAGGCACGCTCGTAGGCGGTGGTGATGTCGTCGCTTGTCGCCACGCCGCAGGGATTGGCGTGCTTGACGATCACGCAGGCCGGCTGGTCGAACTGCTTGACGCACTCGAGGGCCGCGTCCGCGTCGGCGAGGTTGTTGAACGAAAGCGGCTTGCCCTGGACGATCCGGGCCCGGGCGAGTGTGCCCGGGGCGGCGTCGGGCTCGACGTAGAAGGCGGCGTTCTGGTGCGGGTTCTCGCCGTAGCGCAGGTCCATCGACTTGTCGAGCGGCAGGTGCCACGTCGGGGCGAACTCGCTGTCGCTGAACTGGCGGCCCAGGTAGTCGGCGATCATGCCGTCGTACTGGGCGGTGTGGCTGAAGGCCGCGCCGGCCAGTCGCTGGCGCGTGGCCATGGAAATGCCCTCGCCGTTGATCTCCCCGAGCACGACCTCGTAGTCGCTCGGGTTGACGACGATCGCCACGTCGTTGTGGTTCTTGGCCGCCGCGCGGACCATCGCCGGGCCGCCGATGTCGATGTTCTCGATCGCCGTCGGCAGGTCGCAGTCCGGATCGGCCACGGTGCGGGCGAACGGATAGAGGTTGACCACCACCAGGTCGATCGGGGTGATGCCATGGGTGGCCATCACCTCGTCGTCGGTGCCGCGACGGCCGAGAATGCCGCCGTGAATCAGCGGGTTGAGCGTCTTCACCCGGCCGGCCATGATCTCCGGAAAGCCGGTCACGTCGCTGACCTCGCGCACCGGTACGTCGTTCTCGCGCAGCAGGCGGGCCGTCCCGCCGGTGGACAGCAGTTCGACGCCGGCGGCGTGCAGACCCTGGGCCAGTCCCAGGATTCCGGTCTTGTCGGAAACGCTCAGCAGAGCGCGGCGCGGCTTGACGGCATGATGGCTCATGGGGAAATCCGGTTTGTCAGCGATGGATGGGCGGTGCCGGACGCCCGAGGGGCCGGCACGGAAACCGGGCATTGTACCCGCTTGCCCAGGGAAGGTCTGCACGAATAGCCACAGCCTCTGGCAAGCCCGTCGGGCGGTCCGCCAGGTGCTCATCTGCGGCTTTGCAGACGTAGAGCCCTTGTTGAGTCCGGTCGAGCGTTCAGTGCGTGGTCGTGTTGCCGGGCGTGTTCTCGCGGACGACGCTTTCGAAGAGTGCCGAGTAGTCATGGTTGCCGTGGCCGGCATAGACACCTTCTTCGAGCACGTGCTGCAGGCCGATCAGCAGGTGCGTGTCGATGCCCTGGGTGCCGGCGCTGCTGGTGAACAGGCGGATGTCCTTGAGCAGGTGCTTGAGGGGGAAGTTGGCCTTCTCGAACGAGTGATCGAGCATGTTGTCGAGCTTCTTGTCGAAGGTGGGCGCGTAGAGCGCCGATTCGCGCAGCGTTGCCATGAACTTGTCGACGTCGACGCCCTCGCGCTGCACGAGACCGAGGCTCATCGAGAAGGCGGCGGTCAGTGATCCGATCAGCTGGTTGAAGGCGAGCTTGGCCCCGGCACCGCTGCGAATCGGGCCGAAGTGGGTCGGCGTGCCCAGTGCCTCGAGCGGTTTCTCCAGTCGGCCGACCAGTTCAGCCGGGCCGCCCAACAGCAGCTGCAGGGTGCCCGTCTTGGCCTGGGGGATGGAGCCGAGCACCGGCGCCTCGAGGAACTCCCCGCCCAGTGCCTCGACGCGGCGGGCGAGCTCGGCCGATTCGGCCGGCGCGATGGTGGAGCTGTTGATCACGACATGATCGCGGATGCCGCCCTCTCCCAGGCTGTCGATGACCTCGCGGCAGGCCTGGAAGTCGCTGACCATCAACCAGAGTGTGTTCGCCTGCTCGGCGGTTTCGGCAAGGGTGGCGACGGTGGTGACGCCCTCCACGTCACGCGGGTGGCGGTTGTAGCCGATGACGGACAGACCGCTTTCCGCCAGCCGGCGGGCCATGGCTGAGCCCATCAGCCCCAGGCCAATCACTCCGATGGTCGTGTTCATGGTGGTGCCCTCTTCGATGTTCGTCTGCGGTAGTTCTCACCGCCGCGATCGCCCGGGGCACGTTCCTTCGTCTGGTGGATTGCGGCGGGTATAGGGTTATGCTTGGTCCAGCGGTCGTCCGACTCCCTGTCGCCGCCGGTCGAACCGCGAGCTCCGGAGTCATTTCGGGGCCCCTGTTCGGCCCAAAGAGGCTAGCAGAACCGGGAGGCGGTTGCCGGGGGTCACGACATATTTCAATCCATCGAAGGAACCGCGATGAGGCAGGATCTCGACAGCCACTGGCGCCGTTGGCTTAATCCCGGCCGACGACGCCCCGGCAGCGGCCGAAGCGGCCCTCACGATCAGCCGCGTACCCCGATCGAGCGCGACTACGACCGGGTGCTGTTCTCCACCCCGGTGCGGCGCATGGCCGACAAGACCCAGGTCTTTCCGCTGGATCGCTCCGACAGCGTGCGCACCCGCCTGACCCACTCGCACGAGGTGGCCAACCTGGCTCGCTCGGTGGGCATCGACCTGGTGTTCAACCAGGGGATCGCGGAGGGGCTGCCCGAGGCAAAACGCGACGTGCCGGCCCTGCTGGCGACCATCGGCCTGGCGCACGATCTCGGCAATCCGCCGTTCGGCCACCAGGGCGAGGATGCGATCGCCCGCTGGTTCGAGATCAATCGCGACGAGGTGCTCGACGACGACCCGGCGTTGAGCCCGGCGATGAAACAGGATTTCCTGCGCTTCGAGGGCAATGCCCAGACCCTGCGTCTCTTGACCAAGCTGCAGCTGATCAACGACGACTACGGGTTGAACCTGACGCTCGCCTCGCTGGCCGCGCTGGTCAAATACCCCGTGGCGAGCGACCAGATCGATCCCGCGCGGGTTACCCACAAGAAGCACGGTTACTTCCAGTCCGAGCGGGCCCTGATGGACGAGGTCTGGGAGGGCACCGGTCTGGCGCCCGGCCAGCGCCATCCCCTGACCTGGGTGATGGAGGCCTGCGACGACATCGCCTACTCGGTGCTCGATGCCGAGGATGCCGTCAAGAAAGGCCTGCTGTCCTTTTCCGATACCATTGCCTTCCTGCGCCACGAGGCGCCGAACGACCCGGTTGTCACTCAGGTCTGCGATGCCGCGGCCGAGGAGCACAAGGCCTATCGCCGGGAGCGTCTCTCGCCGGACGAGCTCAATGACATCTCGATGCAGACCTTCCGCATCCGCGCCATCGGCGCGTTGATGGAGGCGATCGGCGAGGTGTTCATCGAATCAATGCCGGCGATGGCGGAGGACGGCTTCGGTCGCGAGCTGGTGGACGCCTCGCGCGGCGGCCCGCTGCTGGCCGCCCTGAAGGCCTGCAACTGGCAGCATGCCTACCGGCACAAGTCCGTGCTGCGTGTCGAGCTGACCGGCCTGACCGTCATCCACGGCCTGATGGACGCCTTCTGGTACGCGATCACGCGGCGCGAGGAGCGCAATGAGCCGGCCAGCACGCGGTCCACGCCGCTGGCCGGCTACATCTATCAGCGCATATCGGAAAACTACCGCCGCGTGTTCGAGTCGCCGGGCAACCCGATGCCGATTCGCTATCGCGAGGCGCAGCTGTTGACCGACATGATCTCGGGGATGACCGACAGCTTCGCCGTAAGCCTGTACGAAGAGTTCTGCGAGGTCGGTTTCCGACCGACCACGCAGGCCTGAACCGCTACCCTTTTTCGTAACAACGCCCGATGCCAGGAGCCCGATGAGCGATTCCGAGCAACATCCCGAGAAGAGCCATTTCTTCGCCTACATCTCGCGGATGAAATACATCTACCGCTGGGGGTTGATGCGCAACACGCGCAGCGAGAACGTCCAGGAACACAGCCTGCAGGTAGCGATGATCGCCCACGCGCTGGCGGTGATCGGCAACCAGCAGTTCGGCGAGGACAACGACGTCGGCCGCATAGTCAGCGTCGCCCTCTACCACGATGCCTCGGAGATCATCACCGGCGATCTGCCGACCCCGGTGAAGTACTTCCGCGAGGACATTCGCGATTCCTACAAGGCGCTGGAGGCGCACGCCGAGCGCAAGATAACGAAGTTGCTGCCCGCGGCCCTGCGCGAGTCGTTCGCCGAGGTGATCGAGAGCGCGCGGATCGAGCCCGAGGTGCTGCGGGTGGTCAAGGCGGCCGATTCCCTGTCGGCCTACCTCAAGTGCATCGAGGAACGGGCCGCCGGCAACCGTGAATTCCGCCGAGCCGAGGAGTTCCTCGAACAGAAGCTCGAGGAGATGGAGGACATGCCGTCAGTGGCCTACTTCCGCGAGCATTTCGTCGACGCCTTTTCCCTGACGCTCGACGACCTCAGCCACGACTGAGGTTCACTCCCGCGTATCAGCCTCGGCGGGCTCGCGCGCGTCCTCGGTCTCGTCGGTGTAGAAGGGGCGCCGGGAGATCTGGCAGAAGGCCCCCTGTCGCTTGACGAAGTGGATCGAGCCGGCGACCACCAGCCCGCCGACCACCAGCAACAGCAGGCTGCTCTGCACGTAGCCGAGCGTGACGATCGCCGCCCCGATCAGGCCGACGTGACGTGACTGGATCCGCAGCAGGTCCTCATGGGGATGTGCCAGCGCGCCGAGCGCGGCCCACTCGATCGCCAGGACGATCAGCAGTACCAGCGGGGCGGTGGCCACCTTGGGATAGAACACCGCGATCGCGCCGAGCACGACGATGATTGCCAGCACCGCCCACTGGGCCAGTTGCTGGTTGCGCGAGCCGCGCGCGGTGGCCTTTAGGGTGCCCTTCAGGCGCAGCCAGTGCATCAGGCCCGTCAGGCCGGCCCAGACCCCGATGAAGATACCGGTCACAGCGGCCAGGCGCAGGTCCCAGGCGGCGACGTAGCGCGTGGTCTGCTCCCAGCCGATCACGCCCAGCAGCGTGACCGTGATGCCGCTACCGATCAGCACGATGGCCGCACCGCGGACCAGATCGATCAGGCGAGTCTCCTCATCACGATTGCCCTGGTACCACGGGGCCGCGGCGACGCCGAAGGCCAGTGCGGCGATCGCGAGCCACGCCTTCCAGCCCGCTTCCGGGAGATCCCCGGTCGCGCCCGGAAAGAGAGCGCCGGCCAGCACGATCAGGATTGCCAGCGGCAGAGCCCACATCCAGACGCGCCGTCGTGACGGGTGGGTGAGCGCCGAGAGGGCGACCAGCACCAGACCGAGCGCGAACCAGCCGGCATTGTCGATGACCAGTCCGATCCCCATTAGCGTGTCTCCTCGTCGTCGCGCTGTTCACGAGCCGTTGTCAGCTGCTCGTAGTCCTCCTCGGCATCGAGAAGTTCCTGCTCGTCGAGCTCGTCGTCGGGCTCGGCGTGGATTTCCTGTCGCAGCAGCAGAAAGGCGGTGGCGGCGGCCTGCGCGCCGAAGAACACCGCGATCGTGGAGAGCATCAGTTCGAGCGCGCTCTGCGACGTCAGCAGGGCGCTGACGGCCGCAACCACCAGGAAGCCCGAGAGCGAGGTGACGATCAGCAGCCCGCGTCCGCAGTGCTCGCGTTCGGCCCGCAATGCCCCGGTCAGGCCCAGGGCAAGGGACAGCAACACCACGTAGGCGGCAATGGTTGGATCCATGGTCGGCGTGCCTCTGCATCAGGGCCGGTGCAGACACCGGCCGGTTGGATCGTGACGGTTGTCAGTGACCCTGCTTTTCCAGGAAGGCCTTGGCATCGAGGGCGGCCATGCAGCCGGAGCCCGCCGAGGTAATGGCCTGGCGATAGACGTGATCCATGACGTCGCCGGCAGCGAACACGCCGTCGACCGACGTGGCGGTGGCGTTGCCCTCGGTGCCGCTCTTGACCTTGATGTAGCCGCCGCCCATGTCGAGCTGGCCCTCGAAGATGCCGGTGTTGGGTTGGTGGCCGATGGCGATGAACACGCCCTGCAGCTCGAGGTCGGCGGTCTCGCCGGCCTTGTCCTTGATGCGCAGGCCGTTGACGCCCATCTGGTCGCCGAGCACCTCGTCGACCTCGTGGTCCCAGTGGATCTCGACGGTGCCTTCCTCGGCCTTCTTCATCAGGCGGTCGATCAGGATGTCCTCGGCACGGAAGCGGTCGCGGCGATGCACGACGTGCACCTTCGAGGCGATGTTCGACAGGTACAGCGCCTCCTCGACGGCGGTGTTGCCACCACCGACAACAGCGACCGTCTGGTTCTTGTAGAAGAAGCCGTCGCAGGTCGCGCAGGCCGAGACGCCCTTGCCGCGGAAGGCCTGCTCGGACTCGATCCCGAGGTACTTGGCCGAGGCGCCGGTGGCGATGATCAGCGCATCGCAGGTGTAGGTGCCCTGGTCGCCGCTCAGGGTGAACGGCCGGTTTTCGAGATCGGTCGTGTGGATGTGGTCGAAGATGATCTCGGTGTCGAACTTCTCGGCATGCGCCTTCATGCGGTCCATCAGGGCCGGGCCGGTCAGGTCGTTGGCATCGCCCGGCCAGTTCTCCACTTCGGTGGTCGTGGTCAGCTGACCGCCCATTTCCATACCGGTGATCAGGACCGGATCGAGATTGGCGCGCGCGGCATACACTGCGGCGCTGTAGCCGGCCGGACCGGAACCGAGGATGAGCAGTTTGCTGTGGCGGGTGTTGCTTTCGGCCATGACGGGAAAGGACTCCTGTTCTTGATCAGTTTGCGGTCGCCGACGTGGACGAGGGCGACGGCCGGACCGGCATGGAATCGCTCGGTCCGGCAACGTGTGACGGGTTTGCCTAGAATGACCCGGAGTTTCGGGTCCGGCGACGCGTATTGGTGCGCCGGCCGGTACGTATCAGACTGTAGGATACTCGTCGAAAATTGTTGAGGCCATCGAATGCATTACCAAGGTGAACCGGACTACAAGCACGGCAGCCCGGAGGGGCTCGGCGTGCTGCTGCTCAACCTGGGCACGCCCGACGCGCCCGAGGAGTCGGCACTGCGCCGCTACCTCAAGCAGTTCCTCTCCGATCCGCGCGTGATCGAGCTGCCCAAGTGGAAGTGGTGGCCGATTCTCTACGGCATCGTGCTGCGTACCCGTCCGGCCAAGTCCGCCGAGGCCTATCGCTCGGTCTGGGATCACCACGGCGAGGGCTCGCCGCTGTTGACCATCGCCCGGGCGCAGCAGAAAGGTCTGCAGAAGCGATTGAGCGAGCAGATGGCTGGGCCGGTGACCGTGGCGCTGGGCATGCGCTACGGCAACCCGTCCGTGCCCTCGGCCCTGCATGAGCTGCGCGAGGCCGGCTGCCGGCGTGTGGTGGTGCTGCCGCTCTACCCGCAGTACGCCGGCGCGACCACCGCCTCGACGCTGGATGCGGTCTTCGACGAGTTGATGCACTGGCGCTGGGTGCCGGAGCTGCGCACCATCAACCAGTACCACCGTGACCCGGGGTACCTCGATGCCCTGGCCGCGAGCATCCAGGAACACATCGATGCGCACGGCAAGCCGGACAAGCTGATCATGAGCTACCACGGCGAGCCCAAGCGCTATCTCCTCAACGGCGACCCGTACCACTGCCAGTGCTACGTCACCTCGCGCCTGGTCGCCGAGCGCCTCGGCCTGTCCGAGGACGACTACATGGTGACCTTCCAGTCGCGCTTCGGCCGTGAGGAATGGCTCAAGCCCTACACCGACGAGACCCTCAAGGCGCTGCCCGGCCAGGGCGTCAAGCACGTCGCGGTGATCTGCCCGGGCTTCTCCGCCGACTGCCTCGAGACCATCGAGGAGATCGGCGACGAGAACCGCGAGTACTTCGAGGAATCCGGCGGCGAGACCTACCACTACATCCCGGCACTGAACGAGCGCGACGACCACCTCGACGGTCTGGCGCGGCTGGTGCGTCAGCACACCCAGGGCTGGGTCGAGCACAGCGAGTTCGATGCCGCCGAGGACCAGCGCGAGCGCGAACGGGTGCGCGAGAATGCACTGAAGGTCGGCGCCAAGCAGTGACTCGTGCCCCGCATAACCTACTGCGCCACCCGATCGCGGCGTCGCGTGCTCGCTCGCTCCTCACCTATCTAACGATATGTTTCGTCGCTCGCTCCGCGGCTCCTTGCACTCGGGCGGCTCGCGACGGTTTTGCGGGGCGCGAGGAAAATGGCTGACGGGAGCTCCAACGGTCCGCTCGCCGGCATCGGCATGGTGGTGATCGGCGACGAGATCCTCTCGGGGCGTCGCCGGGATCGACACCTCGCCGCCGTCACCGAGCGGCTGGCGGCACGCGGGCTGGTGGTCGACTGGGCCCAGTTTCTGCCCGACCGCGAGGTCACCATCGTCGACTTGCTGCAGCGCAGCCGCGCCGACGGGGCCACCGTGTTCTGCTTCGGTGGCATCGGCGCGACGCCGGATGACTTGACCCGTGCCTGTGCGGCCATGGCCTTCGGTCGCCCGCTGGTACGCCACGCCGAGGCCGCGGCCCTGATCGAGGCGCAGTTCGGCGAGGCGGCCTACCCCAAGCGGATGCTGATGGCCGACCTGCCGGAGGGCGCCGAACTGGTGCCCAACCCGGTCAACCGCGTGCCGGGGTTCGCGCTCGAAAGGCACTTCTTTCTGCCCGGGTTTCCCGAGATGGCGCACCGCATGCTCGACGGCATCTTCGCCGGGCCGTTGGCGGATCTCGGTGACGCGGGCTACGTGGAACGGTCCGTGTGGCTGGTCGACACCCCCGAGAGCGAACTGGTCGACCTGATGGAGGCGTTCTGCGCGGCGCACCCGGCCCTGCGGCTGTTCAGCCTGCCGGTGCTTTCGGCCGAGCGGCGGCTGCTCGAACTGGGTTTCACGGGCGAGCGGACGGAAGTCGAGCGCGCGATGGCCGAGCTGGTTCGGGCGCTGGCGGCGCGCGGCACGGCGGTGCATGACGAGCGACCCGCCTGAGCGACGGGCGGGGTTGAACTTCATGCGGCCAGCCCTATCTCATCGAATTCGGACCCGCCGGCCGGTGGTCTATGGTCGGGGTCCGAAGGCTTTTCCCGTGATTCCGAGTCGGAATAGGAGTTCGTCGATGTTGGATTTCCTGAGAGCGCGTCGGTCGGTGATGTTTCAGGCGCTGGTTCTTGCGGCGCTGATGGTCCTGATGACCGCGCCGGTCGAGGCGAAGTACCCCGATTTCGCCAAGCTGGCGAAAGAGAATGCCCCGGCGGTGGTCAACATCAACACCGTCACCAAGGGGCAGCAGGCGGGCCGGAACGGTCAGCCGCCGCAGATGCCCAATCTGCCGCCCGGCCCGCTCGGCGACATGTTCCGCGACTTCTTCGAACAGATGCCGCAGCACCCCATGCCGCGCTCGCGGCCGGCCCAGTCGCTCGGCTCGGGGTTCATCATCAGCGAGGACGGCTACGTGCTGACCAACGCGCACGTCGTCCGTGGGGCCGACGAGATCAGCGTGCGGCTCAACAACCAGCGCGAATACGCCGCGGAACTGATCGGCGAGGACCCGCGCACCGACATCGCCCTGCTGAAGATCGATGCCGACGGCCTGCCGACGGTCAAGATCGGTGATTCCGACGAGGTCGACGTCGGCGAGTGGGTGCTGGCGATCGGCGCCCCGTTCGGACTGGACCATTCGGCCACCCACGGCATCGTGTCGGCGATCGGCCGCGACCTGCCCAACGAGACCTACGTGCCGTTCATCCAGACGGACGCGCCGGTCAACCCGGGCAACTCCGGCGGTCCGCTGATCAACGCCGACGGAGAAGTGATTGGCGTCAACTCGCAGATCTACACCAACTCCGGCGGCTACATGGGCATCTCGTTCGCGATTCCGGTGAACGTGGCCATGAACGTCGCCGAGCAGCTCAAGGACACCGGCGAGGTGCGTCGCGGCTATCTCGGCGTGGTCATCCAGCCGGTCACCGACGAGCTGGCGCGTTCGTTCGGTCTCGAGGACACGCGCGGCGCGCTGGTGGCCCAGGTCCAGCCGGACACGCCGGCGGCCAAGGCCGGCATCGAGTCGGGCGACATCATCACCGCCTTCAACGGCAAGCCGATCCGGCGTTCCGGGCAGCTGCCGCGGCTGGTGGGCAATGCGCCGGTGGGCGAGCCCGCCACGGTGACCGTGATTCGCGACGGCGAGGAGAGGTCCTTCGAGGTGACGCTTTCCGAGCTCGACGGGGCCATGGCCGCTGGCGGCAGTGTCGGCTCGACCTACGGGCTGTCTGTCGAGCCGCTGGAAAAGGCCGACCGCGGTTCGCTGGGCGTGCGCTACGGCGTGTCGATCGAGTCGGTCGCGTCCGATTCGCCGTTCGCCGGTGCCCTAGAGGCCGGCGACGTGATCCTCGAGGTCAACCGCCGCCCGATCCGCAGCGAGAACGACCTGGCTGCCACGCTCGATGCTGCCCCGGAGAATCGCCCGGTGGCGATCCGTTTGCTGCGTCGTGGCCAGCCGCTGTTCCTGGCGGTGGATCTTGACTGATCGATTCGGGGAGCTGGGGGAACTCGTCCGCGAGCGGCTGATCTAACCCCGTGGCTCCTCAAGGAAGAACCGCTGCCCCGACCCGATGGTCGGGGTTTTTTTGTGCCATGCGAGCCGGGATTTTCTAGAATGGCCGCCTTTTCGCCATTCAACCGAACGGACGAGGACATGCGGGTAATCAGTTTCAATGCCAACGGCATCCGCGCCGCGGCGCGCAAGGGATTCTTCGACTGGCTGGCGACGGCGGATGCCGACGTGGTCTGCATTCAGGAGACCAAGGCGCAGGCCTGGCAGCTGGAGAAGGATCCGACCTTCTGGCCCGAGGGCTACCACTGCCGTTACGTCGACGCCGAGCGCAAGGGCTACAGCGGCGTGGCCATCTACAGCCGTGAGGAACCCAGGTCGGTGACCACCGAGATGGGGCTGGCCGAGTTCGATGCCGAGGGCCGATACTGTGCCTTCGAGCTGTCGGACATGACCGTCGCCTCGCTCTACCTGCCGTCGGGGTCGGCCGGCGATCACCGCCAGGCCTCCAAGGACCGCTTCCTCGAGGCCTTCCTGCCGATGCTCAAGGAGTTCCGCGAGCGGGACCGCTCGCTGATCCTTTGCGGCGACTGGAACATCGCCCATCGCGAGATCGATCTGAAGAACTGGCGCAACAACCGCAAGAACTCGGGGTTCCTGCCGCACGAACGCGCCTGGCTCGATCGGGTGTTTGACGATTTCGGCTTCGTCGACGCCCACCGCACGCTCAAGCCCGACGAGGCCGAGTACACCTGGTGGTCGAATCGCGCCAACGCGTGGAACAACAACGTCGGCTGGCGGATCGACTACCAGATCGTCACCCCCGACCTCGAGCCGCGCCTGGCCGAGGTGCAGGTGTACCGCGACGAGAAGTTCTCCGATCACGCGCCCCTGATCATCGACTACCGCTGAGCGAGCCGGGGTGTCGGAACCCTCGGGGGTGGCGGTAATCTGACTTATACTTTTCCTATCGTCGCTGGGGACATCATTGCGGAGGTTCCACATGAAACATCTGATCACCATCGTGCTCGCCGCGGCCGGCCTGGCCCTTCTGTCCGGTTGTGCCAGCAGCCTCTCCAGCGGCGCCTACTCGCGTGATTCCGCGCGCCAGATGCAGACCGTCTACTACGGCACGGTCCAGAGCATCCGCACTGTGCAGATCGAGGGCACCAAGACGCCGGTCGGCGCCGGTGCCGGTGCGGTCACCGGCGGCATCCTGGGCAGCCAGGTCGGCGGCGGTACCGGCCGCTCGCTGGCGACCGTCGGCGGCGTGGTCCTCGGCGGTCTGGCCGGGGCGGCTGCCGAGGAAGGCATCACCCGCCAAACCGGCTACGAGATCACCGTGCGGCTGGACAATGGCCGGACGGTCAGCATCGTGCAGGCGGCCGATGTATCCTTCCAGCCCGGCGAGCGGGTGCGCGTGATCGAGGCACGTGACGGCACCACCCGGGTGACCCGCTGAGCCAGAACGACAAGAAAACGGACGGAGAGACGATGACGGCAACGCCGCGTGGACAGCTATTCGTGATTTCGGCGCCCTCCGGGGCGGGCAAGACCAGCCTGATCAAGGCGCTGCGCGAGCGGCGGCCGGAGCTGGCCCTGTCGGTCTCGCACACCACGCGGCCGCGTCGGGACGGCGAGGTCAACGGCGAGCACTACCATTTCGTCGACATCTCCCAGTTCGAGGCGATGCTGGCGCAGGAGGCCTTCGTCGAGCACGCCAAGGTGTTCGACAACTACTACGGCACCAGCAAGGCGGCGATCAGCGAACAGCTGGATCGCGGTTACGACCTGATCCTGGAAATCGACTGGCAGGGCGCGGCACAGGTGAAGAAGCTGTTCCCCGAGGCGATCTTCATCTTCATCCTCCCGCCGAGCACCACCGAACTCGAGGCGCGGTTGCGCAACCGCGCCTCGGACGATGACGAGGTGATCGCCCGCCGCCTGGCGGAGGCGCGCCGCGAGATGCAGCAGTGTCACTGGTACGACTACCTGGTGATCAACGACGACTTCGACCGGTCGATCGAGGAGCTCGATTCGCTGTTCACCGCGGCCATGCTCGAGACCGACCGGCAGCGCGAACGGCACCCCGAGCTGATTGCCGATTTGCTGGGCGAGGTCGACTGAACGTAAACTAATGCTGAGACAGGTCTTTTCCGACCGAGAGACACGAAATCGAGACACGGCCCGGTCGTCCCCAGGATGGCCGGGCCGTCCAACCTGTATACCGAGGCTGAAATACCGATGGCACGCGTAACCGTAGAAGATTGCCTGGACAAGATCCCCAACCGCTTCGAGCTGGTCCTGACCGCCGCGAAGCGCGCTCGCCAGATCGAGCACGGCGCCGAGCCGCTGGTGCCGATGGGCAAGGAAAAGCCGACCGTCATCGCCCTGCGTGAACTGGGCGAAGGCAAGATCGACCGTGCCCGGATCGAGGAGATCGAGAACCAGATCACCCTGTCGCGCTCCGAGATCACCGAGCAGGAGATCCGCGCCGAGCTGGCCCAGTTTGCCGACGAGAGCGCCGAGAGCGGCCGCGCGGCCGCGGCCCCGACCGCCCCTGACGAGGCCTGATCCGGGCGACCGGGACGGGGGCAACGTGGACAGCGGCCAGACAGGAACGCCGACCGCCACCCCGTCGGCCGAGTCGCACCTGACCGACGTCTTCTTCGCCCCGCTGGCAGAACACCTCGCCGAGTATCTCGAACCGGCGGACATTGCCCGCATCCGCACGGCGTTCGAGTTCGGCGCCGAGGCGCACGCCGGGCAGACCCGCAAGAGCGGCGAGCCCTACATCAGCCACCCGATCGCGGTGGCGCACATCCTTGCCGACCTGCGCATGGACGAGGCCACCCTGGTCGCGGCCATCCTCCATGACGTGATCGAGGACACCGACATCGCCCACGACGAGATCGTGGCCGAATTCGGCGAGGAGGTCGCGCACCTGGTCGACGGCGTCTCCAAGCTCGCCCAGATCCGCTTCAAGTCCAAGGCGGAGGCGCAGGCGGCCAACTTCCGCAAGATGATGATGGCGATGGTCGAGGATGTGCGCGTCATCCTGATCAAGCTCGCCGACCGCCTGCACAACATGCGCACCCTCGGGGTGATGCGCCCGGACAAGCGCCGGCGCATCGCCCGCGAGACGCTCGATATCTACACGCCGATCGCGAATCGCCTCGGCCTCAACGCCATCCGCCACGAGCTCGAGGACCTGGGGTTCGCCGCGCTCTACCCGCTGCGCCACCGCATCCTCAACGAGGCAGTGCGCCGCGCGCGCGGCAATCGCAAGGAAATCGTCGCCGGTATCCAGGAGCGTTTCGAGCAGCGTTTCGCCCACGAGCGCCTCACCGCCGACATCCTCGCGCGCGAGAAGCGCCCCTACTCGATCTACCGCAAGATGCAGTCCAAGCGCCTCTCGTTCCGGGAGGTGTTCGACGTGTTCGCGGTGCGGGTGCTGGTCGATTCGGTCGACGACTGCTACCGGGCGCTCGGCATCGTGCACAATCTCTACAAGCCGCTACCCGGACGCTTCAAGGACTACATCGCGATCCCGAAGGCCAACGGCTATCAGTCGCTGCACACCATCCTGTTCGGGCCGCACGGGATTCCGCTCGAGGTGCAGGTCCGCACCCACGAGATGCACCAGTTCGCCGAGTCGGGGATCGCCGCGCACTGGCTTTACAAGGCGCAGGGCGATCACGGCTCGGTCACCCAGACCCGTGCCCGCGAATGGCTGCGCGATCTGCTCGAGATCCAGCAGAAGGCCGGCAACCCGCAGGAGTTCCTCGAGTCGGTCAAGGTCGACCTGTTCCCCGACGAGGTCTACGTCTTCACGCCGATGGGCGAGATCATCGAGCTGCCGCGGCGCGCCACGGCGGTGGATTTCGCCTACGCGATCCACACCGACGTCGGCAATACCTGCGTTGCCTGCAAGATCGACCGCCGCTTCGCGCCGCTGTCCACCCCGCTTGAATCGGGCCAGACCGTCGAGGTGATCACCGCGCCGGGGGCCGTGCCCAACCCCAGCTGGCTGTCGTTCGTGGTCACCGCGCGGGCCCGGGCGAATATCCGCGCCTACCTGAAGCACCTGCAGGACGCCGAGGCGATCCGCCTCGGGCACCGGCTGCTCGCCAAGGCGATGACCGCCGAGGGCTGCGACATCGACGATCTCGACGAGAGCCGGGTCGACAAGATCCTGCGCGAGTACCACCAGGAAAGCTTCAACGACCTGCTGCGCGAGATCGGGCTGGGCAACCGCATGGCACCGCTGGTGGTGCGCCTGCTCAAGGCCGAGGCCGGCAAGATCGAGCTGACCGAGTCGGCCAGCGGCACCTCGCCCGAACAGGCGCCGGTGATCATCAGCGGCACGGAAGGTTTGGTGGTCAGCTTCGCCGGCTGCTGTCATCCGGTGCCGGGCGACTCGGTCGTGGGCTTTCTCAGCACCGGGCGCGGCATCGTGGTCCATCGCCAGGAATGTTCGAATGCCGCCGACGCCGGCGAGCATCCCGAGCGCTGGCTGGCCGTCGACTGGGAGGAGCAACCTTCCGGGGAATACCAGTCGCAAATCAGCATCCACGCGAACAATGTCCGTGGTGGCCTGGCCCGCATCGCCGCGGCGGTGTCGGATGCCGGCTCGGACATCGACGACGTGCGTTTCGACGACCGCGACGTCAACCTGACCATCATCGACATCACCGTGCGCGTCACCGACCGGACGCACCTGGCCCGCGTGATGCGCTCGATCAAGCAACTGCGTGACGTGGTGCGCGTCTCGCGCCACTGACCACCGCCGGACACATCCATCGAGGAGCCAGCATGAGCCGACGAGAAATCATCCACAGCGACGACGCCCCGGCCGCGATCGGTCCCTATTCACAGGCCGTGCGGGTGGGTGACACGGTCTACCTCTCGGGTCAGATCGCGCTCGATCCGGCGAGCATGACCCTGGTCGACGGCGGCATCGAGGCCCAGACGCGGCGGGTGTTCGATAATCTCACGGCCGTCTGTCGCGCGGCGGGCGGCGAGCTTCGTGATGTGGTCAAGCTGCAGATCTACCTGCCCGACCTGTCACACTTCGATACGGTCAACGGGATCATGAAGGAATACCTCGACGAGCCGTTCCCCGCACGGGCCGCCCTCGGTGTGCGCGCCCTGCCCAAGGGGGCGGAGGTCGAGATCGACGGGGTGATGGTCCTCCCCGGCTGATCGCCAAGGCGCCTTTGCGGCATGAAAAAGGCCCGGTCGGCACAAAATGCCGCCGGGCCTTTTCACGTGGGGTGCGGGCGTGGCCTAGTCGAAGTTGTACACCAGGTTGACCGAGGTGAATGTGTCAGTCTTCTCGACACCCGCCGGGACTTCGGTGTTGTGCTGGACGGTGTAGGAGAGCTTCATCGCCAGAGTTTCGGTCAGCGAGGAGGTGATGCCGGTGATCGACTCGATCTCGGTGTTGTCCTTGCCGGCGAGCACGGTGATGTCCTGGTTGAACTTGGCGAAATCGGAGAACTGGTACTCGAAGCCGGTGGCGACCCGCGCGATCAGGTTGGTCTCCTGCGGACCGTCGTCGGTCTTGGAGACGCGCACACCGGGACCGATCTCGGCGTCCCAGAACCCCTTGTCCGAGAGCCACAGCTTGCGGCCGTAACCGGTCGCGGCACTGGCCTGGTAGTCGTAGCCGGAGAACTCGTCATGGCTACCCCGCAGCACACCGAAGAGGTAATTACGCTCGGTCAGGGCGTAGTTGGTTTCGAACTCGCCCAGTACACGGTTGGCGGTCTCATTGCCGTCTTCGCTGGCCTGCAGGGCTTCCAGGCGAAAGCCGTGAGTCCAGGGCTCGCTCTCGTAACCGACCTCGAACTTGCCGTTGACGGTCGAGGATTCCGTGTTGCCGGTCGTGATCGAGGCACCAAATTCCGTCGTGCCCGTCCATTTCTCCTTGTCGTCGCTCTCGTCGGCGAGCGCCGGGGAAAGGAACAGGGGGGACAGGATCACTGGGGCGGCAACGAGTAGTTTGCTGGTTTTCATCGGAAACACTCCGCACAACGTTGGAGACGAATGGAGGCGCCCGACGCGCCGCTGGTGCGTCGGGTTACCGTTCGTCCGTGATTTGATTGATTTGATGCCCGGTCGTTCAAGGAGAAATGCCCCATTCGGGAGGGGGCATGTCGGGCGGGGTCAAGGTGACCGAAGCGGGAAAGACTAGACGGCCGCGGCCCGGCTGTAAACAATCCCGACTGATGTACTCGGGATTGGCGCCAGGGATCGTGTCAGTGACCGCCGCCGCGGCAAGGCGGCGAGGCCGGCGCATCTTGGCGCTCGGCCCATTCGGCGGGGGTGTAGGTATGCAGCGCAAGCGCGTGCATGCCCTGCTCGAAGGCGGGCTTGAGCGGATCCTGGGTGAGGCGGTGACGCTTGATCAGCATCTGCCCCTCGAAGCGCTCGCTCACGACCACGACCCGGAAATGACTTTCGACTCGATCGCCGGCGTGCTGGCCGGACTCGTCGGTGATCTCGAGATGCGTCGGGGCGAGCTCGGCCCGCAGCGTCTCCTCGATCCATTGCGCGCGTGTGGTCATGGGTTGTCAGGCCTCGTGTCGAATGAGTGGGCGGCTCAAAGCAGCCGCACGCCCAGCAGCGGCCGGATCGCCTCGGCCGGCGTGGGCCGCCCGATCAGGTAGCCCTGGAACGAGTGGCAGCCGAGCGAGTCGAGCAGGTCGCGCTGCTCGGCAGTCTCCACCCCTTCGGCGATGATCTCAAGCGACAGCGCGTTCCCCATGGCGATGATCGCCCTGACGATCTCCAGGTCGTTGCGCTCGCCGAGGATGTCGCGCACGAACCCCTGGTCGATCTTCAGCCGGTCGAAGGAGAAGCGCTTGAGGTAGCTGAGCGAGGAATAGCCAGTGCCGAAGTCGTCCAGCGCCAGGCGCACGCCCAGATCGCGAACGGCGCCGAGCATGGTGGCGGCCTGCTCCGGGTCGTGGACCAGCGCGGTTTCGGTCAGTTCCAGTTCCAGCAGTTCCGCCGGCAGGCCGGAAATCTCCAGGGCGCGGGCAACGCGTTCGGCGAAGCACGGCGCGTGCAACTGCACGCCGGAGACGTTCACCGACACGGTGATCGGCTCACCGGTTTCCTGGCCCCAGCGAGCGGCCTGGCAGGCGGCCTCGTTCATTACCCAGCCGCCGACCTCGACGATCAGCCCCGACTGTTCCAGGAACGGGATGAAATCCTGCGGGCCGCACTGCAGTTGCGGGTCCGGTGCGTCCCAGCGCAGCAGCGCTTCCACGCCCGTGACCGCGAGGCCAAGAGCGTCCTGCTGGATCTGGTAGACGAGGTGAAAGCGCTCTTCTTCGAGGCTGTCCCGCAGCGCGCCGAGCATGTCCGAACGCCAGATCTGCCGTTCGGAGAGTCGCGGGCTGAATTCGGCCACCGGGTCGCGCTCGTTCTTCTTCGCCTCGAACAGGGCCGACTCCGCCTGGCTGAGCAGCTGCGAGACGTGTCGGCTGTGACGCGGCCAGTAAGCGACGCCGCCGCTTGCCGTCAGGCTGAGGTTGGTTGCCTCCAGTTCGAAGGAACGCCTCATCAGCTCGCGGGTTTCGTGTTCGAGTACGGCCAGGCCATCCTCCGGGCCGAGGTCGTGGGCAAGTACCGCGAATTCGTCACCGGACAGCCGCGCGACCATCCAGTTCTGCCGCGCGCCCAGTTCGCGCAGCCGGTTGGCGGTCTCCCGTATCACGCGGTCGCCTTCCTCGTGGCCGTGGCCGTCGTTGATGGAGCGGAACCGGTCGAGGTCGAGCACTAGCACGGCGGCGTGCCGGTTCTCCCGGCCCAGCTCGTCGAGGCGCCGCTGTGCCTCGATCTGGAAGAAGCGACGGTTGTAGAGGTGGGTGAGCTCGTCGTGGATGGCGAGATCTTCGTATTCCGCTTGGGTCTTGAGCTGAGAGGTGATGTCACGGGCGATCACGATCATCGCCTGGCGTCTGCCCTCGGCATCGAAGACCGGCTGCTTGATGGTGTCGAACACCTGTTCCTCGCCCTCGGGCGAGCCGACCAGTTCGGTCTGGTTGTACAGCTTGCCCGCCGCCCAGGCCCGCTGATCGGACTGGTGGCAGTGGTAGAGGGCATCGCGGAAGGTCGGCTGGGTCAGCTCGGCGAGGGCGTTGTCGTCGCAGCCCCACCACGGCAGTCCTTCGAGGTGGAACAGGTCGAGCGCGGCGCGGTTGGCCAGCAGCCAGCGGCTCTCGGCGTCCTTGATGATGATCACGTCCGGGCTGGCATCGACCAGCAGACGGACCAGGCGTTCGTTCTCGGCCAGCGCGGCTTCGGCGCGCTTCTCGCCGGTCACGTCCCGCAGCAGGTGGAGCTCCCGCGCATCGGCCGTGTCGAAGCGATGGTGCTGGAAGACCCGCTGCCCCGGGCGACTGTCGTCGACGTGCGAGACGAGGCGGGGCGCATTTTCCCCGCCGTGGCCGTCGAGCATGGTCGCGAGCGTCTCGTCGGCCCGCAGGGCGCGGGCGGCGCGGTTGAGCAGCTCCAGTCGGCCCTCGGTATCGCGGCTGACCAGCGGGTCCGGCCATTCCTCAAGCCAGTGCGAGATGTCGTGGTGGAGGTCCTTCATCCGATTCGATGTCCTTGGCGTTACCGGTCGGTCAGGTAGAGGCGGTTGTCGATCCGTTCCAGCTCGACCGGTTCGAGCCGTTGCCCTTCGCAGGGCCCGTCGGTGCATAGGCCGTCTTCCAGCCGGAAATAGGCTTGATGCACATTGCAGCGCAGCTGCCGCTCCCCCTCGTGATCCTCGAGGAAGTCGTGCCGCTCGCGCGACAGCGGCGAGCCGTTGTGCGGGCAGACGTTTCGCCAGGCGCAGACCCGCTCGCCCTCGCGCGTGACGATCAAGGGCGCCGGCCCCTGGCCGCGCCCGCCGGGCCACACGCCGAGGGCGTCGACGTCTTCCAGGTCCTCGAGTCGGCATAGCAGGCGCGGGTCGGCAGCCGGGTCGTCGGGCCCCAGGCCTGCCAGTCCGGCCTGTGCGAGCTTGCGTTCGACCAGGCGCGCGGCGAACTCGAGCGACTCGCGAGAGCTGGCCCCTCGCGAGCGCGCGTGTATGAACCCGGCGATCAGCGTATCCCCCGCGGCGATGCTGTCCACTACGGTATCGACCGGTTGCGCCGGAACATGAGCGGGTTCGTCTTCGTCGGGCAGCGACAGCCACGCCCCCTCGCTGCCCCAGCCCAGCACCAGGATTGCCTGCGGTGCCCAGTGGCGAGCTTCGTGCAGGAATCTCGCCGGCTGGTCGAAGCCGCGGCCGTTGGCGAAGGCCTTGGAGAAGAAGATCACGTCGGGGAACGACCACAGCTGGTCGAGGTGCTCGCGGTCCTTTTCGACCTCGAGCGAGATGGGCTGGTCGGTGACTTGCGCGCGGGCCAGCGCCAGCATGGCCGCGGTCTCGTCGCAGGCGCGTGCCTCGAAGTGCAGCCAGTCGTAGGCGCTCGGGTCGAGCTCCATGAACGCGCCCAGATCGAATTCCGGCAGGTCGCGGTGGTGAACGATGGTGCGGCTGCCCGTCGCCCGGTTGAGCGTGATGTACGAGGTGGGCGCGTGGCCCTCGACGCGGCGGGCATGAGAGGTGTCCACGCCATAGCGATCCATCAGTTCGGCGATGCGGTGGCCGTCGGCATCCTCGGCCAGCACGCCGGCGAAGTCGCAGGGGTGGCCGAACTGGCGCAGCACCCGCAGGCTGTTGGCCACGTTGCCGCCCAGCTCCACCCGCTGCGAGCACGCGCGCTGCTCACTGTCTTCCTCGGGGTAGTGGTCGAGTTCATTGATGATGTCCAGCGTGGCGATACCCACGCCCAGCACGTTCGTCATGGCCGCCCTTGGGGTTTTTTATGGGCCGAAGTGTACGTGTCCCGCCCGCGCTTTGGGAGGGTGATTGACTCGATTTCCCAGTGGTCGGCGGTGGCGATCAGCCGGAGAAATCCCGGCCCGCCATAGGCCCGCTGGCGGCCGGCTGCTCCGGGGTTCAGGACCCAGGGCGACTCGTCGGTATCGATCACCCGCCGATGGGTATGGCCGTAGACGATCGCCCGGGCCTCGGGATGTCGCCGTCGCAGGCGCTGGTGGCGGGTACGGGCCGGATTGACGCGGTGCCCATGCTCGATTACCAGCAGGCCGCCCGGCAGCGCGATCTCGGCCTGTTCGGGCAGGCTGTCGAGCAGTGTCTCGGTGTCCTGCGGCCACTGGCCCGGGGTGTCGTTGTTGCCGCGCACCACGATCACGTGCCCCGAGCGGGGGGCGAGTTGCCGCAGCTCGACCGGATCGACGAGATCGCCGGCGTGGACCACCACGTCGCACTCGGCGAGCAGCGGCAGCAGGTCGTGCTCCAGCGTGCCGTGCGTGTCGCTGATCAGTGCCAGCGTGATCCGTTGTCGGTCACTGAGATCCATCCCGGTCGTCCGAACAACCACAGGCTCCCTCCTCTGGTGCCTGGTTTTTCCGATGCCGGCGCCAGTAGGCGGACAGCGTCGCAATTACGATTACCGCCAGCGCGCCCATGGCGAGCCAGTCGCCCGCCATGGCGTGGTCGGTCGGTGCCGATGCCGGCAGCGCCCAGTCGAACTGGCGCCACAGCAGATCCAGCGTGATGCCGGCGATCAGGGCGAAAGCGATCACGCAGGCGAGATAAAGACCGATCAGGCGTGCGCCGAAGTGCTGCTTGAGGATGCCCAGCGTGCCGATGTTGGTGGCCGGCCCGGCCAGCAGGAACACCAGTGCGGCGCCCGGCGACATCCCCGCGACCAGCAGGCCGGCGGCAATCGGCGTCGAGGCGGTCGCGCAGACGTACATCGGCACGCCGATCACCGCCATCAGCAGGTAGCTGCCCACCAGTCCCCACGGCTGGTCGAAGAATCCCTCGGGAATCAGCACCACGGCGGTCGCCGCCACCGCGAGGCCGAAGAGCATCCACGGCGCGATGTCGAGCAGCACCTGGCCGAAGGCGTAGCCGAAGCCCTGCGCCAGCCGGTCGCCGGTGCTCGGTCCCGCGGCCTTGGGTGCGGCGGTTTCCGTGCCGCAACAGGAGCCGGAGGGCTGTTCGTCCTCGCCATCGCAGTGACCGCTGATCGACGGGGTCGACTCGCAGCAGCTGGCGGCGGTCGGGTTCTCCTTCTCCTCGCCGCTGCAGCAACCGCTGTCGGTGTCGGTGGTTGCCGTCGAGTCCGGCGCCGGGCCGGCAAATCGCCCGCTGATCAGGCCGGTGAGGATGGCGCCGACAACGGCGGCGATCGGCCGGGCGATGGCGTAGACCGGGCCGAGCAGCCCGTAGCTGACACTGATGGAATCCGGCCCCGTTTCCGGGGTGGCGACGAGGAAGGCCATCGACGGGCCGCGTCCGGCACCCGCCGAGCGCAGGCCCAGCACGGCCGGCACCACGCCGCAGGAGCACAATGGCAGCGGCGCGCCGATCAGCGAGGCGCGCACGGTCGCGCCGGCCGACTCGCCCGAGAGATACCGGGCGATGGCCAGCCGGTCGGAGAACGCCTTGATCAGTGCGGCGATCACCAGCCCCAGCAGCAGCCAGGGGGCGGCTTCCAGGGTCAGGAACCAGAGCTCGTTAAGCCATTGCGTCATCGTCGACCTCCTCGAGGGCCGCCGGGCGAATGAAGCAGCCCCGCGGCGTCATCCCCAAGTGTCGCACAGATGCGACAGCCGGCCCGCGTGATTCCCTACTCGCCGTGGTCGAGCGCGGCGCGCACCGTGCGCCAGGCGCGACGGCTGATGGCCAGCGGCTCGTCGAGATGGCGGAGGTGGCAGTGGTGCAGACCACCTTCGTGCGTAACCGACACGATCTGGCGGGGATTGGCGAGACTGTTGCGGTGAAGCCGCAGCAACCGGCCGTCGAACCGTGCCTCAAGCTCGTTGAGGCTGGTCTCGATCCACGCCTCGCGGCGCCGGCCGTCGGCCGGGTCGAGGAAATGCAGTTGCGTGGCCTTGTCCTCGGCCAGCGCGGCGACGAGGTGTTCGGCGCCCAGGCAGAGCTCCTCTCGCCCCAGGCGCACGGGCAGCGTCGGCCGGCGGGCCTGCTGGCAGCGGGTCGGCTGGGCGGCACGGTCGATCGCCGCGCGCAGGGCGTCCGGCTCGACCGGCTTGAGCAGGTAGCCGGCCGGGGCGGTCTCGCTGGCGATCAGCGCGCGGTCGGCGTGCGCCGTGGTGTAGATGATCGCCGGCGGCAGGTCGGCCTCGCGCAGGCGGTGACCCAGCCGGATGCCGTCCTCGCCGGGCATCTCGATGTCGAGGAACACCAGGTCCGGCACCGTGCGCATCGCCTCGCAGGCCTCGTCGGCGTTGGCGGCCTCGCCGACCACCTCGACGCCACCCAGCCCGACGAGCAGCCGGCGCAGTCGCCCGCGTGCCAGCGGTTCGTCGTCGACGATCAGCGCGCGCATCATGTCGTCCCTCCGTCATGCGGAATCACCAGTTTGACCCGGAAGCGTCCGTCCACCGGTCCGGCGCGCAGCGAGGCCGCCTCGCCGAACACCAGCGCCAGTCGATCGGCGATGTTCGCCAGCGCCATGCCGTTACCGTCGCCCTTGTCCCGTTTGCCCGGCACCAGGTCGTTTTCGATCACGAGGCTGATCGAGCGTTGTCCGACCTGGCACTCGATTCGGATCGCCCCGGCCGACTGCTGGCATTCGATACTGTGGCGCACCGCGTTTTCCACCAGTGGCTGGATGGTCAGCACCGGCAGGCGAATCTCGGGCAGCGGCTCGGGCAGCTGCCAGTCGACGTGCAGCCGTTCGCCGAGGCGCCAGTGTTCGAGATCGAGGTAGCGACGCGCCAGCTCGATCTCCTCGGCCAGCGAGACCCGCTCGTCGGCAGCCAGCGCCGCGCGGAACACCCGGGAAAGGTCCAGCACCGCCTGTTCGGCGGCCTCCGGGCGTTCGTGGATCAGTTCGGCGACCGTGTTGAGGCTGTTGAACAGGAAATGCGGCCGGATGCGCGCGTGCAGCGCGGAGAGCTCGGCCTCGGCGGCGGCGTTGATCTGGCGGGCGTTGGCGAGATGCAGCGAGAACACCCAGATGCCGAGCAACCCCACGACCAGCGCGATGGCAAGGTTGTGCAGCACGAACCGCGTGACCGTCTCGCTCGACTCCCAGCCCACCGATTGCAGCGCGGAAAACGCGACCGCGCTGCTGACAGCGGTCACGCCGAGCAGCAGGAGCACCACCGCGGCCAGCAGGCCGGTCAGCGGCAGGTGCTGCAGCCAGCGGCGGGTCGCACACAGCAGCGCGACCGTGACCAGCGCGATCCAGGTGACCAGCCACAGCGTGGTGCCGAAGCGGCTCCAGCGCTCCTCGGCCACGCCCGGCACCAGCGAGAGCAGCAAGGACAGCGCCACACCGAGCGCGAGCGTGATCAGGATCACGCGCGCGGTGCAGAACGCCGGCAGCGCCGCGGGCAGCAGCGTGCCGTCGCGGGCGGGGTCGTTCGCGGATGCGTTGGTCGGCTGGGTTGGCAAGCGGCGACTCCTTTCGCGTCGATGGCCTGACAGGGTCTATCTTGCCTCAAGGTTTCACGTGAATCGATTCGGGCCTCAGGGCGCCGGCGCTGGCTGCGATATACTCGCGCCATTCTCAAGGCGGGCCGGCGCGACCGACCCGACGCGAACCCGAATTGTTTCGAGGACGACCATGACCGATCGCGACGACAACCCGGCCACCAAGCTCTGGGGCGGCCGCTTCTCCGAGCCCACCGACGCCTTCGTCGAGGCTTTTACCGCCTCGATCGGCTTCGACCAGCGCCTCTACGACGAGGACATCACCGGCTCGATCGCCCATGCCCGCATGCTCGCGCGCGTCGGCGTGATCACCGAGGACGAGGCCAAGAAGATCGTCCGCGGGCTCGAGGAGATCCGCAGTGATATCGAGCGCGGCGATCTCGCCTGGTCGGTGGAGCTCGAGGACGTGCACATGAACATCGAGGCGCGCCTGATCGACCGCATCGGCGACGTCGGCAAGAAGCTGCACACGGGCCGTTCGCGCAACGACCAGATCGCCACCGACATCCGCCTCTTCATGCGCCGCGCCGTCGACGCGATCATCCAAGAGGCCAACCGCCTGCGCCACGGGCTGGTGGAACTGGCCGAGGCCGAGGCCGACACGGTCATGCCCGGCTTCACTCACCTGCAGGTCGCCCAGCCGGTCAGCTTCGGCCATCATCTGCTGGCCTGGCACGACATGCTCGAGCGCGACGTCCAGCGCCTGATCGACACGAGAAAGCGCATCAACATCATGCCGCTGGGCTCGGCGGCGCTCGCTGGCACCTCCTACCCGCTCGACCGCGACTGGGTGGCGAAAGAGCTCGGCTTCGACGGCATCACCGAGAACTCGCTCGATGCCGTCTCCGATCGCGACTTCCAGATCGAATTCCTCGCTGCCGCCTCCACGCTGATGATGCACCTGTCGCGCATCAGCGAGGAGCTGGTGCTGTGGACCTCGGCGCAGTTCAACTTCATCGAGCTGCCCGACCGCTTCTGCACCGGCAGCTCGATCATGCCGCAGAAGAAGAACCCGGACGTGCCAGAGCTGGTACGCGGCAAGACCGGCCGCGTCTACGGCAGCCTGTTCTCCCTGCTCACCCTGATGAAGAGCCAGCCCTTGGCCTACAACAAGGACAACCAGGAGGACAAGGAGCCCATCTTCGACACCGTCGACACCCTGATGGGCTCGCTGCGCGCCTTCGCCGACATGATCCCGGCGATCCAGCCCAACCGCGAGCGCATGCGCGAGGCTGCCCGCCAGGGCTTCTCCACTGCCACCGACCTGGCCGATTACCTCGTCCGCCAGGGCGTGGCCTTCCGCGACGCCCACGAGATCGTCGGCAAGGCCGTGCGCCAGGCCACCGACAAGGGCTGCGATCTCGCCGACCTGTCACTGGCCGAGCTGCAGGCCCTCTCCGGTCACATCGGCGAGGACGTCTTCGACGTGCTCACCGTCGAGGGTTCCATGGCCGCCCGCGACCTGCCGGGCGGCACCGCGCCCAAGCGCGTCCGCGCCCGAGCCGTGGCGGCACGGGCGGCGCTGGATGCGTTCAAGATTGCTTAGTCGAAACTAAAAATGCTGCCTCTATCCGGGAGGCGGATGTTTGTGACAAAGTTTTGTGGTTTGCTTCCGAAAGCCCCCGCTTCCGTTATTATTGTTACCAGATAATGAAAGGGGGAATGGGGATGTTGTGTTCGCCAATAATTGATTTTATCGAGCTTATTAGCTCTTCGTAGTCTTTTTTGTTTTCTATTTGTGTAAATTGAGAGATATATAAAAGTCTTTCTCTCTCACTTATGTAGGGTGCGGCTAAGTCTAGCGTCTTCCTGAAGTGCGTTTGTGCGGCGTTAACATAGGAGAGGGTTAGGTAGCGGTAAAAAACGAAGGCTGCAATCGTTGCGATGGCTATTCTGATCTCCATCAGCGTATCTTCTGCCTTTTCTAGTTCGGACTCTATTGTTTTTCTTTGTTTTTGTGTTTTTTCTATTATTTGGAAGGTCGATACTGAATCTTCTTCTTGGTAAGAGAGAAGACTCCATGCCTCGCTTTCTATTTTGTTTAGGTCGCTTTTTATGCCTTGAATGGTGCCTATTTTCCCGATGTCGCCTAGGGTTAAGAATAAAACCGTTAACACCAGAAGCACAGAATTTATGGTGACAAAGGATATGAATTCCCCGTATCCAGAGTGGTGCAGACCCGATATCCTCTGATAAATTCTTTTCTTTAGTCTGTCACTCCCTAGGGTTGCTATGGTCAGCGTTTTTCTGAGGGCCATTGTGCCGAATTTTCTCGTTATGAAAGCCAAGGCCATCAGGATGGCACCTGCTACAACGGCGACCTGGACAGCAAGCCAAAAATCGAGTGTCAAGGAGTACGAGGCGAATCTTTCCACGGCCTGTTTTGAGATAAGTTCTTCCATGATTTTCTATCGGCGTTGTTTTTTGGGGGAGGGGTTAGTTTGTATCTACCTGCTGTGCCAGCCAGTCGATAATATCGTTAAGCTCATCGGGGATGATGCCGTGTTCGACCGGGTAATGCCGCTCGGTGACATTCGTTAGGCCGCAGTCCTGCAGGAACGCATTCAGCCGGCCGGCGGCGCGCACCGGGATTAGCTGATCGTGCTCGCCGTGGCCGATGAACACTGCCGGGTCGCGGCCGTCGCTGGGTTTCTCGATCTGCTCGGGGGCGGGCAGCCAGGTGGAGAGCATCACGGCGGCCAGCGGCGGTCGCGGCAGGGTCAGCATCAGGCGGTTGGCGAGCACGCCGCCCTGTGAGAAGCCCCCGAGGATGTAGGGGTCGTCGCCGACCGTGTCCTGCACCTGCTGCTGCAGGTCGGCGGTGATGCCGAGGAGGCTGTCGCGGTCGGCCTCGATGTTGCCCTCGTCGGCGATCAGGTCGAACCAGCTGGGCATGGGCAGCCCGCCGTTGAGCGACACCGGAGAGACCGGCGCGTCCGGGCGGTGGATCTGCCAGTGGTGGTCGGTCAGCGTAACGCGCTGGGTGATCAGGTCGCTGATGGGGGCGAGATCGTCGCCGTCGGCGCCGAGGCCGTGGAACAGGAACAGGTGCAGCGGTCGAGTCATCGTGCCGTGTCCTTCGTAGTTGGACGGTCGTTTCTGGAAACCGGTGGTTTGACTACCCTATAGTCTCGCACGGCAAACCACTCGTATCAGGAGCACCCATGGCGGGCGAATTCGATCACCGTGCCGACCGGCGCGACTACCTCCACGGCGCACTGGATCGCCACGATCTCGCCGACGATCCGGTCGACCAGTTGGCCAACTGGCTGATCGCCGCGCGCGAGGCGGGCAACTTCGATCCCACCGCGATGTGCGTCTCCACCGTCGACGCCGAGGGCTGGCCGTCGGCGCGCTACGTGCTGTTGAAGCACTTCGATGCGCGCGGCCTGTGCTTCTACACCGACACCCGCAGCCGCAAGGGGCAGGAGCTGGACGCCAATCCGCGCGCCGCGCTGACCTTCTTCTGGCCGGAGGTCGACCGGCAGGTGCGCGTCGCCGGCACCGTCGAGCGCCTCTCCGACGAGGACAACGAGGCCTACTTCCGCCAGCGCCCGCGCGGTTCTCGGCTGGCGGCGATCACCTCCACCCAGAGCGCGCCGATCGAGTCGCGCCAGGCGCTGGAGGCCCGCTTCGAGGAAATGTCCGAGCGCTACCCGGAGGGCGACGTGCCGCGCAATCCCGCCTGGGGTGGCTACCGCATCGTGCCGCGCGAGTGGGAGTTCTGGCAGGGCCGGCCGTCGCGGCTGCACGACCGCTTCGCCTATGTGCGGGATGGCGACAACTGGATCATCGAGCGGCTGATGCCATGACGGACGCCGCCCTCGAACGCGTGCAGATGGAGCCAGCCTGGCGCGACGCGCTCGCCCCCGTGCTGCTCGATCAGCCCATGCAGCAGCTGCGCGAGCGGCTACTCGAACAGGGCAAAAGCGGCACGGTGATTCATCCCAAGCCCGACGAGTGGTTTCGCGCCTTCAACCACACCCCACTCGACCAGGTGCGGGTGGTGATCCTCGGCCAGGATCCGTATCCCACGCCGGGGCACGCCAACGGCCTGTGCTTCTCGGTGCGCCCGGACGTTCGCCCGCTGCCGAAATCCCTGCTGAACATCTTCAAGGAGCTCGAGAGCGATCTCGGCATCCAGAACCGCAACGGCGATCTCACTCCCTGGGCCGACCAGGGTGTGCTGCTGCTCAATGCCGTGCTCACGGTCGCCTCCGGCCAGCCGGCCTCGCACCAGGGCATGGGCTGGGAGGCGCTGACCGATCACGCCATCCGCGTGCTCGCCGAGCAGCCGCGGCCGATCGTGTTCGTCTTCTGGGGCGCGCAGGCGCAGAAGAAGGCCGCGCACGTCCATCGCCCCGAGCATCTCGTCATCAAGAGCCCGCACCCATCGCCGCTGTCCGCCTATCGCGGCTTTTTCGGCTCCAAACCGTTCTCGCGCATCAACGCGTTTCTCGAGTCCCACGACCTTGCCCCGATCGACTGGCGTACCGGCTGAACGCTCCCCTCGCGGGGTCAGGTGGCGGGTTGCGGCAGGCGGCCGTCGATCAGGAAAGTCGCGGCGGGAAACCGTTCGATCCGCCGGCTGGCGGGATGCAGGAAGGTCACCTGTTCGTCGCCCACCTCGCACAGCCACTGCTCCTGCCCGGTCGGGGCACGGGAGGAAAGCGCCGTCGGTTCGAACAGGCCGACATTGATGCCGCCCTGCGGGTCGCGTGCCGAGTGAAACTCGAACGCCAGCACGACGGCCTCCCGCATGGCGCTGCCCAGCGCCTGGGTGGGGGCGTAGTCGGCGGGATCGGTCAGGATCGCGCGTTTCTCGTTGCAGGGTGACCGATGCAGCCGCAGGCCCCGGCGGGCGCGGTAGTTCGCTCGGAACAGGGTGTGGCGGCTGCGGATCGGTGCGGCGGGCGGGGTCTCCATGCCGGAGCGGAAGACCAGCCGGTAATAGGCAGCCTCGGCAAGGGTGGCTTCGGCCGACAGCGAGCCGTAGAGAATGGACGGCTCGTATCGGTGCCCGAAGCGCGAGCCGTGGCGCAGCGGCGGGTAGCGGAACGGCGTCATCAACAGGTAGTGCAGTCCCTCGCTGCCCGGCCGGGGTGGCGGCTTCGCCGTATCCAGCATGTCCTCGAGCAGGCCCTGTTCCTCGAGGGTATCCACCAGGCCGGTCGTCGCCACCTGCTCCTGGCTCTCGACGATGCGCGTCAGCGTGCCGTCGACGGGCTCCATGTGTCCTTCGAGCCCGCACTCTTCCCAGAGATTCCGCACCGATCAGACCTTGCCGCGAATCGCGTCCAGGTAATCGCAGACGTGCACCAGGCCGGCCACCGATAGCACCTGCTCTGCCGGGGTGCCGCCGGTATGCCGGTTGGGTGTGTGCATCCAGTGCTTCATCTGCTCCTCGTTGCCGTCCATCAGTGCGTAAAGGCTGCGGTAGCAGCGGACGAGCAGCAGGGCCAGCTGGCCGTTCTGGCTTTCCGGGTCCACGCCCGAGCGGCTGATCGTCGTGCGGTTCTTGCCGACGATCCGGCCGATCAGGGTCTGGCTCAGGCCGAGCCCGCGCCCGGCGTTGAGCAGGGCCTTGGCCAGCACCATGGCCTTGTCTTTCGAGGCGTTGTTGGGGGCGACGGCGAGGGTCATGTCGCGACTCCTGTGTTGCGTACCTCAACGATAGGCTCGAATGTGTGCATATGCAACAAACGAGGCATGGTTGCAGCGTATGCCCGCCACGCTGCTGTCGCGAGGGTCACAGCAGCCCGCGTTCGGCCATCGAGATGCAGGGGCGCCCCACCACCACGTGGTCCAGCAGGCGTACGTCGATCAGGTTGAGCGCATCGCGCAATCGTTCGGTCAGGCGTCGGTCCGCCGAACTGGGCTCGGCCACGCCGGAGGGATGGTTGTGGGCGAGGATTACCGCCGCGGCGTTGTGCCGCATCACGGCGCGCACCACCTCGCGCGGGTGGACGGCGGCCTGGTCGATGGTGCCGAAGAACAGCCGCTCGAAGGCCAGCACCCGGTGGCGGTTGTCCAGGTACAGCACGCCGAAGACCTCCTGGGTTTCGCCGTCGAGCTCGGCCTGCAGAAAGCGGAACACCGCCTGCGGGCTGGCGATGTCCGGTCCGACGCGCAGCTCTTCGGCGAAGTGGCGCCGGGCGAGCTCGAGCACCGCCTGCAGCTGGCAGAACTTGGCATCCCCCAGCCCGCGGGCGCGCCCGAAATCGGCGCGTGAGGCGTTGAGCAGCGCACTGATCGAGCCGAAGTGCGACAAGAGATCGCGGGCGAGATCGACCGCCGAACGGCCGGTCACCCCGGTGCGCAGGAAGATCGCCAGCAGTTCGGCGTCGGAGAGGCTCGCTGGCCCTCGGGCCAGCAGGCGTTCGCGTGGCCGCTCGGTCGTCGGCCAGTCGGTGATGGGCATGGTGATTCCCTCCCTGGAATCGTCATGACGGGTTGATGGTGTTCGTTCAGCCGGGCGGGCGTGCCCCCAGCAGGATGCCCTGTGCGCGCCACTGTTCCAGCTGCTCGGCAGCAAAGCCGGCAAGTTCCTCGACCGGCCGGCCGAAGGTCTCGGCCAGCTGCGCGACTATCTCGCGGCCGGTCTGGCCATCGGCCTCGGTCAGTGCCAGCAGCAGTTGGGCGCTGCCGGGCGTGAGGTTCAGGGCGAACGGCGCGCCGTGTGCGTCGCGATGCAGGGCGAGGTGGTGCATGCCCGCCGGCGAGATCTCGGGTGTCTTGCCGGCCTCGAGCGTCGCGGCGATCCGGTCGACCGGGTAGGCGGTCATCATCAGGCGGGCCAGCGAGGAGACCACGGGCTGACCAGCGAGCAAGTCGCCGGCTGGGTCGAGGTCGGTCGGGGCGGGCGCGGCGTCCTCGGCCATCAGCTCGAAGCGTGCCAGTTCGTAGGCGGCCAGCTCGCGCTGCCAGTCGGCGAGTCCGGGGCTTTCCTGCAGGAAGGCGAGGAATTCGCCCGGCAGGTCGCGCAGGATCGGCGAGTGGGCCGGGTGGTTGCGGAAGAATGGCCGGGTCAGTCCCTGCCAGGCGGCATCGTCGAGGCTCGCGCGCAGCGCCGGGAAGGCGTTCTCCAGCGTGCCGTCGATGTTGTTGAAGAACAGTTTCGCGTACCAGGCCATTCGCTCGGGCTTGCTGCCCGGGGGGGGCGGGTTGGCCTCGGGGTCCCGGACGTAGCGGGTGAAGGCCTCCTGCGTCGCGCGGAAATCACCCACCGGGTTCCTCGACAAACCTACTGCGCCGTCCGATTGCGGCGTCGCGTGCTCGTTCGCTCCTCGCCTATCTGCCCGATATGTCTCGTCGCTCACTGCGCGGCTCCTTGCACTTGGACGTGCTCGCGACGGTTTTCGAGGAACCCGGCCATGTCAGGCCGCCTTGCTGCCCAGCGCCCGCCCGGCGGCGCGGCGGATCTGCGCGACCTCGCCCATCAGCTCGTCGAGCGGCGGGATGTCGAAGTCGCGTTCCAGCAGCGTCGGCACCGGGCCGACGTGGCGGTAGGTGTGCTCGAGCAGGTCCCACACCGGCGCGCTGACCGGTGCGCCGTGGCTATCGATGATCAGGTCTTCCTCGACCTGGTGGTGCCCGGCCACGTGCAGGTAGCGCACCCGCTCGGCGGGCATGGCGTCGATGAAGGCATACGGGTCGTAGCCGTGATTGACGCTGTTGACGAACACGTTGTTGACGTCGAGCAGCAGGTCGCAGCCCGAGCGCTCGAGGATTTTCAGGATGAACGTCCGCTCGTCCATGGTGGATTCCACCGGCGAGTAGTAGGAGACGTTCTCCAGCACCAGCCGGCGGCCGAGGCGCTGCTGCACGGTGTCGATGCGCGCGACGACGTGATCGATCGCCTCCTCGGTGAAGGGGATCGGCATCAGGTCGTAGAGGTGCGCGTTGTCCGAGCAGAACGACAGGTGCTCGCTGTAGAGTGCTGGCCGGTACTCGTCGAGGAACTCGCCCACGGCATCGACGAAGTCTAGGTCCAGCTCGGCCGGGCCGCCGATCGACAGCGACAGGCCGTGGGTATAGAGCGGGTAGTCCTCGAGCAGGGCCTTGAAGCGCTCCTTGATTGGTCCGCCGAAGCGCAGCCAGTTCTCGGGGGCGACCTCGAGGAAGTCGACGTCGGGGCGTTGTTCCTCGATCTCGCGCATGAGCGGACCGCGGCGCAGGCCGATACCGACGGGAACGTGTTGCGTAACGCTGGGGCTGGCGGATTGGGGGCTCATGGCAGGCCTCCCGGAGCGCTGGATGACCGTCGGCTTGGGGCCGCCGGTCGGGAATCATTGGCCGCCGGCGGGGTGCCGGCGGCTGTCAGTCAGGGCATCGGCCACTGAGAGCCGATGTCGCTGCGACGGGTTCAGGACGCGTCCTTTTCCTCGTCGCCGCCCTTTTCCTCTTCCATGCTGCTGCCGCACTGGCCGGCACCGCAGGCCATCTCCGCGGTCTGGAAGGTGCCCGCGTGGGTGGACTCGGAGGCGAACGGGTTGCCGTTGCCTGCGGCCATGGCCGAGGAGCCGGCGATCGCGGTTGCCAGGGCAGTGGATCCGATCAGCAGGTGCTTCTTGGATTGCGATTTCATCGGTCAGGTCCTCCTGATAAGGGTTCACGCGGTCGAACCGCGTCGATATATACGACAGCCAACTGGGCTGACGGTTTCGGGATCATGCCTCAAACCGACACGCAAATACCAGAGTTTTTTGCTGGGATTTGGTAGCCAATTCAGGTGGTTGGTGATTCCTCGGTAGCGAGGTCGCGCCGGGGCTGGTCGATGCCGTCGGTGCAGACCTCGAGGGTCGGGTCGTCGATGCAGCGCTCGGCGGCCTCGAGGCGCTGTTCGAGGTATTGCGGATAGAAGTCCGGCACCGTCACGCCCTTGAGCTCGTCGACCACCTGTTTGCCGTTCGGGCCAAAGAACATCACCTGCGGCACCAGCTGCACGCCCTGCAGGCGGGCGAACTCGACCGGGGTGTACGACACGCCCTGCCACTGGATCTCCGGGCTGGGCGAGTCGATCTCCACGCGCCGGATGATCAGGCGATCGTGGTAGGCCTCGTCCTCGGCCATCGTCTGCAGGAATTCCTCGTCCACCGTCTGGCAGTAGCTGCAGTAGGTGGCGTGGAAGAACAGCAGCATGGGGATCTGACGCTCTTGCAGGAGCTCGAGGTCGGCGGAGACGTCGCGCAGGTCATCCATCATCAGTACGGCGTTGTCTGCCGGCGGTGCCTCCTCCTCGGCCTGACTGGGCGGGGTGGCCATGCCGAGCAGGAACATCGGGGCCATCGGGACCAGCAGGAGTGCGGCGAGTCGGGTCGGTTTGATGTGGAACATGGCAAGCACGGGTGTCTCCGAAATGGGTGGAGCGATTGTATGCGTTTTGGACCATGCGTTGCTCGCCCGGTTCCGGTCCGGTTCGTGTTCGCGCGCGGTATCTCGGGTTACCATGGCGCTCATTTCGCGATGGTCCCGGCAGCGTTCGGGCCTTCCGGTTCCAGAACAACGAGGATGACAGATGAGCAAGGCATTTTCCGAGGGCCGCGTGCTGCGGATCGCGACCCGGGCCAGCCTGTTGGCGCTGTGGCAGGCCGAGTTCGTGGCCGCCGAGCTGAAGAAGCGCAACCCGGGGCTCGAGGTCGAGCTGGTGAAGATGACCACCCGCGGCGACCAGCTGCTGGACAGCCCGCTGTCGAAGATCGGCGGCAAGGCGCTGTTCGTCAAGGAGCTCGAGGTCGCCATGCTCGAGGACCGGGCCGACATCGCCGTGCACTCGATGAAGGACGTGCCGATGCAGTTCCCGGACGGCCTGGAGCTGATCGCCATTCTCGAGGGCGACGACCCGCATGACGCCTACGTCTCCAACAAGTACGGCAACCTCGACGAGATGCCGGCCGGGTCCGTCGTCGGCACCTCCAGCCTGCGTCGCGAGACCCAGGTGCGCGAGCGGTTCCCCGAGCTCGAGGTCAAGACCCTGCGCGGCAATATCCACACCCGCCTGCGCAAGCTCGACGACGGCGAGTACGACGCCATCATCCTCGCCGCCTCGGGCCTCAAGCGCGCCGAGCTGGCCGACCGCATCACGCATCGCCTGACCGCCGAGGAGTCGCTGCCGGCCATGGGCCAGGGCGCGCTCGGCATCGAGGCGCGCAGCGACGATGCCGACGTGCACGCACTGATCGATCCGCTGATCGACAAGGACACCACCACCCGCGTGACCGCCGAGCGGGCATTCAACACGCGCCTGAACGGCGGCTGCCAGGTGCCGATCGGCGGGCATGCCCTGCTGGTCGAGGACGATCAGCTCTGGCTGCGCGGACTGGTCGGCCGACCGGACGGTTCCGAGACGCTGCGCGACGAGATCACGGGGCCGCGCGATGAGGCAGAGGCGCTGGGCATCGAGCTGGCCGAGCGGGTCCTGCGTGCCGGCGCTGACAAGATCCTCGCCGAAGTGGGCATCGAGACCGAGGCCCCGAGCCGGGACTGACCCCGTGTCTGCGGCCGCCCTGCCAACCATCCGCGAGATCGTGCTCACGCGGCCCGAGGGCAGCAATGCCGAGCTGCGTGAGGCACTGACCGTGGCGCGTCCGGCCGATCTCGATGGTCCGGCGCCCGCCCTGACCACCGTGCCCCTGCTGGCGATCCGCGCGCTGGCCGGTGGAGGCGGGCTGCCGCAGGCGCTGGCGGCGATGCAGCCCGAGGACCTGGTGGTCTTCGTCAGCCCGCGCGCCGTGTCGGCCGCCGCCGAGGTGCAGTCGCTTGCCGACTGGCCGGCCCGACACGTTGCCGCCGTGGGTGAGGCCACCGGGCGGGCACTGGCCGAGGCGGGTCGCGAGGATGTCTTGCTGCCGGCGGGCTCCCAGGACAGCGAAGGGCTGCTCGAACGGCTGGAGGGGCTGTCGATGACCGGCCGTCGGGTGTGGATCATCCGCGGCGAAACTGGACGCGAACTGCTGGCCGAGGCACTGGCGGCACGCGGTGCCCGCCCGCACTTCGTTGCCGTCTATCGGCGGGAGTGCGCGCAGGCATCGGCGCCCGTGCCGGCCGGCGGTGACCGGCTCTGGATCGTTACCGCGCCGCAGGCCCTCGACTGCCTCGCGGCATTGGACTCGGCCAGCGATGGCGAGGCGTCCGGGCTGCTAGACTCCACCCTGCTGGTGATCAACGACCGGGCGCGCGATCGGGCGCGGTCGCTGGGGTTTCGCGGGCCGGTCGCCCTGGCCGGCGGCCCGGCCCCGGCGACCCTCGCCCGGGCTGCCTGGAATCTGATCATCGAACGGCAATCGTCGCTGCGGGCCCGGCCCTGATCCCTCTCGCCGGGTGGTCGACCGCACGCACACTGGGGACGCGCAATGGACAAGAAGCAACGCGACAAGCAAACCGAGGAGCAGTCCGCCGAGAAGTCGACCGAGTCGACGGCGTCTTCCTCGACCGGTACGGCCGCCAAGGAGACGGATGCCGCCAAGGCATCCACTTCGACGGCTTCCTCCGGGTCCGGCAAGCCCTCGAGTTCGCGCCGGCCGTCGAGACGGCGCTCGAAGGGCAGCAAGGCCAGCAGCGGGTCGACCGCTACGGCCGCGAAGAAGACACCGGACGAACCGAAGGCCGCCGACGACAAGGCGGCGTCCAAGCCGGACGATGCGAGCAAGAAACCGGCAGCCAAGGGTGGCGCCGACACGTCCGCTGACGGTGGCAAGTCCACGGCGGCCCCTGCGGGCAAGACCCCGAGGGGCACATCCCCGCGGTCCGGGGTGGCAATGCCCTGGCTGGTGGCCGCGATCGCGCTGCTGTTCGCGTTGGCTGCCGTGGGTGGCTGGCAGCTCTGGCGGCTCGACCAGGCCCAGCAGTCGCTGAGCGAATCCAGCCGGACCGACCAGCAACAGCTGGCGGATCGGCTCGAGACGCTGTCCGGCGACATCAGCGACACCCAGTCGTCGATAGACACGCTTGAACAGCGTGACGAGGCGATTCGCGAGGAGGTGGAGTCTGCGTTGTCCGGGCAGCTCGATCAGCTTGCCGAACGACAGGACAACCTCGGCCAGCGGGTCGCGCGCATCGACGACCGGCTTGCTCGCGGCGAGATCGCGTGGAAGACGGCGGAGGTCGGTTTCCTGCTGACGCGGGCCCAGGAGCGATTGGTGATCGCCCGCGATCCCGACGGGGCACTGCTGGCGCTCAAGCTCGCCGACGAGCGCGTCGCGGCCCTCTCCCGGCCGCACTGGCTGCCGCTGCGCTCGGCGATCAGCGACGCGATTGCGACCATCGAGGAGGCCGGCGAAGGCGACCGGGTCGGTCAGGCGCTGGCCCTGCGCCGCCTGGGCGACCGGGTCGATGAGTGGCCGCTGGCCGGGCGGGCCGACGAATCGCCCGAGCCGCAAGAGACGAGCGAGGCGGCATCCGGGCCAGCCGAGACCGATCTGCCCCCGGCGGACGCCGCGTGGTACGAGAAGGCCTGGGCGGCGACCACCCACTGGCTGTCGCGCCAGGTGAGCGTGACCCGTTCGGATACGCCGGTACGCCTGCACGAGCGTGTGGCTACCGATCGCGAGATGCGGCTGTGGCTGACCGCGGTGCGCGAGTCGCTTCTCTCGCGTGACCGCGATGCCCTGACGCGGACCCTCGACGAGTCGCGCGACTGGCTCGAGACCCACTACGCTGCCGACGCGGCCGGACCGGCGGCGGCACTGGACGCGCTCGAGCGTATCCGGACGCGGTTTACCAGTCGTGAATTCCCCTCGCTGGATGCGGTGCTCCGCGCCTGGGAGCGGGCTTCGGCCTCTGAAAAAGCGCGCGCCGATGAGACCGGCAAGGAGGCACAGTCATGAAACGCGTGATCGTCTGGACGGTCCTGCTGGTCGTCCTCGTGGCGGCCGGCATCTATTTCCTCCCCGACGCGGGCGTGGCCGTGGTGGAGATCGCCGGCTGGCACGTGGAAACCACCGCCGTCGGCCTGCTGGTGGTGGCGGTGCTGGCACTGCTGGTCCTGCACCTTCTCTGGCGCCTGATCGCGGGCATGCTCAACCTGCCTAGCCGTTGGGCGAACCGCTCGGCCAAGCAGCGCCGCCGTGTCGCCGATGAAAAACTCCTGCGCGCATGGGCCGAGCGTCAGCGCGGTCAGGCGGAGCTGGCGCAACGCTACGCGCTTGCCGGCGTGGAAGACGGCAGCCTGCCGCCGATGCACATCCAGGTGGCGATCGACGCTCTGCTCGACGGTCTGGATCCGTCGCGCAAGGGGGTGCCGGGGCGCAATCGCGAATCGACTCGCGAGGAGATCGGCGATCTGTTCGAGACGGTCGGTCGCCGCTTCCCGAAGTTTGCCGAATTCCTGCGGCTGCACATCGTCCAGCGGTTGATCGCGCTGGGCGAGACCGAGTGGGCCCAGTCGATGCTCGAACCCCTGATCGAGACCCATCCCCGTGACGAGGCGATCCTGCTGATCCGGGCGCAACTGCTGGAAATGGCCGACGACGTCGAGCAACTGGCGGCGCTGCTGCCCACGCTGCGGCGGATCAAGGACAAGCGCCTGACCGGCGACGAGCTGCTGCGCATGGAGCGGCGCGTGTTGCTCGGCCGGATCGAGGCCGCCGCGCGCAGCCGCGACGTGGATCGCCTGTCCCGCCTGTGGGCCGAGGCGAATCGCCCGGTGGTCGACAGTGACGCGGTCACCGTCGCTTACGCGCAGGCCCTGGTGCGCGTCGGCGCTTCGCAGGCGGCGGCCCAGGTGCTGGAAAAGCGGCTGTCGCGCATGCTCGAGGCCTCGACGCTGCAGGCCTGGGCCGAGATCCCGCATGAGCAGCCGGCCGAGGCGCGTCGTCGCCTGCTGAAGGTGGTGCCGGACGACTGGGCCGAGCCGGGTGAGGCAGCCGATGTCGGTCGTCCGCGCGAGCGGGCCGCCTTTGCCTACGCCATGGCGCGACTGGCCCTGGCCGAGTCCGACCCGAGTGGCGCGCAGATGTGGATCGGGCGGCTCGGTCCGCTGGATCAGGATCTGCGCTACCTCGCTGTGGCTGCCCGCGTTCACGCGCGCCTGCGAGACAGCAGCGAGGCCGCCGTGCTCTACGAGCGGGCCCTGGCTCGTGCCGGCCTGGAGGGGCAGGTGATACCACCGGAGCCGGCGGCAGCCGATGGCCGCTGAGGCGACGACCCGGGAGCACCGGGCCGCGCTGGGGGATCTGCGCCGATTTCTCGACTACCTCGAGGCGCGCGGCGAGCTGGTGCGCGTCACCGAGCCTGTCGATCCCGATCAGGAAATGACGGTACTGGCCGACCGCGTGCTGCGCGCCGGCGGCCCGGCCTTGCTGATCGAGCGTCCGACCGGCTTCGATACCCCCGTGCTTCTCAACCTGTTCGGCACCCCCGAGCGGGTAGCGCTGGGCATGGGCGGTCAGGGGCTCGCGGATCTGCGCGAGATCGGCCGGCTGCTCGCTTTCCTCAAGGAGCCGGACCCGCCGGCGGGCCTGAAGGAGGCCTGGCGCAGCCTGCCCATCTTCAAGAAGGTGCTCGACATGGCGCCGAGGCAGGTGAAGAAGGCGCCGGTGCAGGAGGTGGTGCTCGAAGGCGACGAGATCGATCTCGCCGACTGGCCGATCCAGACCTGCTGGCCGGAGGACGCCGCACCGCTGATCACCTGGGGGCTGACCACGACCCGTGGCCGGCCGCGCAAGGGCGGTGGGCTCGAGGCCGATCCCGAGGACGCCGCGGCGGTTGGGCGCGAGCGGCTGAACATGGGCATCTACCGCCAGCAGGTGATCGGCCGCAACCGGGTGATCATGCGCTGGCTCGCCCACCGTGGCGGCGCGCTCGATTTCGCCCACTGGCAGGAGACCCATCCCGGCGAACCGTTCCCGGTTGCCGTGACCCTGGGCGCCGACCCGGCGACCATCCTCGGCGCGGTCACGCCGGTGCCCGACACCCTCTCCGAATATGCCTTTGCCGGGCTGCTGCGCGGCGAGCGCACCCGGTTGGTGAGTTGCCTGTCACACGACCTGCTGGTGCCGGCGAACGCCGAGATCGTGCTCGAGGGGTTCATCCACCCCGACGACACCGCCGTCGAGGGCCCCTACGGGGACCACACGGGCTACTACAACGAGACCGAGACCTTCCCGGTGATGACGGTCGAGCGCATCACCCACCGCCGGGACCCGATCTACCACAGCACGCACACCGGCCGCCCGCCCGACGAGCCGGCCATCCTCGGGGTAGCGCTCAACGAGGTGTTCGTGCCGCTGATCCAGAAGCAGTTCCCCGAGATCGTCGACTTCTACCTGCCGCCGGAAGGCTGCTCCTACCGCATGGCGGTGGTGTCGATGAAGAAGCAGTACGCCGGGCACGCCAAGCGCGTGATGATGGGCGTGTGGAGCTTCCTGCGCCAGTTCATGTACACCAAGTTCGTGATCGTGGTCGACGACGACGTCGACGCGCGTTCCTGGGAGGACGTGATCTGGGCGATGACAACCCGCATGGACCCGGTGCGCGACACCACGCTGGTCGACCACACGCCGATCGATTATCTCGATTTCGCCTCGCCGGTCTCCGGCCTGGGCGGCAAGATGGGGCTGGATGCGACCTCGAAGTGGCCGGGCGAGACCGACCGCGAGTGGGGCCGGCCGATCCGCCCGGATCGAGAGGCCCAGGCGGCGATGAGCGAGGTGTTCGATGCGGTCATGGCCGAGGCGGCCGCGGCGCGCGGCGAGGGCTAGTCGGCCGGGAGCCTCAGTCGGCGGTCGCTTCCGTCGGGGCGAGCACGCAGCGGTTCCGGCCCTGTTCCTTGGCCTGGTATAGCGCGTCGTCCGCCCGGGCGAAGGCGGTTTCCATTTCCTCGCCGATCTGTAACTCGGTCAGCCCGCAGGAGACCGTCACGGTGAGCTCCCGCTCGCGTGAGCGCAGCTTGGTGCGGGCGAGCTTGCCGCGAATGCGGTCGACCACCTTGAGCGCTTCCTCGCCACTCGCCCCCGGCAGCAGCATGACGAACTCCTCCCCGCCGAAACGCGCGATCATGTCGACGTCGCGGACCAGCTTCGAGAACGTCTTGGCAACGATGATCAGTGTCTTGTCGCCGGCCTGATGGCCGAGCGTGTCGTTGATGTCCTTGAAGTAGTCCAGATCCCAGATCGCCAGGGTCAGCGGGCCGCCGTCGCGGCGGGCGCGCGCGATTTCCAGGTGCGCGCGGTGATCGAAGGCGAGCCGATTGGGCAGGCCGGTGAGGTTGTCGCGGAACAGCTTGGCCTCGCTCTGCTTGAGCTGCTCCTCGAGAAAGCGCGTCTGGCCCTCGAGCTGGGCGAGGCGTTCGCGCAGCTGCTTGTTGTCCGCCTCGATGTCCGCCTGGCGTCGCTCCTCCCCCTGCTGGAATGACTGCACCTGCTGGCGGATGCGCGTGATCCGTTCACGCACGGCGAGCTTGAGCCCGTCGAGGTCGTCGGCCGATTCCACCTCGGCGTCGATGCTGTCGACCTGCTGGCGCAGCGTGTCGTCGAGCCTGAGGCGCGCGTCGCGTTGCTCGACGAGATCGTCGCTCTGCAGCTGGGTGTGCTGGTCGATGTCGGCCAGCGCTTCGGTGACCTGCTCGATGAACCGGGTGAGTTCGGACTTCTCCTTCTCGATCGCCTGACGCATGTCGTTGATCAGCGTCGCGGCGCGGTCGATCAGGATGCTGGGCAGGGTGCGGTCGTCGGGGTCGTCAATCGCCGAGATCAGGCGGGCGCGACGGCCCTCGAGCGAGTCGACGAAGGCGATCCGATCGAGCAGCAGCGGCAGGACTTCCCGTACGTGCGAGGCCGAGCCGTTGTGCGTGCCGTGACTGGCCGGCGCGGCGGTGTCCTCCGGCTGGCTCTTCGCTTCCTGCTCGCGGATGCGCCGCGCCAGGTCCTCGACCTCGGTCTTCAGCCGGCCGACCTCGAAGGCGTGATCGTCCTGCTTGCGCGCCTTGTCGCGGATGCGGCTGGCGGCATCGGCCAGGCCGGGGTAGGCCTTGTCGACCGCGAACAGCACCCGCGACAGGGTCAGCTTGAGCAGCCCGCCCAGCTCCTGGTCGTGCTCCTCCAGCCGGCCGAGCTCCCCCAGCAGCTGTTCGTAGCGTTCGCGGTAGTCCTCGCCTTCCGTTGACGGGGTCGGTTCCTCGGCCATCAGCCTGATCTCCTTTCAGCGGTTGCCGCCGATGCGACAACCTGGCCCTAGTGCGGATCGATCCGGGACGTATCGCCCGGTTGCGCGCCGAGTCGATCCCTGGGCGCGCGGGATGTCGATGGTAGCGCGATGCTCATCGCGACGGGAATATGATCCGACCCGCCCACCGGCCGGGCCTCCGTGCCGCGGATGTCGAGGCCCTGACTGACGGCGATGTGATCGATTGCCCGCTGCGGCCGCCAGCGTGGATACGTCATCGGCGGCCGGGTCGGCAGCTTTAGGCCGTTCTCGATACACCACTGCTGCATGCCCGGGTCATTCGGCTCGCAGTTGAAGTCGGCCATCACCACCACGTAGCCGGGCACTTCGCAGAGCACGCCGAGCTGATCGAACTGCATCTCGCGGGCGCGCCGGCTCAGGGCCAGATGGGTGTCGATCACCCGCAGCGGGTGCCCGTCCCAGAGAAAGTCGGCCACCAGCGCGCCGCGCCCCGGCATCCGGCCGGGGAGTGGGCACTGGTCGACCTGGATCGGCTCGATCCGGCTGATCAGGCCGAGCGCGTGCTTGCCGAACTGGCCCAGGTCGCGATTGACGCGCACCGCCCAGTGCGGCAGCTCGGCCAAGTCGGCGAGATGCTCGGCTTGGTTGAGAAAGCGGCTGCGAATCGAACCGGCGTCGGCTTCCTGCAGCCCGATGATGTCGAAGTGCGCCAGGGCCGGGCCGATGGCGGCGAGGCTGTGGTCGCGGTCGGCGCTGGGGAACAGGTGCTTCCAGCCGCCGGTCAGGTAGTCGCGGTAGCGATGGGTGGCGATGCCGACCTGGATGTTGTGCGACAGCAGACGCAGCGGCTGGTGGCCGCGCACCGCGGTGAAGTCGTGGGGGCCGTCGGTCGGACGGCTGGTCTCCAGGCAACGGCGGCTGGCGGGCCGGCGCCTCATCCGCCCACCAGTGTCTCGCCCAGGCGTCGGGTCAACTGCTCGTTCTCGCGGTAGTCGACTGGCACGTCGATCACGCAGACGGCATTGCTTGCCATCGCCTCCTTGAGGATCGGCAGCAGGCCGTCACCGGACTCGACCCGGTAACCCTTGGCGCCAAAGCTCTCGGCGAGCTGGACGAAGTCCGGGTTGCCGAAGTGCACGCCGGTGCTGCGACCGAAGCCACGCCGCTGCTTCATGTCGATCAGGCCGTAGCCGCCGTCGTTCCAGATCAGGACAATGATCGGCGTGTTGCAGCGCACCGCGGTCTCCAGCTCCTGCACGTTCATCAGGAAGCCGGCATCGCCGGTGGCGGCGACGATGTGCTGGTCCGGGTAGAGCAGCTTGGCGGCGATCGCGCCGGGCAGGGCGATGCCCATGCTGGCGAAGCCGTTGGAGATGATGCAGCTGTTGGGCCGCTCGGAACGGTACATGCGCGCCAGCCACATCTTGTGGGCGCCGACGTCGGAGATGACGATGTCGCGGCTGGAGAGCGCCGTACGCAGGTCCCAGATCAGCTTCTGCGGCTTGATCGGCAGGCAGTCGTCGTCGGCGTGCCGGTTCATGTCCTCGATCAGCGCCTCGCGCAGATCGCGGAATGCCGGGCCCTCGTGCGGGGTGGTCAGCTCGCCGAGGCGGTTCATGGCGGTGTTGATGTCGCCGACGATGCTGGTGGCGACGGGATAGTGCGCGTCGACCTCGGCCGCCTCGGTATCGACGTGGATGATCTGCCGGTCGCGGGTGGGGTGCCACAGCTGGGGGTGGTACTCGACCAGGTCGTAGCCGATGCAGACGATCACGTCGGCCTGATCGAAGCCGACGTTGACGTAGTCCTTCGACTGCAGGCCCACCGAGCCCAGTGCCATGGGGTGGCGGAACGGGATCACGCCCTTGGCCATGAAGGTGTTGGCCACCGGCACATTGAGCCGCTCGGCCAGATTCGCCAGCGCGTCGCTGGCCTCGGCGCGGACCACGCCGTGGCCGGCGAGGATGATCGGGTGGCGTGCCTCGCTGAGCAGGCGCGCTGCCTGTTCGAGGGACGCCTCGCGCGGTTCGCTCGCCCCGTTTGCGGTCACCGGTAGCGGGTCGGCGTAGCCGGATTCCACCGGCATGGCGGCGACGTCCTCGGGCAGTTCGATGAAGCTGGCCCCGCCCTTGCCGGCCTCGGCGAACTTGGCCGCTCGGCGCACCGTCTCGGGGATTGCCGACGGGGTGACCACGCGCGAGGCGTAGCGGGTGATCGGCTCGAACATCCGCACCAGGTCGAGTACCTGGTGAGATTCCTTGTGCAGCCGGTCGATACCGGCCTGCCCGGCGATCGCGATCAGCGGGGCGTGGTCCATGTTGGCGTCGGCCACGCCGGTGACCAGATTGGTCGCACCGGGCCCGAGGGTGGAGAAGCACACGCCCGGCTTGCCGGTCAGCCGGCCGACGATGTCGGCCATGAAGGCCGCCCCCTGCTCGTGACGAGTGACCACCAGCTCGATCGGCGACTCGTTGAGCGCGTCGACGAAGTCGAGGTTCTCCTCGCCCGGGATGCCGAAGACGTACTGGACGCCCTCGTTCTCCAGGCAGCGCAACAGCAGCTGGGCGCCGGTATGGCTCACGGCGATCAGTCGCGCTGGTCGCGGATCTGTTCGATCAGCGAGTCGACCACCTGCAGCATCTCGGCGTTGCCGCCTGCCAACCGGCCGGTGACGAGGTAGCGGCCGTCGACCAGCAGGGCCGGCACGCCGCGCACGCCTGCGGCGTGGGCGATCTGGCCGGTCTTGCGGATCTCGTTCTGTACCGAGAAGCCCTGGTAGGCGTCGCGGAAGGCCTGCTCGTCGACGCCGAGGTCGGCGTAGAAGCCCGCGATTGCGTCGAGGTCGCGCAAGCGCTTGCCGTCCTCGTGGATCGCCAGGAACACCTCGCGGTGCGTGTCCTCGACCGCGTCGAGCAGGTCGGCGGCGTAGTAGGCGCGGGTCATCGGCAACCAGTGCTCGCCGAGGGCCAGCGCGCGGCGCTCGAAGACCACGTCATCCTCGATGCGCTCCAGCCAGGGCTCGAGTTCGGCCTCGAGGTGGTAGCAGTGCGGGCAGCCGTACCAGAAGAACTCCTGGACCAGGATCTTGCCTTCCGGCGAGGACACATCGGTCTGCACCTCGCGGTAGCCCTTGTCGTCGGCGGCCAGCGCCGGGGCGGTAACGGCCACGAGGCCGATGGTCAGGAGTGCGAGCAGTCCGCGCTGGAGCTGCTGGAGTCGAGAGGCGACGGTCCGGAAAAGGGTCATGTTGGAGAATCCCCGGTATTCAGTAATGGTCGGTCGGGGCGAACACACCCCGGAACGAAGTATGGGGCAGGCCCGCTGCCCTTGCAGCCGGCTGCCCCATGCGTGGTCATGCGGTCTGGATGGATCAGAGCTCGCCGTAGGAGTGCAGCCCCGAGAGGAACATGTTCACCCCGAGGAAGGCGAAACTGGTGATGAACAGACCGCCGATGCTCCACCAGGCCATGACCGGGCCACGCCAGCCCTTGGTCAGGCGCATGTGCAGCCAGGCCGCGTAGTTCAGCCAGACGATCAGCGCCCAGGTCTCCTTCGGGTCCCAGCTCCAGTAGCCGCCCCAGGCCTCGGCGGCCCACATGGCGCCGAGGATGGTGGCGATGGTGAAGAAGGCGAAACCCAGCGCGATCGCCTTGTACTGGATGTCGTCCATCACCTTGAGCGACGGCAGGCGGTCGTTAGGGCCGTCGCCGCCCATCTTCTGCTTGATCAGGTAGGCGATGCCGACCATCGCGGCGATGGCGAAGGTGCCGTAGCCGATGAAGTTGGCCGGTACGTGGATCTTCATCCACCAGCTGTTCAGTGCCGGAACCAGCGGCGCGATCACTTCGGCGTCACGCGTGAACTGGTACCACATCAAAAAGCCCAGGGCGACGCCGACGATCGTCATCACAAAACCGCCGAGGCTGCGACTGTTGTAGCGCTTCTCGTAGAACAGGTACAGCAGCGCGGTGACCACGGCGAAGACGATGAACACCTCGTAGAGGTTGCTTACCGGGATATGGCCGTAGTCGAGGTTGATCAGGTAGGACTCGCGCCAGCGGGAGAAGAAGCCGATGAAGGCCATCGCCACGCCGCTCCAGACCAGGGCGCTGCCGACCTTCAGACCGTACTCGGAGCGCACCGCCAGGCTGATGAAGTAAGTCGGGATCGAGAGGAAGAACAGCGCGACCATCCACATGGTGGCGGCCTGGCTGGAGAGCAGGAACTTGAACAGGAAGCTCGATTCCTGGAACTGCGCCAGCGCTTCGCGTCCCACCGCGCCGTCGGCGCCGAGGATGTTGTACTGCCACAGCGCGTAGAGCGATACGACGGCCACCACGCCGGTCAGCCAGCGAGTCGCCGGCCAGATCCAGCCAAGGAAGCCGAGGCCGAGTGCGGCGCCGAACAGCGTGCCGGTGGCGTAGTAGTCAAGCGACGCGCTGTACTGGCTGTAGCCGATGCCGGCCGCCAACAGCATGGCGAGTGCCCACAGCACGTCGATCACGCCGACGCGCCGGCGGGCCGGCAACTCGCTGGCGGGCTCAAACCCGCCGAGCATTTGTTCGTTGGGGACGGACATAGTCGGTTCTCCTGCGCGGATTGTCCTGTCCTCAGCCTTTCTCGGGGCTCGAGGACATATGGTTCGCGACATTTGACCCGGTCTGTCGCTGAAGTTCATCGCTGAACTGGGCGAAGGCCTGGTCGAAGTCGATGTTTTTGCGGGCGTCCGTGCCGGCGACGACCACTCGGTGGCCGCCGGGTTGATCATCTTGATCCAGCGAGGTCGGTTTGATCAACACCCACAACCGGCGGTAGTGAATGTAGAACAGCATGAAGATGCCGGCCACGAGCATCAGCGAGCCGAGATAGACCCAGAACATGCCCGGCGCCCGGGTGATCTCCAGGCCGGTCGACTGGATGTGGTTGAAGGTCTTCGGTGCCAGGTAGATCGGCGAGCCGTAGTTGGGAATCACCGTGATCACGTCGAGCGCATCCTCGAAGAACGCGGCGTCCTCCTCGGTGAAATCCTTGACGCCCTGCTCGTCGAGCACCTCCATGTAGGTCCGCATCAAGACCGACTGCACCACCCGGAACGAGGCGTTGCGTGCCTGCTCGGCCTGCTCGCCCTCGAGACCGCGTTCGGCCAGCGACTGGTCGACACGCTCGCCCAGGGCCGAGAAGCCGTCGTTGACGAAGGTCTTGACCAGGTCGGCGATCGAGCGGGCCGCGGCGCTCTGCATCTGACTGTCGCCCTGCTCCTCGCCCTGGGTGGTCTGGCCGATCAGGTCCGCGGCGATGTTCGCCACCGCCTCCTGGTCCTTGAGCCGAGCGTAGAACGCCATGAAGGTCTCGAGCGAGTTGTCTCGGTCGGCCGGGATGAACAGGAACTGCTGCTGGCCGCCGACCTCCTTGGTCACGCCGCTGAGGAAGTACTTGGTGCCGTCGAAGTCGACCGGCTGGAAGTAGTTCTCGTATTCGACCGCCTGACCGGAAGCATCCCGCAGACGGAAGGTGACCGAGGGCCCGAAGTTGGTGTTCTCGGTCTTGCCGTCAGGGCCCTTGGTCGGATTGACGTTGAACAGCGAGAAGTCGCGGAATTCCAGCGTGTACTTCTGGTCGTTGAACTGGAAGGTCGTGTCGTCGTTGACCTTGCCCTCGCGTTCCTGACGGGTGCCGATGTCGCCGGCCAGCTGCCAGGCATCGAAGGTCAGCTCAGTGCCGCCGTCGCCGAAGCTCGACTGGAAGATGTTGTAGCCCTGGTAGCGCAGCGGATGGTTGACGCGGATGGTCTCGGAGGTCGACTCGCCGGTCTCCTTGTCCGTCAGCGTGAGCTTGGAGTTGAAGGACTTGGGCATGCCGGTGTCGTAGAACTCGACGAAGAAGTCCTCGACCTCGATCTTGAACGGCAGGTTCTGCACCACGTAGCCGTCCTTCAGGCCGATGAAGGCCACGTCGCCCCACTTGCCCTCGGGGATGTTCACCGAGCCACGGAAGCCGGCCAGCGAGCCCGGCGGCAGGTGGGATTCCTCCGGCACCTTGCTGACTGGCAGGTCGCGGGTCTCGACCTCGACCACGCCCAGCATGTTGAGCGTCTTGAGGTACATCTTGCTGTCGACCAGGCCGCCGACCAGGATCACCACCATCCCGAGGTGGGTCAGGACGTAGCCGATGCGGTTCATGCCGCCCTTGCGCGCCGCGACCAGCGTCTCGCCGTCGCGCTGCTTGATGCGGGCCTTGTAGCCCAGGTGCTGCAGCAGGCCGCGGGCACGGTTGGCGACCTCGTCGCCGCCCATCGGGGTCTCGAACTGGCGCGAGTGGGCGAAGGCCTTGAGCGACTTCTCCTGCGCGTTGAGGCGGAAGCTCTTGATGTCGCGCAGGAACCCCGGCGTGTTGCGGATCAGGCAGGCGCTGGTGGAGGCCAGCAGGAACAGCAGGATCGCCACGAACCAGCTCGCCGAGTAGACGTCGTAGAGCTTCAGCGCCTTGAACACCTCGAACCAGTACGGGCCGAATTCGATCAGGTAGTCGTTGAACGGCTGGTTCTGCTTGAGCACGGTGCCGATCACCGACGCGATCGCGAGGATCGAGAGCAGCGCGATCGCCAGGTTCATCGACGTGAGCCAGGTGTACAGGCGCGAGACGAGGCTGCGGCGGCGTTTGCGGGCGGTTTGGGCCTGGGAAGTCATCGGCTAGCCTTGGGATTCGGGACGAATGTCGGCGTGCGGTCGACCGACACCCCGCGTCGGGGTGCCGGCCGGTCTGCCGGGGATGGTGCGCCGGTCAGTCGAGCGTGGCGATGTGGGTCGCCAGGGCATCGATCTCCTCGCCGGAGAGCTCCGCGGCGACCGGCAGCATTAGGCCGCCCTGGCCGTGGGCGCGCTTGCCGGCGCGGTAGTCCTTGAGCGACTGGGCCACATAGGCGTTCGGCAGGCCGCGCAGGGCGGGGAAGCCGGCCGGCTGGTTGCCGTGACCCTCGGCGCCGTGGCATGCCGCGCAGGCAGGCACTCCCTCACGGCCATGGGCGTAGAGCGTGGCACCCATGGCGGAGCCCTCGCTGGCCGGATTGGCGACCTTGCGCTCCTGGGCGGCGTAGTAGGCGGCGATATCCAGGATCTGCTGGTCCGTCAGCCCTGAAGCCTGACCATTCATGATGGCGTTCTCGCGTTCGCCGCTGCGGTAGGCCTCGAGCTGCGCGGCGATATACTTGGCCGGCTGGCCGGCGAGCGAGGGGAATGCCGGCGTGGGGCTGTTGCCCTTGGCGCCGTGGCAGCCGGCGCAGGTCTGGGTCGCCTCGCGACCGGCCTTGATCGAGCCGGCTTCCTCGGTCTTCGCTTGGGCCGTGCCGGCAAGGAAGGTCAGCCCCAGAAGCATGCCGGCAGTGAAACGGCCGCGACGCGGCGGGTGAATTGCATTCATCATGACTAGCTTTCTCGTTGTGGTTTCGCTGAAGGCCGGCCCTGGCCGAGAAAAACGACCCGTAATCAAACCGCATAAGTCTCTCGCTTGCAACCTCGCCGCGTGGCAGGATGCCTGCCGGGAAACACCGGTTTAGCGCCGCCCACCCCGACCAGCCCAGCCTATGGCTCAGCAAAACGCTCAGGATCGATCCGCATGACCGAAGACGCTTTCGCGGCGAGCCGCCGCCTGTTCGACGCCGCCACCTTTATCAAGAGCGCCCCGCGCCTGGCCGACATCGGCGCGGACGCCGGTGCCGAGGTTGCCTTCGCCGGGCGATCGAATGCCGGCAAGTCCACCGCGCTCAATGCGTTGGTGGGGCAGAAGGCGCTGGCGCGCACCTCGCGCACGCCCGGGCGTACGCAGATGATCAACCTGTTCGGTCTCGGCGGCGAGAAGGAGGACGCGCACTACCGGCTGGTCGATCTGCCCGGCTACGGCTTCGCCAAGGTGCCCCAGGCGGTGCGGCGCCAGTGGGGCGAGGCGATGGGGCAGTATTTCGCGGAGCGCCAGTCGCTGGTCGGCGTGGTGGTGATCATGGACATCCGCCACCCGGCCAAGGAGCTCGACCAGCAGATGCTCGACTACGCCGCCGCCCGTGGCCTGCCGGTGCTTGCCCTGCTGACCAAGGCCGACAAGCTCGGTTTCGGCAAGATCAAGCAGACGGTCGCCCGTCTCGAGCGCGAGCACCCGCTGCCCAACGGCCAGTGGATGGCGTTCTCCGGTACCAAGAACACCAACGTCCGCGAGGCGCGCGCGGTGATCGCCGACTGGTTGATGTCGGCCGGCTGAAGCGCCGGATCGGGGCTATCCCAGCGACAGGTCGGCGACCACCGGCAGATGGTCGGAGATGCGTGGCACGATCGGGTCGCGCACCGCGGTGAGCGCATGCGCGTGCAGCGGCCCGCGGATCCAGACCTGGTCGAGTGGCAGCAGGGGCCGGGCGGCCGGAAAGCTGCGCCGGGGCGGCAGGCGGGTGATCTTGCGATGCAGCACCCGCAGGCTGCGCGCCCGCGGCAGCCACTCGTTGAAGTCGCCGGCGAGCACCAGCGGCTCGTCGTCCGGCAGGCGTTCGAGGGCCTCGGCCAGCCGCCGGCCCTGTTCGCGGCGTTCGACCATCCCCAGCCCCAGATGTACCGCCCAGCAATGCAGCGTGGCCTCGGGTAGCGACACCCGGGCGCGCAGCGCCTGACGCGGCTCGCGCTCGGCGTGCGACAGCTCCAGCGGTGGCTCGGGATGGATGGGCCAGCGCGAGACGATCAGGTTGCCGAAGTTGGTGGTCTCGCCGGGGCGGTGAGCGCAGCCGCGTTCGTGCGTGGGAGCGAACAACCAATGCGGCAGATGCGTGGACAGGGCCTTGAGCAGCCGGTCGTTGCCGGGCTCGTCGGTCAGGTTGGCCTCCTGCAGCGCGACGATGTCGGGGTTTAGCAGGCGGATGACGCGGGCGGTGCGCTCAGGCGTGTAGCGTCCCCGGTGGTCGATGCAGCTGTGGATATTCCAGGTGACCACGCGGAGCCGGCGTGTGGACTCGATAGCGCGGGTCATGAGGTGCCCGAGGCCTGCTCCCGTAGCGCGAGCCAGCGCGATAGCCCCCAGCCGATGCCGATGAACAGGGCGGTCAGCAGCGCCAGCACGCCAATGGTGGCTGCGCTCGGTTCGAGCACGGTGCGCAGCAACTGGTCGGAGAAGATCGTCAGGGCGGCGGTGCCGGGGACCAGACCGGCAAGGCTGCCGATCAGGAAGTCGCGGAACCGGATGCGGGTGGCGCCGGCCACCAGGTTGACCACGGTGAACGGGGCCAGCGGGATCAGTCGCAGGGAGAAGACGGTCAGGATGCCGCGGCGCGCCAGTCGCCGCGAAAGTTCGTCGAGCCGCTTGCCGGCCAGCCGTCGCAGCGCCTCACTGCCGAGGAAGTGCCCGGTGACGAAGCCGAGCAGCGCGGCGAGGGTCAGGGCCCCGTAGGCCAGCCCGAAGCCCGTCCAGGCGCCGAACAGCAGCGCCGCGACCACGACCACCGGCGTGGCCGGCAATCCGAGCAGCAAGCCGACAATCGCCAGCCCCAGGAACAGCCAGGTACCGCCGGGCGTCTCGCGCAGATCGCCCAGTCGAGCCAGCAGATCGCCGGGCGAGATCGACTCGCCGAGCGGCGTGAACTTGAGCAGCCCGGCGGTGATCACGGTCAGGGCGATCAGCACGGCGAAGGCGGCGGCCTTGCGGCGCAGCGGGCGGCGCGCCTTCTTCTCGATGAACATGTCGATGAGTTCCTCGGGTGGGCGCGCGTGTTCGGGGTCGATGACGGCCGCGCCGGGTATCTGCCGGTCGATCTCGGGGTCGAGCGTGATGCGCAGCGGCTCCAGCCAGCGATCTTCGCCCGGTCGATTGAGGTGGTCGATGGCTGCGGCAACGCTGCCGGCCTCGCGCTCGGCGCGTGCCACCGCCTCCGGGCGGCAGCCCAGGTGTTCGCCCAGCAACTCGTGGCGCATGGAGGCAATCGCCCGGCGCGCCTCGTCACGGTCTCCCAGCAGCGAGAGGTTGAGCTCGCTGTCGAAGCCCATCGAGCGGTTGGAGGTATTGGCCGAGCCGAGATTGATGTGGCGGTCGTCACCGATCACCAGCTTGGAATGCAGGCTGACCATGTCCGGCTCCAGCCCGACGACGGCGGGGTAGAACAGCCGCAGCCGGCCGTGGCGGTCGGCCTCGCGCAACCGCTCGATCAGCCGGGCGCGCAGCACGTCCATGGTCAGGCGTTCCAGCCAGCCATCCTTTTCCCGCGGCAGTAGCACGATCACCTCGGGGCCGGTCTCGGCCTCGAGCGAGGCGATCAGCGCATCACCGATGCGATGGCTGGTGAAGTACTGGTTCTCGATGTAGATGCACTCGCGTGCCTCGTCGATCAGCCGGCACAGGGTGGTCTCGATCTCGCGCGCCTCGGGCTGGTCGCGCCAAGCCGGCAGTGTGCGACAGATGCCGACCGTGGCCTGCTCGAGCGTCACGCTCACTCGGTCTGCGGGCCACGGCGGTTCGCCGGCCGGCAGGGCCGGCGGGCCGAGCCGTTCGCCGGTGGCGCGTTGCCAGCGTTCGCGTGCCAGCTCGCCCAGGTCGCGGCAGATGGGCCCGGTCACGGCGAAGGCGAGGTCGTGGAACGGCGGGTAGGGCTGACCATCGGGGTCGCGGCGCGCCGGATCGTCGGCGGCGTGATCGCGATGATCCCAGCGCCACTTGGACGGGTCGAAGCCGCCGACCATCGCCGTCCGGTCGTCGATCACCAGCAGTTTCTGGTGCTGCGAGGCGCCGACCGGGTGTTCGCCGTCGTAGCGCACGCGCAGACGCGGATGGCGCGCCAACGGGCGGGCGAACAGCGGCAGCCATTCGCGCTCGAAGGCATAGATCATCGCGAAATCCCACGGCAGCAGGTGGATCGTCAGACCCGGGTTCTGCTCCAGCGCTCGATGCAGCACCGCCGTGAGATGTTCGGGCGCCCGGTTGCTCTCGGCCGGGCGGCGCATTTGCACGCGGCTGTCGACGTCCCAGCAGAGAATGATGGCCTGCTGACGGGCCTGCGCGACGAGGTCCGCGAATGCCGGGAACCAGTTCTCGCCGTCGACGACCAGGCCCAGGCGGTCGGCCCGGCCCAGACGCCAGAATCCGCCGGACGCTTCTGTCGCGGTCACCGTGTCGGGTTTCTGGTGCGGCATGCGTGTTGTCGGTCTCCTGTATCGGTCAAACGGTCATGCGCGGATGCCTAGAGGCTAGTCCACGCGCCGGGTCCCGTTCACATGGGGCTGTTCATGTCGTCAGCAGTGCCCACCAGGTCAGCGCGGCGATCAGGCACCAGAGGACCGGTAGAGCCAGTAGTGGGGCCGGGTGGCGCAGGCGACTCATCAGCAACAGCCCGATCGTGCTTATGGCGGTGGGAGTGGGGGCGAGGCCAAACAGTTCCAGCGCCGCCAGCGAGCGCCCCAGTGCGATCAGAAGCAGGGGGTGTCCCAGCAGTCCCCACAGCGTCAGCGCTAGGCCGATGTGGGCGCGCCGCCCCCTCCGGTCGATGGCCAGGCCGGGGCCGAGGATCGCGATCACCCCGAGCGCCAGGGCTTCGGCGACGAACACGCCCGCCAGCCAAGGCGCGGCGAGATTGATCTCGGCATAGAGGCCGAAAAAACCCCAGGCAACGGCGGCCCAGGCGATGGCCAGCAGAACGCCTGCCGCCCGGTGCGCCACGGGCTCCGGGCGCCGGCCGAGCCACAGCATGGCGAGGACCAGCACACCGAGCAGGACGTGCCCCGGCCAGAGCTCGTGGTTGAGCCGTTCGAACAGACGCAGGTAGGTCTCCGGCGCAAACATCAGCAGGTCGCCGGGGCGGTAGCTCAGCCAGGTTGCCAGCGTCTCGCTCATGCCGCTCAGAGCCGTTCGACGTGACGGACCAGCCGGTCGCGCAGCGCCTCGTCGGGCAGCGGGCCGCGCAGGGCCTGCATGTTCTCGCGCATGTGGTCGACGCGGCTGGTGGCCGGGATTGCGCAGGTCACGCCGGGGTGGGCGATGATGAACTTGAGCAAGGCATCGGCCCAGTTCGCCAGGTCGGCTTCGCGGGCCCAGTCCGGGAAGGGGTGGCGCTTGACGCGGTCGATCAGTCGCCCGCCCTGGAACGGGCGGTTGGCGATGAAGGCGATGCCGCGTTCCCTGGCCAACGGCAGCAGGCGCTGTTCGGCCTCGCGGTTGCCCAGGCTGTAGCTGGCCTGCACGAAGTCGATCGGCTGCTCGCGCATGATCCGTTCGAGCTCGTGGTGTCGGCGGCCATGCGAGGTGGTGATGCCGACGTAGCGCAACTCGCCCGCCTCGCGCATGGCGATAAGTGTCTCCAGATGCGCCTCCCAGGCCACCAGGTTGTGCACCTGCATCAAATCGAAACGATCGATACCCCACAGCCGTGCGCTGCGCGTCACCTGCTCGCGCGTGGCCTCCTTGTCCGGCGTCCATACCTTGCTGGCGGCGAAGAGCGGGTCGGTTCGGTCGATGGCCTCGAGGGCGTGGCCGAGAACGGCCTCGGACGAGCCGTACATCGGCGAGGAGTCGACCAGTTGGCCGCCGAGTTCGAGGAAGGTACGCAGTACCTCGGTGCGTTGCGCGCGGGCCTGCGCATCGCTGCCGATGTTGAAGGTGATCCAGGTGCCCATGCCGATCGCCGCGACGGCCTCGCCGCTGGACGGCACGCCTCGGCGGATCGGTTCCTGTTCGGATTGTGTCGCGCGGGCCGGTCGGGGAATCGTCACCAGCGCCGTGGTCGCGACAAGGCCTGCGGCGGCAGCGCGCAGCAGGTCCCGGCGGGTGGGGTGATGATCGGTCACGGCTCGACTCCTCGTGGTGAGGTCATCGGCAACGATAGTTCTCCGGCCGATGTCTCGCTACCAATCGCGCGAGTGGATCTCGCCCTTTTGGCCGGGGCTGGAGCGGGCCCCGCTTTTGAAAACAGAATATTCAAATATTTGATAATGCTGGAGTTAAAACTGATTTCAGTCGCCGCATGGACGCCGGTAAGCTATCTGCCCGGTAATAACCATTCCCACTTCGTGGTTAAGGCGGAGAAGCCTTTCCCGGTGGGCCAAGGAGGGAAGCCAGATGTGGGGCAGGAGGCGGCAAGGAGGCGCGCGAGGGCGGACGCTGGTCGACCGGATCGTCACCTCGTTCCGGTCGCTGCGGGCGCTGATGGTGATTGCCGCCTTGCTGGTATCGGTGGTGATCACCACCGCGGTCTATCTGGCCACCGAAACGGTTTTCACCCAAGCCGTGCAACGCTCCGCGGTGCAGAACGCCCGGGTGCTTGCCGACGGCACGTTCAACGCCATGTACCAGATCATGCGCCAGGGATGGACGCGTGAGCAGCTCAACGAATTCCTCGACTCCCTCAACCAGCGGGCCGACCCCGGTGCGGTGATCAGCGTCTATCGTGGTGAGCCCGTCAACGCGCTGTTCGGATCGTTGGCGCAGCCGCCCCCCGACGGCACGGCCCGGGCGGCTTTCGAGACTCGCCGTACCCACGTCGAGACCGACGCCCAGCTGGTGCGCTACGACCGCCCCCTTGTCGCCGGCGACGAATGCCTGCAATGCCACGTGAATGCCGAGGCGGGCGACGTGCTGGGCGTGCTTTCCATCCGTCAGCCGATCGGGCCGATGATCGACCAGGCACACGATCAGCTGCTCGACCGCCTGCTGGTGATCGTCCCCGCGCCCCTGCTTGCCGCACTGCTGGTTGCCGGTTTTCTCAGCTGGCGGCTGGGGCGGTCGCTGCGGCGCCTCAATCGCTCGGTCGAGCAGGTCAACCGGGTCGAGGACCTGGCTCACCTGCGCTTTGCCGGTGCGTCGACCGGCTTTTCCGAATTCGATGACGTGCTGGCCCACGTTGATGTTCTGACCGACAAGGTCCGCGACGTGGCCATCGACCGCAACCTGCTCGAGTTCGAGATCGGGCTGATGGAGCACTTCGTCATTACCTCCGACGTGGTGCGCGACTGGCGCCGCTACGTGCGCGACCTGCTCGAGGAGATCAACCGGCAGTTCACCGTGCACGGCGTGTTCACCGCCTTCTCGATCGCCGACCGACCGGTGGGTGTGGACGTGTTCTGGCAGGGGCGGGCCGACGAGGTGGTGGCCGCACGGATCGACCGCGAAGTCAGCCGACGGGTGGGCGAATGTTTCGGCGGCGGGGCGCGCGACGTCACGCCGCGGCAACACGTCGGCCACGATGGTGAATTGCTCACCGATGCCGGCCGGCTCGACCTGCACACCAAGACCCTGTCGATGGACCTGCCGCCGATGCAGGGCATGGTTGGGCTGATCGTGCCGATGGGCGAGGCCCGCGTGACGGTCAAGCGGCTGGTGATCGAATCGATCCTGTCGACGCTGATCAATGTCGTCGGTTCGGTGCGGGCGATCGAGAAGCACACCGAGGATCTCGAGTATTTCGCCACCCGCGACCCCCTCACCCGCCTGTACAACCAGCGTATGTTCTGGTCGCTGTTGGAGTACGAGATCGGCCGGGCTCGCCGTCACGACTATCGCTTCGGTCTGATGGTCATCGACCTGGACGACTTCAAGCGCGTCAATGACCGCTACGGTCACGGCTTCGGCGATGACTACCTGCGTCGGGTGGCGGACCTGCTGCAGAACGGGGTGCGCGACGGCGACATCGTGGCCCGCTATGGCGGCGACGAGTTCGTGGCCATCCTGCCGGACGCCGACGACCGGACGGTCGAGCAGGTCGGCGAACGGCTGCTTGCCCGCGTGCAGGAGGCCACCATCGCCGCGCCCGACGGTGAATCGCTGCAGCTGTCACTGTCGATCGGCCTGGCCGTGGGGCCCGCCGAGGTCGGCCCGGCAGCCTCGGGGCAGGCCTTGTTCTCTCTCGCCGACCAGGCGATGTATCGCGCTAAGGTCGCCGGCAAGAACCGACTGGCCGTGGCCGACCGCGAGGAGGTGATGACCGTCGAGCCCTCGAACGAGGCAGGCCAGGACGAGGTTGCCTCCCTCACGCCCGAGGCGGTATCGGTGGTCTACCAGCCGATCCGGCAGGCGGACGGTACGGTGGTTGGCGCCGAGGTCTTCGCCCGCGCCCGGGTCGGCGAGCGGGTGATCCCGGCCGCCGCCTTCGTCCGTGTGCTGGGGCGCGGCCAGATGATCGACGTGGTCGATCGCCGCGTGGTCGGGATGGTGCTGGGCGATCCGGCCATGGCGGAATTCGATGGCCGGCTGTTCGTCAACATTGCACCCACGAGCCTGCTGGAGTCGCGCTTTATCGACTTCCTGATTGAGTCGATCGCCCACTCGCCATTGCGGCCGGACCAGGTGGTCGTCGAGATCAGCGAAAGCCCGCTGGCCGGCGACATCGGTGCGCTGGCCCGGCCGGTGGCGGACCTGCGCGCCGCCGGCGTGCGTACCGCCATCGACCACGCCGGCTCCGGCCGGGAGACCTTCACTTACTTGCGCCGGTTCGAGTTCGACTACTTGAAGATCGAGGCCGACTGGCTGTGCGACCGCAAGGTCAGCCGTCGCGATCGGGCGTTCATCGACGGGTTGCTGACCATCGCCGAGACCCTCGGCGTCACGGTGGTGGCGCATAACGTCGAGACCGACGCCCAGGTCGAGTTGGTCCGCGGGCTCTCGATCGAGTTGATGCAGGGATATCGCTTTGCGCGCGAGTCGCAGAAGCCGCCCGTGGCCCTGTTGCCGGCCTCGGAGAGCCGCTGAGGGCGATCAGCGGCTGGGGCGCACCAGACTGATGTCGTCGAGTCGCTGCCCCGCCTGCTCCCGGGCCAGCCGGAGGAAGGCGTCCATGTAGGGCAGCCGGTGCTCGTCGCGGCGCACCGCCATGTGCATGGTGGACGACATCCCGTCGCCCAGCGGGCGGGCGATCACGATGCCACGCTCGAGTTCGTCGTTGATGGCCCACTTCGGCAGGGCGGCCACGCCGTGGCCGCTGGCGACCCACTGGGCGATCATTGCCGTCAGCTCCGACTGGCGGGAGCCGGCCGGTTCTACACCGGCCGGTTCGAGGAAATGGCGATAGATGTCGAGCCGTTCACGGTCGACCGGGTAGCCGATCACGGTCTGGTCCGCGAGCATTTCCGGCGCGATGTGTGTCTCGTCGGCGAGCGGATGGCCCGGTGACAGCGCCAGCACCACCGGGTAGCGGAACAGCGGTTCGAAGTGCAGCGCCGGGTCCTCGACCGGATCGGAACTCACCACGCCGTCGAGCTTGCCGTCACGCAGCGCGTTGATGGCATCGAAGCTGAACGACATCGACAGGTCGGTCTCGATCGATGGCCACTGCGTCCGATAGCGTTCCAGCGTCGGGATCAGCCAGGTGAAGCAGGAGTGGCATTCCAGCGCGAGGAACAGCCGTCCGGTCGCGCCGCCGGCGATCTGGCGCAGGTCGCGGTCGAGTCGATCGATTTCCGGCAGGATGCCATCGGCGGCCGCCAGCAGCCGCCTGCCGGCCTCGGTCAGTCGCATCGGTCGCGAGCTGCGTGAGAACAGCGGCGTTTCGTAATAGGTCTCCAGAGCTCGTATCTGGTGCGACAGCGCCGATTGCGTCAGGTGCAGCCGATCGGCGGCCGCGGCGAGCGAGCCGGTCTGCTCGATCGCGCGGATGGTCTTCAGGTGACGCAGTTCCAGGAACATGGGGGACCCTCAATAAAAAAAACCGGCCGGGTCGCCCCGGCCGGCTGCTCGCTCTCAGAGCGCGAGGAGTCAGTCCTCCCGCGGGCTCTTGAGTGTGACCAGCTCCTCGGCCGAGGTCGGGTGCAGGGCGACCGTGTTGTCGAAGTCGGCCTTGGTCAGGCCGGCCTTCACGGCCACCGCGAAGCCCTGCAGCATCTCGTCGGCGCCGTCGCCCACCAGGTGCAGGCCGGCGACGCGCTCCTCCTTGCCCACGCAGACGAGCTTCATCGCCGTCTTGAAGCCGTGGCCGGAAAGAGCGTAGCGCATCGGCGTGAAGCGGGTCTCGTAAATCGTGACCTCGTCCTTGCCGAACTGCTCGATCGCCTGCGGCTCGGTCAGCCCGACGGTGCCGAGCGCCGGGTGGGCGAAGACCACCGTCGGGATGGTGTCGTACTCGAGCATAGCCTCCTTCTGGCCGTCGAACAGCCGATCGGACAGCCGGCGGCCCGCGGCGATCGCCACCGGCGTGAGCGGGTACTTGCCGATGATGTCGCCGATGGCGTAGATGCCCTTCACGTTGGTGTTCTGGTAGGCATCCACCGGGATCATGCCGTTTTTCTCCACCTCGACGCCGGCGGCATCGAGACCGATGTCGTCGGTGTTCGGCTTGCGGCCGACCGCCCAGATCACCTGGTCGAACGGGCCGAGCTGCTCGCCATCGGCACCGTGGATGACGGTGCCCTCGTCGGTCTTCTCGAGCTTCGACACCTTGAACGGCAGGTGGGTCTCGATGCCCTGCTGCTCGAGGTTTTCGGTGGCCGTCTCGCGGATCAGCGGATCGAACGGCGCCAGGATGGTGTCGAGCATGTCGAGCAGGGTGACGTAGCTGCCCAACGAGCGCAGCACGCCGGCCAGTTCCACGCCGATGTAGCCGCCGCCGATCACGGCGGTGCGCTTGGGCAACTCGTCGAGCTCGAAGAAGCCGTCGGAGGTGATGCCGTGTTCGGCGCCCGGCACCGGCGGGACCAGCGGCCGGCCGCCGGTCGACAGCACGATGTGGTCGGCCGTGTAGGTGGTGCCGTCGACGTCGACCTTGTTGTCACCAGCCAGTCGGCCGTAGCCGTCGATCACCTCGAGCTTGAGGTCCTTGGCGTAGCCGTCCCAGAAGCGGTTGATGCCGGCGATGAACTCGCGGCGCTTTTTCGCCAGCGTGCCGAAATCGACCCCGCCGGTGGCCTCGGGAAAACCCCAGTCGGCCGCATCCGCGCGGTCGTGCGCCAGGTTGGCGGCATACCACATGACCTTCTTCGGCACGCAACCGACGTTGACGCAGGTGCCGCCGAGGGCGGTGGGCTCGATGACGGCAACGTTCTTGCCGTACTGCGCGGCGCGCTCGGCCACGGCCAGGCCGCCGGAGCCGCCGCCGAGGACGATCATGTTGAAATGCTTGCCACTCATGGATGCCTCCAGGAAGGATTGATGACTGGGTGTCGTCAGGCTTTCGTATGCCGGCGCGAGTGCCCGCGGCATGCGAAAGCCGGCCCGGGAACCCCGGGCCGGTGATGCGTCGCTATGGGGAAGCGATCAGTAGCCCTGCTGCTTGAGCCAGGCCTCGACTTCCTCGCTGCCGCCGACCTTCTGGCCGTCGACGTAGCATTGCGGCACGGTTTCGGTCTGGGCGACGGCGCGCAGGGCGCGCAGGTTCACGTCGTCACCGACGACGATCTCGTCGAACTCGAGACCGGCGTCGTGCAGCATGCCCTTGGCGCGGGCGCAGAACGGGCAGCCCTTGCGGGTGAACAGCATGATCGAGTGCGGCTTCTTGGCGTTCGGAGCCAGCCAGTCGAGCATGGTGTCCGCGTCGGAGACCTCGTACGGGTCACCCGGCTTCTCCGGCTCGATGAACATCTTCTCGATCGTGCCGTCCTTGACGACCATGGAGTAGCGCCAGGAGCGCTTGCCGAAGCCGAGGTCGTCCTTGTCGACCAGCATGCCCATGCCGTCGGTGAAGTCGCCGTTGCCGTCCGGCAGGAAGCGGATGCGGTCGGCGTCCTGGTCTTCGGCCCACTCGTTCATGACGAAGGCGTCGTTGACCGAGATGCAGACGATCTCGTCGACACCATTCTCCTTGAAGACCGGCGCGAGCTCGTTGAAGCGCGGCACGTGGCTCGAGGAGCAGGTCGGGGTGAACGCGCCCGGCAGGGAGAAGACCGCGACGGTCTTGCCCTTGAAGATCTCGTCGGAGGTCACGTTGACCCAGTCGTGGTTCTGGCGGGTGCGGAAGGTGACGTTGGGTACCTTCTGGCCTTCACGGTTCTCCAGCATGCGGAATCTCCTTAAGGTCTGGGTTGAATCAAACGAACGTAAAAACCGGGGCGGGATGCCGGGGCATCTCGCCGACGGAAATCATGGGGACGAAACGTTAAAAAACAATCACGGCCCGGTGGGGCGGCCGCGGCGTGCGAGCCGCGACACAACAGGGGAGAGCATAGTCGAGCTGTTCGATCGAGGGAAATAGACTTTCCCCATGTTTTCGATAGCTAAATTCTATTGAGCTGGGCGGCGAGCGCCACGGCCGGGCGAGTGCTCGGGTCACTCGGCCGGCGGTACCTGCTCGAGCGCCCAGAGAGATTCGAGCGGTTCGCGACGGCGGATCTCGTGGCAGGTGTCGCCGTCGACCAGCACTTCGGCGGCCCGCGGGCGGGTGTTGTAGTTGGAAGCCATGGAGAAGCCGTAGGCCCCGGCCCCGAGCACGGCCAGCAGGTCACCCTCGCCCAGCTCGAACGGGCGATCGTGGCCGAGGAAATCGCCGGTCTCGCAGATCGGGCCGACGATCTCCCAGGTTGCCTCAAGGCGGTCGCCGTCACCGCGGCCGGCCGACACGATCGCCATGTCGCTGCCGTAGAGTGCCGGGCGCATCAGGTCGTTCATCGCCGCATCGATGATCGCGAACGACTTGTGCCGCCCCGGCTTGAGGTATTCCACCCGGGTGACCAGTGCGCCGGCCGGCCCGGCGATGAAGCGCCCCGGTTCGATCCAGATCGGCAGATCGTGGGCGAGCGGGTCGGCATCGACCACCGAGCGAATCGCCTCGATCCAGTCGGCCGCCGGCGGCGGGTTCTCGTCGGTGTAGCGAATGCCGAGGCCGCCGCCGAGATCGAGATGCTTGAGCTCGATGCCGCGTTCGGCCAGCCGGTGGGCGAGCTTCATCACCCGTTCGGCCGCATCGCGGAACGGGCTGACGTCGGTCAGCTGCGAGCCGATGTGGCAGTCGATCCCGACGATCTCCAGCGACGGCTGGGTATGGGCCCACTCGTACAGCGGCAGGGCCTCGTCGATGGCGATGCCGAACTTGTTGTCCTTCAGCCCGGTGGAAATGTAGGGGTGGGTGCGGGCATCGACATCCGGGTTGACGCGCAGGGAGATCGGTGCGATTCGCTGCATTTCGCTCGCGATTTCGGCAATGCGGCGCAATTCGGCCTCGGATTCGACGTTGAGGCAACCGATGCCCGCCGCCAGCGCGCCGCGGATCTCGTCGGCCGACTTGCCCACGCCGGAGAACACCGTCTTGGCCGGGTCGCCGCCGGCCGCCTGCACGCGCGCCAGCTCGCCGTAGGAGACGATGTCGAAGCCGGCGCCCAGCCGGGCCAGCACGCTGAGGATGCCGATGTTGCTGTTGGCCTTGACCGCGTAGCAGATGCGGTGGGCGCGCTCACCGAAGGCGTCGGTGAGGGCGTTGAAGGCCGACTCGATCGCCGCCCGCGAGTAGACATAGGTGGGCGAACCGAACTGGTCGACGATCGCGCTGGCGGTGACCTGTTCGATTTGCAGATCACCGTTGGCGGTGCGAGAGAAGAACGGCGGGAGATCGGTCTGGGGCACGGCGTGGCTCCGGGGTCAGTCCTGTTCGGTGGTGGTCGGGGAGGTGTCGGTCTCGGCCGGCTTGTCAGCCGGCTGCTCGTCGGGAAGATAGAGCGGTCCCTTCTGACCGCAGCCGGTCAGGCAGAGGGTGGCCAACAGCAGCCCTGCGCCGAGTTGGCGTGAGAGCGTGGGGATCGGCAACAAGCGTGACATGCGGACTCCCGGGCCCGACGGGCCGTGTGCAGATGAATGACGAGGGTTCGGTCGCTGGCGCCCGATTATGCCTCAAGCGATCCGCGCTGTGGTCGTTGCGGGCTCACGGTGCCTGCAGGCAGGCGATGAAGAACCCGTCACAACCGTGTCGGTCCGGGCGCAGCCGCACCCAGCCGTCCCGGGTGATCGCATCATCCGGCAGGCCGATGTCGCCGGGGATGACCGCCTGCCAGCCGGGATGCCCGGCGAGAAAGTCGGCGACGACGGCCTCGTTCTCCGCCGGCCACAGGCTGCAGGTCGCATAGATGAGCCGCCCGCCCGGGCGAGTGACGGCCGCGCCCTGTTCCAGCAGTTGTCGCTGGGTGGTCGCGAGATCCGGCCAGTCGATAGCCGCCCAGCGCAACTCGGGATGGCGTCGCCAGGTGCCCGAGCCGCTGCAGGGCGCGTCGATCAGCACGTGGTCGAACTGGCCGAGTGCATCCGGCAGGGGGCGGGTGGCGTCCGCGGCGTGCAACTTGAGGTCGAGGTCGCCGTGGCGACGGGCGCGGGCGCGCAGGCGCTCCAGTCGGTCGGCATGCAGGTCGCAGGCAGTCAGGTCCAGGTTGCCGTCAGTCTCGTCCAGCAGCCCCAGGCTCTTGCCGCCGGCGCCGGCGCACAGGTCGAGAATCCGGTCGCCCGCCTGCGCGCCGACGGCGCGGACTACCCACTGGCTACCGGCATCCTGGATCTCGAACGCCCCCCGCTCGAAGGCGGGCAGGCGTGTCAGGCGGGCTGGCCGCTGTAGTCGCAGGCCGAGCGGAAGGCCGTCGATGGGTGTGGCTTCGATGTCCGCCTCGGCCAGTTCGGTTCGCAACGCCGCCGCGCTAGCGCATCGCGGGTTGGCGTGCAGGTCGATCGGCGCTCGGGACTCGAGCGCCTGCGCGAGCGCTTCGGGATCGGCTGGCGCGAGCTCGTTCCACTGGGCGGCCGCGTCGGCAGTGAGATTGAAGCGGATATCGGTCGGCAGCTCCGGGAAGGGCGTGTTTCGGCGCTCGGCGAGGCGTGCCATGTCGTTTTCCCCGAGGCCCGCGCTTGCGGCAAGGACCGGGTCGAGCGCATCGGCCAGTAGCAGTGCGGCGGCCACCCGCATCGCCATGTCTGGCTGGTCGCGGTCGAGCAGCCAGTCGAGCACGCGCCGCTGTCGCAGGACGAACAGGGTCAGTTCACGGACCCGCTCGCGGTCGCGTTTTCCCATGCGCCGCTGGGTGGCGAGTTCGCGCTGCAGGACCCGATCGGCCGGCAGGCCCTCGCTGCCGATGCGCTCCAGTAACTCGGCGGCGAGTTGCAGCTGCGCCGGGAACGGGCGTCCGCGCGGCAGTGCCGGGGCGGGCCAGTCGTTTCCGGAAAGGGTTGAGGAATCGGGGGTCGGGTCGGACATGCCGTGGGCTCGTCGGTCGGTTGGCGGCGCTGGGGTCGAGCGTGGGGTCGCTGCCCTTTGGTAGTATCTCACGACCCATCAAGCGGTCCGGCTCCGGCCGGCCAGCGTCATTCCAAGGGAACCAGTTACATGAACACGCAAGCAAACGCGGCGGTCGACCTGCATTTCGAGGAGCGCGGCGGCGGGCTGCCGGTGATCATCATGCACGGCATGTTCGGCTCGCTCTCGAACTGGCGCGGTATCGCCCAGTCGTTGAGCGAGAATTACCGGGTGATCAACGTCGACCTGCGCAACCACGGTCGCTCCCCGCATGCGCCGGGCCTTGATTACGAGGCGATGAGCAATGACATCCTCGCCCTGATGGATCGACTCGGCATCGAGCGTGCCCACCTGATCGGCCACTCGCTCGGTGGCAAGCTCGGCATGGTGCTTGCCGACCGCCATCCCGAGCGCGTCGCGCGACTGGCGGTGGTCGACATCGCGCCGAAGTGGTATCCGCCCTGGCACCAGGACGTCTTCGAGGCGCTCGACGCGGTCGACCTGTCGACGCTCGAGTCGCGCGAGCAGGCGCGCCAGCAGATGGCGGCGCACGTGTTCGAGCCGGAGGTGCGCGCCTTCCTTGCTGCCAACCTCGAGCAGGTCGACGGGCAGTGGCGCTGGCGATTCAACCTGCCGGAGCTGAAGGCCGCCTACGAGCAGACTTCGGACATGCCGGCCCTCTCGGGTTTCTATCTCGGCCCGACTCTGTTCATCCGCGGGGCGCAGTCGGCCTACATCGAGGCGGCCGACGAGCCGCAGATCGGACGCGATTTCCCGCAGAGCTGCATCGCCACGTTGGAGCGGGCGCGCCACTGGCCGCACATCGAAGATACCGACGGCTTCCTCGACGCCGTGACCCGGTTCTTCGCCACCGGCTGCGAGGGGTTCCCTGCGCCGCGCGGTGCCTGACCGTCCGATTTGTAGGAAAATTCCTACACGACAAATCGAATATTCCTACGAAACTTTCGGCGATTTCGTCTACCCAGCCGCCGCCCGCCGGCGCATCATGTGTCCCGTGCTCGGATGCACATCGGGCAGGAAGCCCACCTGGCCAGGATGGCCGACGGATCGTGACGGCGGACAGGAGGTCCGCGCAGGAAGCACCGGCAGAGGATCTGCCAGTACGGGTTGCCGGGTTCGCCCGGCGCGCGCCAGGCGCTTGATTAAGGATGCGCACCGTAAACAACCGGCACTCGGGATAGAGTCCGGGTTTTTTGCGGGCAGCCAGGAGGCCACGGCGCGTTCGGCAAGGATGCCGGGCCCGACACGGATTGCCGAGCGTCCAGGATGGATGCTGCCAGGGATGGCACGGAACGATTCCGCGCGGGACGCGCGACCAGATGCAGGATCGCATCGCCGAAAAAAGCGGTGGTAGCCACCGGCAACAACAAGTAACCGCAGGAACGGTCACCGGCGAGACAAGAAGAACAGGACCGGCAACGGATTTGCCCTTTGTCTTACGGATAAGCACTCGCCACACCGGACCCAGGGACTGGGACCCAAGATTACGCGCAGGGAAACCGCGCGAGATCCCGCGTCACGGCAGGATCGCTTCTCGGCCAGGACGGCCCTCCTCCTTTTTCAGCAATGCTGTTCGCAAGTCACCCCCTGATCATCAGGCCGGGTGTTCTTTGCGTGTCTGCTCGTCGCCGTCCCGGCCGGGCTGGCGGTGGCCTGTCCCGGCGTGGCGGGGTAGACTGCGCCGGCCATGAAGCTCGATGCCTTTGATTACCACCTGCCCGCCGAACGGATTGCTGCTCGCCCGGCCGAGCCGCGCGAGTCGGCGCGCCTGCTGGTGTTGCCCACCGAAGGCGCGTTTGAACACCGGCATATCGCCGACCTTTCCGACCTGATCGCGCCCGGAGATCTCCTGATCCTGAACGATACCCGCGTGATCCCGGCGCGGGCCTTCGGGCGCAAGGCCTCTGGCGGGCGGGTGGAATTCCTGCTCGAACGTCTTGTTGATGCCCGGCGGGCGCTCTGTCATCTGCGCAGCAGCCGCTCGCCCAAGATCGGCGCCCAGCTCCATATGGAAGGCGGGGTCACCCTCGAGGTGGTCGGTCGCGACGGGGCGCTGTTCGAGCTCCGGCTGATCGACTCCGAGACGCCCGGGGATCTGCTTGGCTGGCTGGAGGCCCATGGCCACATGCCGTTGCCGACCTACATCGAGCGCCCCGACGACGACCAGGACCGTCACGACTACCAGAGCGTGTTCGCCCGCCGCGATGGCGCCGTGGCAGCGCCCACCGCCAGTTTGCACCTGACCGAGGCGCTGCTCGACCAGCTCGAGGCCAAGGGCGTGGAGACGGCGTTCGTTACCCTGCACGTCGGCGCGGGGACGTTCCAGCCGGTGCGCAGCGAGACCATCGAGGCGCACGAAATGCACCGCGAGTGGACCGAGGTGCCCGAGGCGACGGTCGAGGCCATTGCGGCGACCCGTCGGCGCGGCGGGCGGGTGATTGCCATCGGCACCACCGCCGTGCGCGCGATCGAGACGGCCGCCCGGGCCCACCCGGAGCAGGCGGCCCGGGGCGAGATCGGCCCATTCGTCGGCGACACCCAGCTGTTTCTCTACCCCGGCGTGCCGCTGCACGTGATCGACGCGATGCTGACCAACTTCCACCTGCCGCGCTCGACCCTGCTGATGCTGGTATCTGCCTTCGCCGGCCGTGACCGGGTGCTGGCCGCCTATCACGAGGCGATCGCACAGGGTTACCGCTTCTACTCCTTCGGGGATGCCATGTTCATCGAAGCCAACTCCTCCCGCGACCGGACGGTCGACGCATGAAATTCCAGTTGCACGACTGCACCCTGGCCAAGCCGGCCGCCGAGCGGCTCGACGGCCCCCGCCGCGGTCAGGTCCGATTCGAGCGCGGGGTGATCGACACGCCCGCGTTCATGCCGGTGGGCACCTACGGCACGGTCAAGGCGGTGACGCCGGAGGAGCTGATCGATCTGGGCGCTCAGATCGTGCTCGGCAACACCTTCCACCTGATGCTTCGCCCGGGAACCGAGATCATCCGTCTGCACGGCGACCTGCACGATTTCATGCACTGGGAGCGCCCGATCCTGACCGATTCGGGCGGTTTCCAGGTGTTTTCGCTTGCCGACATGCGCAAGATCAGCGAGGAGGGCGTGCGCTTCGCTTCGCCGGTCAACGGCGACCAGGTGATGTTGACCCCCGAGTCCTCGATGCAGGTGCAACACGAGCTCGGCTCGGACATCCAGATGATCTTCGACGAGTGCACCCCCTACCCCGCCACGCCCGAAGTGGCCGGTGCCTCGATGCGCCTGTCGCTGCGCTGGGCGAAACGTTCCAGGCAGGCCTTCGAGGCACTGAAGCCGGAGGGTTCGGATCGGGCGCTGTTCGGCATCGTCCAGGGCGGCATGCATGAGGCGTTGCGGCGCGAGTCCGCCGCCGGTCTGGTCGACCTGGGTTTCGACGGCTATGCCGTCGGCGGGCTCTCGGTGGGCGAACCCCTCGAGGAGCGCAACGCCGTACTCGAAGTCACCTTGCCCGAGCTGCCTGCCGAGCGACCGCGCTACCTGATGGGGGTCGGCAAGCCCGAGGACCTGGTCGAGTCGGTCGCCCGCGGCGTGGACATGTTCGACTGCGTCATGCCCACCCGCAACGCGCGCAACGGTCATCTGTTCACCCGCTACGGCGATGTGCGCCTGAAGAACGCCCGCTTCGCCACCGATGTGCGGCCGCTCGACGAGGAGTGCGGCTGCTACACCTGCCGGCACTACTCGCGTGCCTATCTCAAGCACCTGCACCGAACCCGCGAGGTACTCGGCGCGCGGCTGTCCACCATCCACAACCTGCATTACTACCAGGTGCTGATGGCCGAGATGCGCGCCGCGATCGAGCGCGACGACTTCGCTGGCTTCCGGACCCGCTTCTATGCCGACCGCGACCGCGGCGTCTAGCCATCATTCGGGGCGGGCAATGTAATCCCCCCGCCTTGTGGCATACTCCGGGGCTGCCTTATTAACCACGCACACGCACGAACCAATCGGGAGCACCAACCACGATGTTCTTTATCAGCGATGCCATGGCCCAGGCGCAGGGCGCCGGTGCCGGCGAACCCAGCCTGCTGGCCACCTTCCTGCCGCTGCTGCTCATCTTCGCCGTCATGTACTTCCTGCTGATCCGTCCGCAGATCAAGCGGCAGAAGGAGCACAAGAAGCTGATCGAGTCGATCGAGAAGGGTGATGAGGTAGCGACCAACGGCGGCATGCTCGGCCGCGTGGTCAACCTGGGCGACACCCTGGTCGTTCTCGAGATCGCCGACGGCACTTCCGTCGTGGTGCAGCGCTTCGCCATCGCTTCGGTCATGCCGAAGGGCACCATCAAGGACGCTCGCGAGGCCTGATCCTCGCCACCGTTACAGGGCTCGCCACGGCGGGCCCTTCGTTATTCCCGCCCACCGACAGGGAACAGGTCGGTGGGCCACGCCCCGCCCGGGGCGTATTCCACGCGAAGGCCTAGAAGATGAACCGCTATCCCCTGTGGAAGAATCTGATCGTCGTCGTTGTCGTGCTGGTGGGCATTTTCTACGCCCTGCCGAACTTCTTCGGCGAGGAGCCCGCCCTGCAGATCTCCAAGCGCGACGGTAGCGTCGAGCAGACGGCGCTGGCCGAAGCCCAGAGCGCCCTGCGCGCCGCGGGCATCGACTACAAGCGCGCCGAGGCCCAGGGCGAATCCGCCCTGATCCGTTTCCCGTCGACCGACGAGCAGCTCCAGGCCGTCGACGTGGTCCGGGCGGCGCTTGGTGGCGACTATCCGGTCGCACTCAACCTTGCGCCGGCCGCGCCGGACTGGTTGACCGATCTCGGGGCGCTGCCGATGTATCTGGGTCTCGACCTGCGCGGCGGGGTGCACTTCCTGATGCAGGTCGACATGGACGCGGCCATCAAGACCGCGCTGGAGCGTCGCGTGGACGGCATGCGCGCCGACCTGCGCCAAACCAAGCTGCGCTACGTCTCCGCCGAGGTGAACGACGAGCAGCGCATCCGGGTGCGTTTCCGCGATGCCGCCGACCGCGACCAGGCCATCGAGCAGCTCTCGGCCGACTACGAGGACCTCTCGTTCGACGAGAGCGAGATCGACGGCGAACCGTACCTCGTTGCCAAGATGACTGAGGAGGGCGTGACCACGGAGCGTCGTGCCGCCCTTGAGCAGAACATCACCACCCTGCGCAATCGGGTCAACGAACTGGGCGTTGCCGAGCCGCTGATTCAGCAGCAGGGCGAGGACCGCATCGTGGTCGAGCTGCCGGGTATCCAGGACACCGTCCGCGCCAAGGAAATCCTCGGCGCGACTGCCACGCTGGAATTCCGCCTGGTGCACGGCACGCCCACCGACTGGATGGAAGCGGGCGATTCCGGCAGCGTGCCGCCGCAGGCGCGTCTCTATCAGCGTCGTGGCGGTGGGCCGGTGCTCCTCAAGCGCCAGGTGATCGTCACGGGTGACCGCGTTACCGGCGCCTCCTCCGGTTTCGATCAGGATTCCGGCTCGCCGGCGGTGTTCGTCAACCTCGACAGCCAGGGCGCGCGACGCATGGCCGACATCACCGGCGACAACATCGGTCAGCAGATGGGCGTGGTCTTCATCGAGAACCGCACCGACAGCAAGGTCGTCGACGGCAAGCTGGTCGAGGAGAAGCGCCGGGTCGAGGAGGTGATCAACGTCGCCACCATCCGCGACCAGTTGGCCAACCGCTTCCAGATCACCGGTCTCGACTCCCCGGAAGAGGCGCGCAACCTTGCGTTGCTGCTGCGCGCCGGCGCGCTGCGTGCCCCGATGGACATCGTCGAGGAACGCACCGTCGGGCCGAGCCTCGGTGCCGAGAACATCCAGGCGGGCGTGAATGCCGCCATCCTCGGCTTCGTCCTGGTCGCGGTGTTCATGATGATCTACTACCGCGTCTTCGGCGTGATCTCCGTGGTCGCGCTGGTCACCAATCTGGTGTTGATCGTCGCGGTGCTCTCGATGCTGCAGGCGACGCTCACCCTGCCGGGCATCGCCGGGATCGTGCTGACCGTGGGTATGGCGGTCGATGCCAACGTGCTGATATTCGAGCGCATCCGCGAGGAGCTCAGGAACGGCATGACACCGCACGCGGCGATGAAGGCCGGTTACGAGCGGGCGTTCGCCACCATCCTCGATGCGAACATCACCACGCTGCTCGCGGCATTGGCGCTGTTCGCCTTCGGCACCGGTCCGATCAAGGGTTTCGCCGTGACGCTGTCGATCGGCATCCTCGCCTCGATGTTCACCGCCGTGATGCTCTCGCGCGCCCTGGCCAACCTGGTCTACGGCCGCCAGGCGCGCCTGAAGGGACTTTCCATCTGAGCCGACTCCGAGCCGGCGTTCGAATCAGACGAGTGAAAACATGAACGTATTTCCGCCCAACGCGCGTTTCGATTTCTTCGGCAAGCGCTTCATCGCCTATGCCCTGTCAGTGCTTCTGCTGCTGGTGGCCGCCGGCTCGCTGGCGACCAAGGGCCTGAACCTGGGGCTCGACTTCACCGGCGGCGTGGTGGTCGAGCTCGGCTACCCGCAGGGCGCCGACATCGAGGCCGTGCGCGACACGCTCGACGAGCACGGCTTCGATCAGGCGGTCGCGCAGCTGTTCGGTTCGTCCGAGTCGGTGCTGGTGCGCCTGCCGCCGAGCGGTGACAGCCAGTCGCGCGTCGCCGACGCGGTGCTGACCGCCCTGCAGGCCGAAGCCGAGGGCGTGACCATGCGCCGGGTCGAGTATGTCGGCCCGGCCGTGGGCAAGGAGCTGTTCAACGCCGGCGGTCTGGCACTGCTGGTGGTGCTGGCCGGCATCCTGGTCTACGTCGGTTTCCGCTTTCAGTTGCGCCTGGCCGGCGGGGCGATCCTCGCCCTGGCCCACGACCTGGTGGTGGTGCTCGGTATCATCAGCCTGCTCGGCATTCGCTTCGACCTGACCGTGCTGGCGGCCTTCCTGGCGCTGGCCGGCTACTCGATCAACGACACCATTGTCGTGTTCGACCGCATCCGCGAGAACTTCCAGAAGATGCGCAAGGGCACCGAACAGGAGGTGATGAACGCCTCGGTCAACCAGACCATGTCGCGCACGGTGATCACCTCGGGGACCACCTTCTTCACGGCGCTGGCGCTGTTCGTCTTCGGCGGCGAGGCACTCTACGGCTTCTCGCTGACCCTGTTGCTGGGCATCGCGGTCGGTACCTTCTCCTCGGTCTACGTCGCCTCGGCCCTGTCGCTGGACATGGGGCTCAAGCGTCAGGACTTGCTCAAGATCGACGAGCGCGAGAAGGCCAAGCAGGTCGAGGACAACGCCTCCTGATCGGTCCTTGATGACTCCTGTCGCCCAGACACGAAAAAGCCCGCCGAACGGCGGGCTTTTCATTGCCGGGTATCGCTGTGGCCTACGCCTCCGGGCGGGACACCGACTGGTAGGCCTGGTCGGCCTTGCTGATCTTCTGCAGCATCACGTGAGCCAGCTTGGGGTTGGCGCAGATCACGTTGCCGTTGGCGAGGTACTCGTCCCCGCCGCGGTGGTCGACGACCACGCCGCCGGCCTCGCGCACCAGCAGCACGCCGGCCGCCATATCCCAGGGCTTGAGGCCGAACTCCCAGAAGCCGTCGAAGCGACCGGCAGCCACGTAGGCCAGGTCGAGTGCGGCCGAGCCCGGGCGGCGAATGCCGGCGATCGGGCCGTGCAGTGCCTTGAGAGTCGCGACGTAGCGGTCGAGGTTCTGGTCGTCGCGGAACGGGATGCCGGTGCCCAGCAGGGCGCCGTCAAGGCCCTTGCGCGGCGAGACGCGGATGCGGCGGTTGTCGAGGAAGGCGCCCGAACCGCGCTCGGCGGTGAACAGCTCCTGGTTGACCGGGTTGTAGATCACCCCGAGCTCCAGTCGGCCGCGGCGCTCCAGCGCGATGGAAACGGCGTAGTGGCCGATGCCGTGCAGGAAGTTCGTGGTGCCGTCGAGCGGATCGACGATCCAGCGGTATTCGGCGTTTTCCTCGCCGCTCGCACCGGTCTCCTCGCCCAGGATGGCGTGGTCGGGATAGGCGCGCTTGAGCGTGTCGATGATCGCCGCCTCGGCCTGGTGGTCGACTTCGCTGACGAAGTCGTTGCGCTTTTTCGACTCGATGGTGAGGTCGTTGACGCGATCCCGGCTGCGGGAGATGACACTGCCGGCGGCGCGAGCGGCGCGCACGGCGATATTGAGCATGGGGTGCGGCATAATGGTCTGGTCGGCTCGACGAGCGAATGGTGGATGACGGGCCGTGGCAGGCGGTCGCGGCGCTGCCGTCAGGCACGTCCGGGCCGGTCGATCGGACCGCCGTGTCCGGTCGTGCCCCGTTTCCCGGATCCGGAATTATACGCGTAAACGCCCTCATGTCAGCCATGTCGCCTTCCTCCACTGCAGCGCCTCCCCCGATTCTCGACCGCGTTCAGGTTGTCCTGTGTCAGACCTCGATGGCCGAGAACATCGGGGCGGCCGCCCGGGCCATGAAGACGATGGGCCTGACACGGCTGGTGCTGGTCGCGCCCAGAGCCGCCATCGACGACAAGGCGCGAGCGGTGGCGACCCATGCCGCCGACGTCCTCGACGCCGCCCGGGTGGTTGGCTCGGTCGAGGAGGCGGTGGCCGACTCGGTTGGCGTCTGGGCGACCACCGCGCGTTCGCGCAGCCTGACCCTGCCGTTGAGCGAGGGGCGGGCGGCAGCCGGCGAGGTCGTGCGTCAGGCGGGGGCGATCCCGGCGGAATCGGCGGATCGGGTGAGCATCCTGTTCGGTGCCGAGCGCACCGGGCTGACCAACGAGGAGCTGGGCGTGGCCGACCGCCTGCTCGCCCTGCACGCGAACCCCGAGTATCCGGTGCTCAACCTCGCCCAGGCCGTGCAGCTGGTCGCCTACGAGGTATTCCACGCGGCCGACGAGGCGCCGGCGGGACTCGCGCCGGCCGAGCCGCCGGCCCCCCGGGCGGAGCTTGCTACACTCTGCGCTCGTCTCGAGGCGGCGCTCGACCAGCGTGACTTCTTCCCGGGCGCCGGAGCCGAGGAACGCGAGCGCCACGCGCGGCGCCTGATGCAGCGGGTGCGCCTGGTGCTCAACCGCGCCGAGCCGCGCCGCGACGAGCTGCAGATCCTGCAGGGCATGCTGAGCGCGCTGCTGCGACCGCCGCGCGACCGGGACGACTGAATAACCTCTGGAGCGAGCCGATGGGTTGGTGGAAAACGATTCTCGATGATGTCGACAGCGTGTTTGACCGCGATCCGGCGGCACGCAGCCGCTGGGAGGTCGCCCTGACCTATCCCGGCCTGCACGCGGTCTGGTGGCATCGGGTCGCCCATGCCCTTTGGCGGCGCAACTGGCGCCTGCTCGCGCGGCTGATCTCCAACGTCAGTCGCTGGCTGACCGGGATCGAGATCCACCCGGGTGCGCAGATCGGGCGGCGCTTCTTCGTCGACCACGGCATGGGTGTCGTCATCGGCGAGACCGCCGACATCGGTGACGACTGCACGCTGTATCACGGCGTCACCCTCGGCGGCACCACCTGGCGCGAGGGCAAGCGGCACCCGACCCTCGGCGACGGCGTCGTGGTCGGTGCAGGTGCCAAGATCCTCGGGCCGATCGAGCTCGGCGAGGGCGTGCGCGTGGGTTCGAATGCCGTGGTGCTCAAGGATGCGCCGGCGGGGGCGACCCTGGTGGGTATTCCCGCCCGCGTGGTCGAGCAGCGTGCCGAGGAGAACGAGACCAAGCGCCGGGTCGCCCAGCGACTCGGTTTCGACGCCTACGGGGTGGCGCGCGACATGCCTGATCCGGTGGCCACCGTGGTCGACCGACTGCTCGATCACGTCCAGGCCGTCGACGGGCAGCTCGACGAGATGGCCGACGCGCTGCGTTCGCTCGGCGTCGAGGTTTCGCGTCCCAGTCGCCCGAGCCTTGATGGCTGCCACCTCGACGAGGAAGACGGGGTGATCAGCTGCGGGCGTGCCGAGGCGGCCGAGAAGGCCGACAGCGACGGCCGCTGAGCGCGGCCGGAAACCGGCCGTATACAGCACCGGCCTGCGCGACTATCATGGGCGCGCTATTCCCTGAGAAGACCGCTCAGGATTGACTGGTTGGGCAGCACGTCGCGGGGCTGCCGGGAGGTTTGAAATGAGGCTGACGACCAAGGGCCGCTACGCCGTAACGGCAATGCTGGACCTGGCCATTCATGATCGCGGCCAGCCGACCGCACTGGCCGATATCGCCGAACGACAATCGTTGTCGCTCTCCTACCTCGAGCAGCTGTTCGCGCAGCTTCGCCGTGGCCAGCTGGTCAGCAGCGTGCGCGGCCCCGGTGGTGGCTACCAGTTGGCGCGCGAGCCGTCGCGTATCAACATCGTCGAGATCATCCGCGCCGTCGACGAGGTGGTCGACGTCACTCGCTGCGGTGGCAAGGGCAACTGTCAGGAAGGCGGCAAGTGCCTGGCCCACGACCTGTGGATGGGGCTGTCGGCCCAGATCCAGGAATTCCTCGAGTCGATTTCGCTCGCCGATCTGGTCGAGCAGCCCGACGTGCTCGACGTCTCCGCCCGCCAGGACGGTCGTCTGCAGCAAGTGCGCGACGAGCGTTCGGAGGCCGTCGCCGCCGGCATGCGGGGCGTGGGGCCCTGATCTCCAGCCGTCGCCTTCCGGGTGTGCGTCTTCGCTTGGCGTGCCCGCATGGATTGTTTCCCGGTGACTCGTTAAACTATCGCGCTTTGTGAACGCTTGCCGGGGAGGTTCTCCGGTCGGGCGGCAGCTTTCTGTTTTCTCGTTTCTTTTTTACGTTTCACCGGGGCGAATCGAATCGCCCGATCAGGAGAGAATCTTATGGCCGTAGAACGCACCCTTTCGATCATCAAGCCCGACGCCGTTGCCAAGAACGTGATCGGTCAGATCATCTCTCGCTTCGAAGACGCCGGTCTGTCGGTGGTCGGTGCGCGCATGATGCAGCTGACCCGCGAGCAGGCCGAGGGCTTCTACGCCGTGCACAAGGAGCGTCCGTTCTTCGGCGAGCTGGTCGGCTTCATGATCTCCGGCCCGGTATTCGTGCAGGTGCTCGAGGGCGAGGACGCCATCGCCAAGAACCGCGACCTGATGGGCGCGACCAACCCGAAGGAAGCCGAGCCGGGCACCATCCGCGCCGACTTCGCCGAGTCGATCGACGCCAACGCCGTGCACGGTTCCGACAGCCCGGAGACGGCCAAGACCGAAATCGACTTCTTCTTCAAGCCCGACGAGCTGACCAGCCGCTGATCGCGCTGGCACCTTTTCGGGTCGACTAGACGGGTGGCCTGAATGACCTCGACCGACGAACGCATCAATCTGCTGGGCCTGACGCCCAGCCGCCTGCGCGCCTGGTTCGCGGAGATGGGCGAGAAGCCCTTCCGCGCCAACCAGGTGCTCAAGTGGGTGCACCAGCGTCGGGTCGACGACTTCGACGCGATGACCGACCTTGCCAAGAGCCTCCGCGAGAAGCTCAAGCAGGTCGCCTGCATCCGGCCACCCGAGGTCGTGCTCGATCAGGAATCCGAGGACGGAACGCGCAAGTTCCTCCTCGACACGGGTAGCGGCAACTCGGTGGAGATGGTCTACATCCCTGAGGACGACCGCGCGACCCTCTGTATTTCCTCGCAGGTGGGCTGTTCGCTCACCTGCACCTTCTGCTCGACCGGTCGACAGGGCTTCAACCGCAACCTGTCGACCGCCGAGATCGTTGGCCAGTTGTGGCTGGCCGAACGACTGATCGAGCAGCGCCTGGCGACCGGCAAGGCGATCAGCAACATCGTCTTCATGGGCATGGGCGAGCCGCTCTTGAACGAGCAGGCGGTGGTCGATGCCGCCGAGCTGTTCCTCGACGACTACGGCTACGGCCTGTCCAAGCGGCGGGTGACCATCTCGACCTCCGGCATCGTCCCGGCGATCGACCGGCTGGGCGAGCGCCTGCCGATCTCGCTGGCGATCTCCCTGCACGCGCCCAACGACGAGCTGCGCAACGAGCTGGTGCCGATCAACGAGAAGTACCCGCTCGACGTGCTGATGGCCGCCTGCGACCGCTATGCCAAGGTGGTGCCGCACGGCGCGATCCTCTACGAGTACGTGATGATCGAAGGCGTGAACGACACCCTCGAGCACGCCGACGAGATGGTCGCACTGCTCGGACCGCGCCGGGAGGAGGTCAAGGTCAACCTGATCCCGTTCAACCCCTTCGAGGGGTCCGGCTACGAGCGCTCCTCGCGCAACCGCATCATGCGCTTCGCCAAGCGTCTGCGCGACAACGGCATCAATACCGTTGCCCGCAAGACACGCGGTGACGACATCGATGCCGCCTGCGGTCAGCTGGCCGGTCAGGTGTCCGACCGTTCACGTCGTCAGGACCGTCTCGCGAAGATGGGCCTGGATCGCGGTGTGGTGGAGGTGACTCGATGATGGGGCGCGCACTGCTCCTGGCCGCTCTCGCCGCGCTGGCGCTGACTGGTTGCGTCGCCCCCGGCGGTTCCGTCAGTGATGGCGCGATCGAACGCAGCGTCGGCCACAACCGCGAGGCGGCCAAGGTCAACACCGAACTGGCCGCCGGCTACCTGCAGGAGGGGCAGCTCAAGGTCGCGGTGGAAAAGGCGCGCCGGGCGATCGCCTTCGACGACGGCTACGGGCCGGCGCATCACGTGCATGCGCTCCTGATGTCGCGTCTGGGCGAGGAGGAGAAGGCACGTGAATCCTTCGCCCGAGCCGTGCGTCTGGATGCGGACAACTCGGATCTCGCCAACAACTACGGCGGCTTCCTCTGTTCGCAGGGCGATTACGAGCAGGCGCAGGCGATGTTCCGTCGCGCCTACAGCGACCCGCTGTACGAGACCCCCGAATACGCACTGGTCAACTCCGGCCGCTGCTACCAGGAGGCCGGCCAGGAGGCCGAGGCGCTGGCACAGTTCCGCCGCGCACTCGACAAGGGCGCTCGCCAGCCGGCCGCCCTGCTGGGCGTGGCTCGGGCGCTGTACGAGACCGGCGAGCCTCAGGAGGCAGCCGAGGCCATGCGTCGTTACGAATCGCGTCACCGGCACACGCCCGGCTCGCTGGCGGTGGCAATCGCCATCGACAAGGAGCTCGGTGACCAGCAGGCGCTGAAGAACCACCGCCTGATCCTGCGCGGTCGATTCCCCGACTCGCCGGAAGCCCAGGCAATCGAACAGGGAGGCAGTCGATGAGCGAACAGGAGCGGCAGGATCCGGTCTTCGCGGAACAGGTGCGGGAGCCGGGCGAGGCGGCGTCGGCAGAGGCCGGGGTTGTCGCCGGCCCCAGCGTTGGTGAGCGGATCCGCAAGGGGCGGGAGGCCGCCGGTCTCAGTGAGGCGGACCTGGCCCAGCCACTCAATCTCGACCTCAGGGTGATCGAGCTGGTCGAGCGCGACGAGCTCGATGCCGTTCCCGGCCGCCCCTACATCCTCGCCTACCTGCGCAGCTGGGCGACCCAGCTCGGAATCGACGGCGATGCCCTGGTCGCGCAGTACAACGCCCAGCGAGCACCGGGCAGCGGTGCCGTGCAGGGCGGCATTCACCCGACGCTGGACGTGATGGAGCCCCGCGGCGGCGGAGTCGGTGGCCGCCTGCTCGGCTGGCTGGTGATCCTGGTGGTGATCGTGGTCGCGATCCTGGGGCTGTCGCGACTCGATCCCGAGCAGATCCAGTCCTGGTGGTCCGACATGACCGGCAAGCCGGCCGAGAGTCAGAGCCAGCCGGCCAGCGAGCCGGGCGATGCCGAACGCCCGGCGATCGAAGGGGCGCTCGAAAAGCCGCCGGCCCCGCCGACTGGCGATGACACGGCGACCGGTTCCTCGTCGGCGGAGGCATCCACCGCGGGCCTGCCGACGCAGCGGCTGGCGGCGATCGAGAGTGCCCCGCAACCGGTCGAGAGCGAAACTCAGGCGACCGAGCCCGCACAAGCGGCTGAATCTAGCGAATCCGCGGGGTCGGCCGAGCCGGCTTCCGCGTCGCCGGTACTGCTGCTGCGTGCCACGCAGGCGGACAGCTGGGTGGAAGTGCGTGACGGCAAGGGTGAGCGACTGATGTACGACGTGCTCGCCGCCGGCGAGGAACGGTCGTTCACCGATGCCGTCGGGCCGTTCTCGCTGGTGCTGGGTCAGCCCGAAGGACTGGAAGTGGAATACCGCGGCGAGCCGGTGGAGCTGGATGCGGCCAGCGAGTCCACCGGCGTGTTACGAACCACAGTGGGGAATTCATGAGTTTTCAGCCGGTTCCCGTGACGCGTCGCCTCTCGCGGCGCATTCAGGTTGGATCCGTGGGTGTGGGCGGCGATGCGCCGATCGCCGTCCAGTCGATGACGAACACCGACACCTGCGACGTCGAGGCGACCGTTGCCCAGATCGAGCGCCTCGCCGCCGCCGGCGCGGATATCGTGCGCGTCTCCGTGCCCAACATGGACGCCGCCGAGGCCTTCGGCAAGATCAAGCAGCGCGTGTCCATCCCGCTGGTCACCGACATCCACTTCGACTATCGGATTGCCCTGCGCGTGGCCGACCTGGGCGCCGACTGCCTGCGCATCAACCCGGGCAACATCGGCCGCGAGGATCGCGTCCGCCAGGTGATCGACTCGGCGCGCGATCACGGCATTCCGCTGCGCATCGGCGTCAACGCCGGTTCGCTGGAGAAGGACCTGCAACAGAAGTACGGCGAGCCGACCCCGGATGCGCTGGTCGAGTCGGCGCTGCGCCATATCGACATCCTCGACCGGCTCGACTACCCCGAATTTAAGGTCTCCCTGAAGGCCTCCGACGTCTGGATGACGCTGGGCGCCTACCGCAAGCTGGCCGACCAGATCGAGCAGCCGCTGCACCTGGGGATCACCGAGGCGGGCGGCCCGCGTGCCGGCGCGGTCAAGTCGGCCGTGGGACTGGGCATGCTGCTGGCCGAGGGTATCGGCGACACGCTGCGCGTGTCGCTGGCTGCCGACCCGGTCGAGGAGGTCAAGGTCGGCTGGGACATCCTCAAGTCGCTCAAGCTACGTAGTCGTGGCGTCAACCTGATTGCCTGCCCGTCCTGCGCCCGTCAGGAGTTCGACGTGATCAAGACCGTCAACGCCCTGGAAGAGCGCATCGAGGACATCGACACCTCCATGGACGTGGCCGTGATCGGCTGCGTCGTCAACGGGCCCGGCGAGGCCCGCGAGGCGGCCGTCGGCCTGACCGGCGGCAAGCCCAATCTCCTCTATGTCGACGGCAAGCCCTCGAGAAAGCTCTCCGAGGACGCCCTGGTCGACCAGATCGAACAAACCATCCGCGAGCGCGTTGCCCGGGACAAGGCTGCCCACGAGGCCGCCCACGATTCCGACGACGACCGATAACCCGAACCCGACGATGAGCAAGACGCCCAAGAGCATCCGGGGCATGCATGACGTGCTGCCCGACGACACCCCTGCCTGGCAGCGCCTCGAGACGGCGCTTCGCGACACCGCCGCCGCCTACGGCTACGAAGAGATCCGCATGCCGATCGTCGAGCATACCGGGCTGTTCGCCCGCTCGATCGGCGAGGTGACCGACATCGTCGAGAAGGAGATGTACACCTTCGAGGACCGCAATGGTGATTCGCTAACCCTGCGTCCCGAGGGCACGGCCGGCTGCGTGCGCGCCTGCCTGCAGCACGGCATCATCCACAACCAGCAGCGTCGTCTCTGGTACACCGGGCCGATGTTCCGCCACGAGCGCCCGCAGAAGGGCCGCTACCGCCAGTTCCACCAGTTCGGCGTCGAGACCTTCGGCGTGGCCGGGCCGGAGCTGGAGGTCGAGCTGATCCAGATGGCTGCCTCGCTGTGGGATCGACTCGGCATCGAGGATGTGCGCCTGGAGATCAACACCTTGGGTCAGCCCGAGGCGCGCGCTCGCCACCGCGAGGTGCTGATCGAGTACCTCGAGGGTCATGCCGACCAGCTCGACGAGGAGGCACGCCGCCGCCTGCACGAGAACCCGCTGCGGGTGCTCGACAGCAAGAACCCCGACATCCAGCGGATCCTCGAAGCGGCGCCGAAGCTCGCCGACTACCTCGACGAGGAATCGGCCGCCGACTTCGCCAAGACCTGCGAGCTGCTCGACGCGCTGGGCATCCCCTACCGCGTCAACCCGCGGCTGGTGCGCGGGCTCGATTACTACAACAAGCTGGTGTTCGAGTGGATCACCGAGTCGCTCGGTGCCCAGGGCACCATCTGCGCCGGCGGCCGTTACGATGGGCTGGTGGAGCAACTCGGCGGGCGCGCCACGCCGGCAGCCGGCTTCGCCATCGGCCTCGAGCGGCTGCTGTCACTGGCACAAGCGGCCGCCGACAGCGGTCGAGCGGACATCTACGTGGTGGTGCCGGATCCCGGCCGCCAGGCTGCTGCCCTTTGGCTGGCCGACCGGTTGCGCCGCTCCTTGGCCGCCCGCCGGGTGCAGTGTAATCTCGACGGCGGCAGCCTCAAGGCGCAGTTCAAGCGCGCCGATCGCAGCGGTGCCCAGACCGCGGTGATCGTCGAGGACGAGGTGGGCGATCAGGTATCGATCAAGCCGCTGCGCGGCGAGGGCGAGCAGCAAACGGTCGCTGCCGCCGAGCTCGACACGCTGCTGGCCGCCAATTAACGCATTTCGGAACACATCGGGAACCCCTATGGTCGCCTCAGACGAAGAACAGATCGAACGCATCCGCGACTGGTGGTCGGAGAACGGCCGGACCGTGATCGCCGGCGTCGTGCTCGGCGTGGCCGGCCTGGTCGGCTGGCAGGGTTGGCAGGCGTGGCAGGACAACCGGGCCGCCTCGGCCGCTGCCGCCTTTACCCAGCTCGAACAGATGGCGGTCAGCGGCGAAGGCAACGTGGTCGAGCAGGCCCAAGCGGTCGCCTCGGCGCACGATGGCACCAGCTACACGGCGCTGGCCTGGCTGATCGGCGCCGGTGCCGCGGTCGAGAACAACGATCTCGACACCGCCGTGGCCTATTTGGAAAAGGCGCGTGCGAGCGCCGATCGCGAGCAGTTCGTGGCCACCGTTGACCTGCGGCTCGCCCGGGTGCTCTGGGCCCAGGGCAAGCACCAGGAGGCACTTGACCGACTGGCCAAGCCAGTCGCCGGTTTCGACGGCCTGTTCGCCGAACTGCGCGGTGACGTGCTCGCCGACCAGGGTGAACTGGTTGCCGCCCGTCAGGCCTACGAACAGGCGGCCGCCGAGAGCGGCGCCAACGGCCTGCTGCAGATGAAGCTCGACAGCCTGCCGGCTGCCGAGGAGGAGTCGTGATGAAGAGTTTGCGTGTTGCCCGCCTGGGCCTGCCGATCGCCGCGCTTGCCGTGGTGCTGGCCGGTTGTTCCTCGCCGCGTGAGCTGGTCAAGCCCACGCCGCTGACCGAGATCAGTAACGACAACCCGCCGCAGGTCGTCTGGAGTGATTCCTCCGGTGGTGACCAGGACAATGACCTCACCTCGATCGCCCCGGTCGAGGACGAGGGGCGCCTGTTCGTGGCCGGCCCGGCGGGCGACGTGCTCGCCTACGAACTCGAATCGGGCGACGAGTTGTGGTCGACCGACCTCGATGCCGACCTGAGCTTCGGCGGTGGCGCCGGCAGCGGGCTGGTGGTATTCGGCTCCGATGACGGCCGGGTGTTCGCGCTCGATGCGAAGAGCGGCGAAACGCGCTGGACCGTCTCGATCCGCAGTTCGGTCGATGCCGCTCCGTCGGTGGGCTTCAGCGACGTGGCCGTGCGCGGACGTGACGGCACCCTGGTCGTGCTGGATGCCGAGACCGGCGAGGTCCGCTGGCGCCAGGCGCGCAGCCAGCCGGCGCTGACGCTGCAGGGACAGGGTCGCGTGCTGATGTTCCCCGATGCTCTGGCCGCCGGTTTCGATGACGGCACGATGGCCGTCTTTGCCCGTGAAGACGGCAACGAACTCTGGAGCCAGTCCGTGGCCCTGCCGACCGGCCGGACCGACGTCGACCGCATGGTGGACGTGGATGCCACGCCGGTGTTCGCCGACGGTGTCTTCTACGCGGCCAGCTACCAGGGCAAGCTCGCTGCGCTGGCCGCACAGGGCGGGCGTGAACTGTGGTCGCGCAACTTCTCCAACGCCAACAGCATCGCCGCCGGCGAGCGCGCGCTCTACCTGAGCGACGCCGATGGCGTGATCTGGGCGATCGACCGCCGCAGTGGCGACGCCCTCTGGCGACAGTCCGACCTCGCCCATCGCGGCCTGACGGGCCCGGCCCTGATCGGCGGTTACCTGGTGGTTGGCGACAACGAGGGCTACGTGCACGTGCTCTCCACCACCAGCGGTGCTCTGGTCGGCCGGGACGACTGGGGCGATCCGCTGATCGATCCGATCCTGCAGGTCGACGGCAAGGGCGTGGCGGTCACCCGTAACGGCAAACTGCGCGTGTTCAAGCTCGACTGAGCCGGGCGCCGCCTGCCGCATATTTCCCCATGAGTCCCGCAACGCGATGAAACCCGTGATCGCCCTGGTCGGCCGCCCCAATGTGGGCAAGTCGACCCTGTTCAACCAGCTGACCCGCAGTCGCGACGCCCTGGTGGCCGACTATGCCGGCCTGACCCGGGATCGCCAGTACGGCACCGCGAGCCATGAAGGCCGCGACTGGCTGGTGATCGACACCGGCGGTCTGACCGGCGAGCGCGGCGGCATCGAGGCGTTGATGCAGGACCAGGCGTGGCTGGCCGTGGAAGAGGCCGACCTGGTTGCCTTCCTGGTCGACGGCCGCGCCGGGCTCACCGCCGCCGACGAACAGATTGCCGCCGAGCTGCGGCGGGCCGGCAAGCCGGTGCAGCTGGTGGTCAACAAGATCGACGGCGTCGACGAGACCGAGGTCCAGACCGAGTTCTGGGCGCTGGGCATGGGCGAGCCGGCCTTCCTGGCTGCAACCCATGGCCGCGGCATCGGTGGTCTGTGGGATCGACTCGAGGGCATGCTGCCCGAGTCGTTCGACGCCGAGGAGGCCGATGAGGCGGACGAGCGGGGTATTACCGTTGCCTTGGTCGGCCGTCCCAACGTCGGCAAGTCCACCCTGACCAACCGCCTGCTGGGCGAGTCGCGCGTGCTGGCCTTCGACGAGCCGGGCACCACGCGTGACTCGATCAAGATCCCGTTCGAGCGCGACGGCAAGCCCTACACCCTGATCGACACCGCCGGGGTGCGGCGCCGGTCGCGTGTGGGCGAGGCAATCGAGAAGTTCAGTATCGTCAAAACCTTGCAGGCGATCGAGGCGGCCAACGTCGTCGTCCTGGTGCTGGATGCGCATACGGGCATCACCGACCAGGACCAGCATCTGCTGGGGTTCGTCAACGATCGTGGCCGCGCACTGGTGATCGCGGTGAACAAGTGGGACGGCCTGGAAAGCGACATCCGCGAGCGGGTCAGCTCCGAGATCGAGCGCAAGCTCGGCTTCATCAACTTCGCCGAGATCCACCGCATCTCCGCGCTCCACGGCACCGGCGTCGGCCACCTGTTCGAGAGCGTCGATCAGGCCTATGACGCCGCGATGCGCTCGATCTCGACCAATGCGCTTACCCGCACCCTGCAGGCGGCCGTCGAGCAGCACCAGCCGCCACTGGTCCACGGCCGGCGCATCCGCCTGCGCTACGCCCACCAGGGCGGCAGCAACCCGCCGGTGATCGTTATCCACGGCAAGCAGACCAAGCGCCTGCCGGGGCACTACCACCGCTACCTCGAATCGTATTTCCGCAAGGAATACGACCTGATGGGCACGCCGATCCGGATCGAATTCCGCACCGATTCGAACCCCTACGAAGGCAAGTTCGACCGGCGCACGCCGTTGCAGAAGGTCAAGCAGAAGAAGGCCGAGGCCCGCCGACGCTCGAAGGGTCGGGAGCCGCGCAAGGGCTGACCCGCTGGCGCGGTCGCTTTCGCCCCTTCAGTCCTGTTTTCCGGGTTCCATCTCCTGGAACCCTTCCACCCACATCCGGGTTGCCCCACAGACGCCCACCGGCATGGCGAAGAAGTTTGCCACCGGCACCAGCGTCATCAGTGTCATCAGACTGCCGAATCCCAGTGTCAGTGCCGGCCGCCCGCGCAAGCGACGCCGCTGCTCGGCAAACGACAGGCTGTGGTTGCCCGCCGGGTTGTCGACGTACTCAATCGTCATCATCCAGGCCGAGAACAGGAACCATGCGATGGGTGCGAACAGGTTGAGACCCGGGATGAACAGCAGCAGGAACAGCGGAAGCGACCAGGCGGCGAGGTAGCCCAGCCGACGGCCCTGGTCGACCAGAGCGCCGCCCGCCTCGGCCAGGAGATGACCGCCATCGTCGGCGGGAGGTCGCCCGGTCAGGTGCTCCTCGACCCGCGCGGCGAGTACGGCGTTGAACGGCGCGGCGATCAGGTTGGCGACCAGCGTGAAGCTGAAGTAGGTCGCCACCAGCAGCGTGATTACCAGCAGCGGCATCAGCAGCCAGTAGAGAAAGTCGAGCCAGCCGGGCAGCAGCGAGTCGATCCAGCCGCCGGCAAAGCTCAGCAGCAGCCAGCCGGCGACCGCGAACAGCAGCACGTTGATCAGCAGCGGGATCAGGGTGAAGCGGCGCAGTCCCGGCTGCCACATCAGTCGCCAGCCGGCGAGCCAGTAGCCCAGCCCGCCCATCTCGCGGGCCGCCTGTTTCAGGGTGGTCATCGAGTCGTTCCTGTCGTCGGGGCGTCGTGGAGTGAATGCTCGGCCAACCGGGCGGCGCCGACGGCCGCCTCGGTATGCTCGGCCACCGTGACGGGTACGCCCAGGGCCCGGGCACGGATGGCCCGGAACACGGCATTCTGCGCCCCGCCACCGGAGGAGAGCACTCGTCGCAGAGGCGAGCCGCCCAACTCGGCAAAACGCCGGTAGCCGATGGCCTCGATCCGGGCGATGCCGCGCAGCAGGCCGGCCAGAAACGCGGCCGGATCGGCCGGGCGCGGAGTCAGGCGCGGGCCCATGTTCGGTGCGACCACCGGAAAGCGCTCGCCGCGACCGGCCAGAGGCCAGTAGCCGAGGGTGTCGGGTCGCTCGGGGTCGATGTCCCGGCTGAGCCGCTCGATCTCGTCGGCCGAGAAGTGTGCGGCGAGCGCCCGCCCGCCGGTGTTGGATGCGCCGGAGACGGCGAAGCGTTCGCCGAAGCGGTGGCTGTAGACGCCACTGGCGGCATCGGCGACCGGCTGGTCGCTGATCAGCTTCAGCGCCAGGGTCGAGCCGAGGCTGGTCACGCCGTCGCCCTCGTTGTTGGCACCGCTGGCCCAGAGCGCGGCCATCGAATCGGTGGTGCCGGCGGCCATCTGTACCTCTCCGGGGAGCGACCAGCGTCGGCACCAGTCGTCGTGCAACGGCCCAATGGGCGTGCCGGCGCGCTGCACGCTGGGCAAGGCGTTGCCGAAGCGCTCGGTCAGGGCCGTCGGCCAGCACTCGGCCACGGGATCGAAACCCCATTTGAGCGCGTTATTGCTGTCGCTGACGTGTTTGCCGGCCAACCGGTAGACGAACCAGTCCGCCTGGCTGACCGGCCGGCCGTGCTGGCCGCGCGCCTCGACAAGCCAGCGCCAGCGGGCCAGCGCGTCGATCTGCGCGTCCGGATCGATATCCAGTTGCCGCAAGGCCACACGCTGCTTCTGGCCGCGCGGGTCGTCGTACATCAACGCCGGGCCTTCAGGTGTCCCGTCCTCGTTCACGGTCAGGACGGTGCCGGAGGTGCCGGCGAAGGCGATGGCCCGGACCTCGCGCAACCGACCATCAGCGCCGAGCGTCTGCATCAGCGCGTCGAAGGCCTGCCACCAGCCGGACGGATCCTGTTCGTGGGTGGTCTCCACCGGTGCCACCGGCCAGTCGGCCTTCTCCAGACACAGGCAGTCACCGTCCGGCCCGAGCGCAGCGATGCGCAACCCGGAGGTGCCGACGTCGATGCCCAGTGTCCGCGCGTTGCGATCCGTCATGGCGCGGGCGGGGTCAGGGCAGTTCGACGCGCGGAGCGGGTTCCCAGCCGTCCTGGCGGTGCTCGACCACCACGTTGGTCCAGATGCCGCCGCGGACGTTCCAGCGACCGGTGACGCGCAAGAAGCGCGGGTCGATGGCGGCCGCGATGTCGTCGGCGATGCGGTTGGTCATCGCTTCGTGGAAACCGCCTTCCTCGCGGAACGACCACATGTACATCTTCAGCGACTTCAGTTCGACGCAACGCTGGTCGGGCACGAAGTCGATCACGATGGTGGCGAAGTCCGGCTGGCCCGTCTTGGGGCACAGGCAGGTGAACTCGGGCACTTCCATGTGAATGGTATAGTCGCGTTCCGGATGCGGGTTGGGGAAGGTTTCGAGTGTCTTGCTGGGTTGCGTCGACATAGATGACTGTCCTGTTGCGGCAATGTGGCGATCGCCCGTTGATCGGGGGGGCTGATTATAAGGGCCGAGGGACCGGCTTGCAGGCCGCGTTGTCCCTCGTCCCCCCGACGCTGTCGGGAGGACGCCCATGCGCCTGACCCGCCTGTACCTCGCCGGCTTCAAGTCGTTCGCCTCGCCCACCGAGATCCGCCTGCCGGCCAACACGCTCGCCATCGTCGGCCCCAACGGCTGCGGCAAGTCCAACCTGATCGACGCCCTGCGCTGGGTGATGGGCGAATCCTCCGCCCGCCACCTGCGCGGCCAGGCCCTCGACGACCTGATCTTCGCCGGTAGTGGCGACCGCGCCGCGGCCAGCCGCGCGGTGGTCGAACTGACCCTCGACAACCGCGAGCACCGCATCCACGGCCCATTCGCCGCCTACGAGGAGATCACCGTCCGGCGCAGCCTCGACCGCGACGGCCAGTCCCGCTACGAGATCAACAACACCCGGGTACGCCGCCGCGACGTGGTCGACCTGTTCCTCGGCACCGGCGTGGGGGCACGCTCCTACTCGGTGATCGAGCAGGGGCAGGTCAACCGCATCGTCGATGCCAAGCCCGACGAACTGCGCGGCTACCTCGAGGAGGCGGCCGGCATCTCGGTGTACCGCGAACGTCGCCGCGAGACCGCCAACCGGATCACCCACACCGAAGAAAACCTCTCCCGGCTGAACGACATCGCCGCCGAGCTGGAACGCCAGGAAGCCACCCTGGCCCGTCAGGCGCGTGCCGCCCGTCGCTACCGCGAACTGGCCGAGGAGCGGCGCTACCGTCAGGTCGAGGCGGCGGCCGTCGCCCTGATCTATGCCCGCGAGGAGCGCCTGCAGCTTGACCGGATCGTGGCCGAGGCCGGTGAAATCGAGACCGGCTGCGAGACGCGTCTCTCCCAGGCCGAGGCCGCCCAGGATGAAGCCGAGCATGCCCATCAGGCCGCCGGTGAACGGCTGGGCGAGCTGTCCGCGGAAAAGTATCGGCTGGCCAATGATCTCAATGCCGTCACCACCCGACTGGCAGAGCTCGATGCCCGCCTCGAGGGGCTGGATCGTCAGGCGCGTCACGATTGGGATACGCGGGAGCGTCGCGAGACCGAACGCCGCGAGGCCCAGACGCGTCGCGAACAACTGATCGTCGAGCAGCGCGACAGTCGCGTCGCCCTCGACGATCTGGCCGCCGAGCATGACCGGGCGCGTGACCGTCGCGCCGCCGCCGAGGCCGAGCTCGACGCGCTGCGTCGCGAGGCGATGACGGCGGCCGAAGCCCGTATCGAGCCGCAACGGGAACAGGCCCGACTGACCGAGCGCCTCGAGTCCGTGGCCCGGGATTGCCGTCGACTCGAATCCGCGCCGGCGGCCGCCGAACTGGCGCAGGTGCGCGAGGAACTGGCCGGGCTGCAGGAGGAGAGCCGCGGCCGGGCCGGTGAAATCGAGGCCACGGAGGCCGCCGCCGCAAAGGCCGAGGACGAGCTGGCCGCGGCAGGCGAGGCGGCCGAGGCCAGCGAGTCGATCGTGCAGGAGCGGGAGGAGGCCCGCCGGGCGGCCCGGAACGAGCATGACGGCTTGCTTGCCGAGCACCAGGCCCTCGAGCGGCTGATCCGATCGCATGCCGCCACGGACAAGGACGAGGCGGCCGGGCCGCGCCTGGTCGATCGCTTGGTCGAGGCCGACATCCATGATCCCTGGGTAGGCCATGCGCTGGGCGAAGCGCTCGAAGCCGAGCTGATCGAGGACCTCGATGCGATGGTTGCCGCGGAGATCGATCGCTTCGCCGACGAGGAGGGCGCGGGCGGCTGGTGGCTGGAGGCCGGGCGCTCGAGCGCCGATGCCGACTGGCTGGCGGAGCGGGTCCATGACTTTCCCGGTCGGCCGGTCGAGGACCTCGAGGCCGCGCTGGCGCGTCGCGGATCGCTGGCACGAGGGGAGTTTCTGATCACCCCGTCGGGCTGGTGGGTCGGTCGGCACTGGCTGGGCCGGGCGGATGCCTCGGGGGCGGCGGCCCACCTGGCGCATCTCGCGCGCCGCCGTGAGCTGGGCGCCGCCATCACGCACGCCGAAACGGCTCTGCAAGCGGCCGAGACGGCCCTGAACGAGAGCCGTGTCCGGCGCGACGAGGACCGTCGTGCGCTGGATGTGGCCCGCCGGGAGCGCGACGAACGGGCGCGAACGCTCGAGTCGGCGAGGCTGGCGCATCGGCATCTGGGCGAGCGCGTCGAACGTCTCGAGTCGACCGTCGAGGCGCTCGAGACGCGTGCCGCCGCCGAGACCGACGAGCTCGAGGCGGCTCGTCGCGAACAGGCGCATCTAGAGGAGCAGCGCGAATCGGCAGCCGCGGCGGTGACCGAGGCCGATCGGCGTCGGGATGCGGCAGTGGAGCGCCAGGAATCGGCGCGCGAGGCACTGGATGCCGCCCGCGAGGCGGCGCGCGCGGCGGCCGACCGCTTCCACCGTGCCCGTCGGGAGATCGAGCAGCGCGACGAGACCATCGCGCGCCTCGCCGACGAGATCCGGCGTCTTGGCCACGAATGCGAGGCGATCGCCCGCCGGCTGAACGAACAGGCGCAGGAGGCCGAGCGGGCGCGCAACGAGCGCGAGGGCCTGCTGGGCGAACGGGAGCGGTACCGAGAGCGCCTGGTGGAGGCCGAGGCAGCGGAGACCCGTGCCCGCGAGGCCCAGCAGGCTGCGGCCGAGGCGCAGGGCGAGGCGCGCAGCGCCGTGGCGGAGGCCCGTGCCGAGCGCGACGCGGCCCGTGCGAAAAGCGAGCAGGCCCGTATCGATCGCGCCCAGGGCGAGACCCGCGAGCAGCATGCGCGGGCCCGGCTGGAGGAGGCGCGCGAGCAACTGGCCGGGGACGAGGACGAGCCGGAGGCCGAGGCGATCGAGCAGCTCGCCCGAGAGACCGGGGTGGGCGAACGGCTGGCCGGACGCCTCGCCGAACTCGATGCCCAGATCCGTCGACTGGGATCGGTGAATCTCTCGGCGATCGAGGACCACCGCGAGGTGGAGCAGCGCCGCGAGGAGCTGGCCGGGCAGATCGAGGACGTCGAGTCGGCGCTGGCCCAGCTCGCCGAGGCCATCGACACGATGGATCGCCAGACCCGCGAACGCTTCCGCGAGACCTTCCATGCGGTCAACCAGCGGCTCGGTCCCCGTTTCGAGGCGTTGTTCGGTGGCGGCGAGGCCCGCCTCGAGCTGACCGGCGACGATCCGCTCGATGCCGGGGTCGCCCTGATGGCCCGTCCGCCCGGCAAGCGGATCAGCCACCTGTCGCTGTTGTCCGGCGGCGAGCGGGCCTTGACGGCCACCGCCCTGATCTTCGCCATCTTCGAGCTCAACCCCGCGCCGTTCTGCATTCTCGACGAGGTCGACGCCCCGCTGGACGAGGCTAACGTGGGGCGTTTCTGTGCTATGGTTTCGGCCATGTCGGACCGGGTGCAGTTCATGTACATCACCCACAACAAGACCACCATGGCGAGCGCCTCGGCGCTGGTCGGCGTGACCATGCGCGAGGCCGGCGTGTCGCGGATCGTGTCCGTCGACGTCGACGCCGCGGTGGATCTGATCGAGACCTGATTCGGATGCCCCTGAAAACCGTAGCGAGCGGGGCGACTGCCCCCGCGAACCACCAGACGTATCGAACCCACGCGCCTGACGCCGGTCGGAGCATGGCGTCCCGCCGGATGGGCGGGTTTTCGGCGCCAGCACCGGGTCTCGGGGGATAGTCGTTATGGAATGGTTGCGCTGGATAGTTCTTCTCGTTGGTTTGCTTGTGATCGGCGGTATCGTCTGGATGTATCGCCGCCATCGCAGCGAGCAGGCGGTTGATCTCGGCGGTGGCCGCACGGATCCCGGCGGCTACCACGACCCGATCGATGCCAGCGTCGGTGCCCGGGTCGAGGACGAGCGTGGCGACGAGGCCCGTCGCGAGCCGCAGCTGGAAGCCGGTGAAGGCTGGTCCCCGCCGGACGCGGACGGCTTCATCGATGGCGCCTCGGCCGGCCGCGTGGTCTGGCGCGCCGACGATGCCGATGACGAACCGGCGGCCGCGCCGGCCGCCGAGGCCACCGATAGCCCGGAGCCGGCGGTCGAGCCGGAACCTGAGCACGCCGAGACGAAGGCCACCACCGAGAAGGTCGCCACTGAGAAAGTTGCAGAGGATCGCCCCCGGCCGGGCTTCTCCAGCCTGTTCACTCGTCAGGGGCAGCAGCCTTCTCAGTCATCTCCGTCCGAGCCCAAACAACCCGAGCCACAAGTCGCCGCCGAGGCCGAGCCGGCTGTTGATGACGGCCCCCGGCTGGACGACGAGAAAGCGGAGAGCGCCGAGTCGGCACCGAACGGCGCGGTGATCTCGATGATGATCGTCGACCGTGACCAGTCGCCCATCCCGGCCGGTCGCGTGCGCCGCGCGATCGAGGAATCGGGCTTCCAGTTCGGCGAGTTTTCCATCTATCACTTCCACGGTCTCGACGGCGAGGAATGGTTCTCGCTGATGAACGCGGTGTCGCCCGGTCACTTCGACCCCGAGGAACTCGCCTCGTACGAGACCCCTGCGCTGGCGCTGTTCATGCAGTTGCCGGTCCGTGGCGGGGCCGATCCCTCGCTGGTGTTCGAGCGTATGCACCAGGTGGCCTCGACCCTGGCCGAGTCGCTCGATGCCATGCTGATCGACGACCGGCGCGAGCCGCTGGATACCGAATCGGTCGATCGTTACCGCGAGTTGATCGATCTCCACGGATGAGCGAGGCCGACGATCGCAAGCGGCTGGCGGCCCTGCGCGCCGAGCTCAACCAGCACAACTTCCGTTACTACGTACTCGACCAGCCCCTCGTCGCCGATGCCGAGTACGACGCGCTGATGCGCGAGCTCGAGGCGATCGAGGAGAAGCACCCCGACTGGATCACTCCCGATTCGCCCACCCAGACGGTGGGCGCCCCGCCGAGTCATGCCTTTGAGACGGTCGAGCATCAGGTGCCGATGCTCTCGCTTGACAACGCCTTCGACGAGGCGGAGTTCGAGGCCTTCGACCGTCGTGTGCGTGATCGCCTCGAGCGCGATGAGCCGGTCTGCTACCTGGCCGAACCCAAGTTCGACGGCCTGGCCATCAGCCTGACCTACGAGGGTGGCGCGCTCGTCTGTGCGGCGACTCGCGGCGACGGTCGTCGTGGCGAGGATGTCACCGACAACGTCCGCACCATCGAGACCGTGCCGTTCTCGCTCGACCTGCCCACGGCCAGCCGGATCGAGATCCGCGGCGAGGTGGTGATGACGCATCGGGCCTTCGCCGAGATCAACCAGCGCGCCGAGCGCCGCGGCGAGAAGGTGTTCGCCAACCCGCGCAACGCTGCCGCCGGGTCGCTGCGGCAGAAGGATCCCAAGGTCACCGCCAGTCGGCCGCTGCACTTCTATGCCTACGGCATTGGCGCGGTGGAAGGGATCGAGGCGCCCGAGCGTCAATCGGGCTGGCTCGACCGGCTCGAGGGGTTGGGGTTCTCGGTCGCCGAGCATCGCAAGCGGGTCACCGGCCTGGACGGCGCGCGCGATTTCTACGCCGACCTGGGCGAGCAGCGCGAGAGCCTTGCCTTCGACATCGACGGGGTGGTCTACAAGGTCGATTCGCTCGCCGACCAGGATCGGCTTGGCTTTGTTGCCCGCGCGCCGCGCTGGGCGATCGCCTGGAAATTCCCCGCCGAGGAGAAGATAACTCAAGTGCGCGACGTGGAATTCCAGGTCGGCCGTACCGGCGCGCTGACGCCGGTCGCGCGGGTCGAGCCGGTGGCCGTCGGCGGGGTGACCGTGGCCAACGTCACCCTGCACAACATGGACGAGATCGAGCGCAAGGACGTGCGTATCGGCGACTGGGTGCGCGTACGTCGTGCCGGCGACGTGATACCCGAAATCATCGAGGTGCTGCCCGAAAAGCGCCCAGACGATGCACGCGAGATCGAACTGCCCGCGCACTGTCCGGAATGCGGCTCCGAGGTGCTGCGCGACGAGGAACAGGCGGTGGCCCGTTGCACCGGCGGGCTCTACTGCCCCGCCCAGCGGCGCGAGGCGATCCGTCACTTTGCCAGTCGCAAGGCGATGGACATCGACGGGCTGGGCGAGAAGTGGATCACGCTGTTCCTCGAGCGCGATCTGGTCGACCACGTCGACGGCCTGTTTCGCCTCGAGCGCGACGAGCTGATCGCCCTGCCGCGCATGGCGGCGAAGTCGGCCGACAACCTGCTCGATGCGCTGGAACGCGCCAAGGAAACCACCCTGGGCCGCTTTCTTTATGCGCTCGGCATCCGCGAGGTCGGCGAAGTGACTGCCGACGCGCTCGCCCGCCACTTCCGTGATCTGGACGCGTTGATGGCCGCCTCCGAGGAGGAGTTGCAGACGGTCGAGGACGTCGGCCCGGTGGTCGCTCGGCACGTGCATGCCTTCTTCCAACAGCCGCATAACCGGGAAGTCATCCAGGGACTGCTCGATGCCGGCATCCACTGGCCGACGCCGGAGGCACCGGCCGACGACGCACCGCTGGCGGGCAAGACCTTCGTGATCACCGGCACCCTGCCGGACATGACCCGCGACGAGGCGTCCGACCGGCTGACCGCTCTCGGTGCCAAGGTGACCAGCTCGGTCTCGAAGAAGACCACGGCGCTGATCGCCGGCGAGGCCGGCGGCAGCAAGCTCGACAAGGCCGAGAAGCTCGGTGTGCCGGTGCTGGACGCCAAGGCCTTCGCCCGCCTGCTCGACGACCCTTCCACCGCGCCCGGCTGATGCCGCGGGCGCCGTTGTCGTGAAATCGTCAGCGGTCCGACACGGCTCTGTCATCCCCGCGGCCTAGCGTTCTGATCAACGGGGCAATGTCGCCCCGGTGTGATCAGCGGGGTGCCGCTTGGATATACGTCTCGTCACCGAAACCTACCTGCCCGATATCAATGGCGTGGCTACCACGCTGGGTTGTCTGGTCGAGGCCCTGCGTCAGCGGGGGCATCGCGTCTCGGTGACCTGTCCGCGCAGTCGTGCGCGTCGCGATCTGGGTGATGGCGGCGAGGTGCCGGGTCTGGCCTTGCCGTTCTACCCCGAGGTGCGTTTCGGTCTGCCGCGTCGCCGGGCATTCCTGGCGGAGTGGCGCGAGGACCGGCCGGACGTGGTGCACATTGCCACGGAGGGGCCGCTGGGCGCCTCGGCGCTGGCCGCTGCCCGCGCGCTCGGTCTGCCGGTCACCACCTCGCTGCACACCAACTTCCATGCCTATGCCCGTGCCTACCGCCTTGGCTGGCTGGCCACGCCGGTGATGCGGTACCTGCGTCGCTTTCACAACCGCTCCGCCGGCACCTTCATCCCGACCGACAAGCAGGCCGGCGAACTGGCGGCGAACGGCTTCGAGCGGCTGGTGGTGCTCGGCCGCGGCGTGGATACCGACCGGTTCAGCCCGGCCCGACGGGATGCGGGTCTGCGTGCGTCGTGGGGGGCGGACGAGCACACGCCGGTGTTGCTCCATGTCGGCCGTCTGGCCGCGGAGAAGAATCTCGATCTGCTGATCGAGGCGATGGACCTGGCTCGCTCGGTCAGTCCGACCACGCGCCTGGTGATCGTCGGCGACGGGCCGGAGCGAGCGCGGCTCGAGCGGCATCTGCCGGGCGCGGTCTTCGCCGGCGCGTTGCGCGGCGAGGCACTCGCTCGCCACTACGCCTCCGCCGACGCGTTCCTGTTCCCCAGCCTGACCGAGACCTTCGGCATCGTGGTTCTCGAGGCAATGGCCAGCGGGCTGGATTGCCTGTGTTTCGACTACGCGGCCGGACGCATGCTGATCGAGCCCGGCGTGAACGGCCTGCTCGCACCGATCGACGCGCCGGAGGCCTTTCTCGACCAGGTGCCGTCGCTGCTGCATGGCGACCCGCGCGGACGCCGGTCGCGTGCTCGCGAGACGGCACTGAAATACGGCTGGTCGGCCGTTATCGATTCGTTCGAGCAGAACCTGCTTGCGGTGGTCGCCACTGCAGAGCAGCGGGTCCCGGTGCTGGAGGAGCAGACATGAGCCTGTTGCGTCCCCGGTTCGTCGAGGCGGGCCGCTGGTCCCGGCATCTCGGGACGTACCTGGCCACCTACTTGGCCTGGGAAGCGCTGGTGACCGAGCGCTGCAACCGTATCCACCGTCTGCGCCTTTTCCGGGCGGTGTTCGCGTTGGCATCGCGACTGGGTGACGGAATCGGCTGGTACGTTCTTGCCTTGCTGGTGATTGCCGTTCACGGGCTTCCGGCCGTCGAACCAATGGCCGTCATGCTCCTCTCCGGTGGGGGCGGCGTGCTGGTGTATCTCGCCATCAAGCGCTACACCGGGCGATTGCGGCCATTGCATCGCAACCAGCGGATCGAGGTGACGGTCCCACCGCTCGACCAGTACAGCTTTCCCTCCGGCCACACCTTGCATGCGGTCAATTTCGGCACCCAGCTGGTCGTCTTCGAGCCCGCGCTGTTCTGGCTGGTCCTGCCCTTCGCGCTTCTGGTGGCTGCCTCGCGTATGGTGCTCGGCTTGCACTACCTCTCCGATGTTCTCGCCGGGGCGTTGCTCGGTCTCGCGCTGGCCCTGTTCGTTCTCGGTCTCGGCTAGGTCTCACAGAAACAACGCTGCCGTCGGTTCTCGATGGCATGGCTAACCGATCGGGATGGCATGGCGGTTTTCATCGCCTATATAGAGGGAATCGCATCCGATGATTTCCCGGAGCGAACGGGGTGTTCCGTCGCCCCGGCCGGAGACCATCCAACAGAGGGAGGATCGGTACATGGCAATGATCGGAAAGGTCGGACCCGCATGGCGGCTGCCCGGCATGTGGCTCGTGGCCGCGGGGCTCGGATTGAGCATGGCGGCCGGTGGTGTGCAGGCACAGGGAGACCGTGGAAGCACCATCGGTTACACCTGCATGGGCTGCCATGGTTTTCAGGGCAAGGGCAGCGGTGACATCCCGCCTCTGGCCGGTGTCGCCAAGGAAGCCACAGTCGGCAAGCTGCTGGAATACAAGTCCGGCGCCCTCGAGGGCACGGTGATGAATCGCATCGCCAAGGGGTACACAGACGAGGAAATTCAGGCGGTCGCCGAGTTCTTCGCCAACCAGTGACCCGTCCCTGAGCCCACGGAATACGAGAGGTAACCGCCATGAGTCTTTCGCGACGCGGATTTCTGAAACTGAGCGCGGCGATGGCCGGCGCCGGGGCGCTTGGTGCGGCTGGCTGCCAGAACGACGGCACGACGGCCGAAGCCAAGCGAGTGGTGGTCATCGGCGGCGGCTTCGGCGGCGCCACGGCCGCCAAGTATGTCAAGCTGTTCGACCCCGATGTCGACGTGACCATGATCGACGGCAAGGCCAGTCATACCACCTGCCCGTTCTCCAACCTGGTGATCGGTGGTCTCAAGGAGATCGACGAGATCACGCACGATTTCACGGCGCTGCAAAAGCGGGGCGTGAACGTGGTCAAGGGTTGGGTTGCCGGGATCGACCCGGAGGCCCGCTCGGTGACGCTCGAGGACGGTCGATCGTTCGAGTACGATCGCCTGGTCGTTTCGCCGGGCATCGATTTCGACTTCGACGCGGTCGAGGGGCTGACGCCGGAGATCGCCGAAACGACCATCCCGCATGCCTGGCAGGCGGGCGAGCAGACGCTGCTGCTACGCCGGCAACTGGAAGCCATGCCGGATGGCGGCACCTTCATTCTGGGCGCGCCGCCCAACCCGTTCCGCTGCCCGCCGGGGCCGTACGAGCGGGTTTCGCTGATCGCCAACTACTTCAAGAACCACAAGCCCAACGCCAAAATCCTGGTCCTTGATCCCAAGACCAAGTTCTCGAAGGAGCCGTTGTTCCGCGAAGGCTGGACGGCCAACTACGGCAACATGATCGAATGGATCGGCGGCGACTTCGGCGGTGGTGTCACCAAGGTCGATGTCGACACCATGACGGTCACCGCCGGCGGCACCGAGTACCAGGGCGACGTGATCAACGTCATCCCGCCGCAGAAAGCCGGCAAGATCGCGCATGTCGCGGGCCTGACCGACGAAACCGGCTGGTGCCCGATCAATACCGGCACCTACGAATCCACGATCCATGCGGGGATCCACGTGGTCGGTGATGCCTGCATCGGCTCGCCGCTGCCGAAGTCCGGTTTCGCGGCCAATTCGCAGGCCAAGAACTGCGCTGCCGCGATCGTGGCGATGTTCCACAACGAGAGCCCGCCGGAGCCGAGCTGGGTCAACACCTGCTACAGCCTGGTGGCGCCGGACTACGGCATCTCGGTGGCGGCGGTCTATCGGGTCGAGGATGGCAAGACGGTATCCGTCGAGGGCGCCGGCGGCGTCTCACCCCTGGGCGGGGAAAATGCCGAGGCCGAGGCCGGCTACGCTCGCGACTGGTATGCCTCGATCACCGAGGATATCTGGGGCAGTTGATCCCATTGCGGTCGCTCGCCACGCGGCCAGAACGGCAACGACCCGCCATCGACAAGATGGCGGGTCGTTTTGTGTCCAGCTTTCGGACATCGCCGAGCGCCCCGGCGCCGGGCATTACCGTCAAGCTCTCAGCACATCAAGCCAGTCTTCCAGCAATTCCACATGGGTCGCGGCAACCGCCGAGCGCGGCAGCGGTTCGACCGGCCGGTCTGGATGATCGATTTCACCATCAAGATCCGCGGAGGCACCGCCGGCCTCCTGCAGGATCAGCTGGCCGGCGGCGTAATCCCACAGCTTCTGCTTGCCATGGACATAGACCTGAACCCGATGGGCCGCGACCCAGCACCAGTCGAGTGCCACCGAGCCGATCGAGCGCTGCGAGGCATAGGGCGGTTCGCAGGCAAGCCGGCTGGCGACCGGCTTGGGCAGGCGCTTGAAGTCGACCGTCGCCAGGCAGCTGTCGAGCGCCTGTCTGGGTTCATCTTTCAGCGTCAGCGCCTTGCCGTTGAGCCAGGCGCCGGCGCCGCGCGCGGCATGAAAGCACTCGTCCCGGGACGGGTCGTACACCACGCCGAAGACCGTGTGGCCGCCGACCAGCAGGGCGACCGTGACGGAGTACACGGGAAAGCCGAGGCGGAAGTTGCTGGTGCCGTCGAGTGGATCGACCACCCAGGTCGCCCGGCCGTCGAGGCATGCCCGCCAGGCGTCTTCCTGCTCGGCCACGGTCATTTCCTCGCCGAGAAAACCGTGTGTCGGGAATCGGTCGGCCAGGCCGTTTTGCAAAGTTGCCTGCATGGCCTCGTCCGTGGCGGTGATCCAGCTGCCGTCGGCCTTGCGGTCGGCAGCCTGGGTGCCGTCGGTTGCCAGATGCTCGGCGGCGGCCTGCCGCAGCAGGTCGAGCACGGCCTGCTGGTCGGTTGCGGAAAGTCGATGTTCCTGCGTCATGGGGGCGTCCGATGAAAATGTTGCCCGCATTTTACGCCACGAACGCCAGGCAGACCGTTCATCAGCCGAAAGCAGCCTCTCGTCCGCTGGGGACTGGCAGGTCGTATTCGTGCATGGTTATATGCAGTGCGTGGAAAAGGAATTGAACGGCATGAATCGTAATCTCGTCCATCCCCTCCGGCGGTCGCGGCACCATGGCTTCAGCTTGATCGAGCTGATGGTCACCATTGTGGTGGCTGCCGTGCTGCTTGCCATCGCCATACCAGGTTTCGGCAACCTGATTCTCTCCAACAGGCTCACCACGGTGACCAACGAGTGGGTCACGGCCGTCAATGTGGCGCGCTCGGAAGCCATTAAGCGTAATGCGGCCGTGGCTGTCTGTGGGGCGACGGGTGACGATGGCACAGCGCTTACAAACGGCTGCGCGACCCAAGCCAACTGGGGGGAGGTCAGGGCGTCGAACCCAGATGGTTCGTTCGATGTGGTGCGTGCGTCACTGATGGGCGATATCCCGACGGGAATCAGCATGGCCAGCACCAAGACACTCCGTTTTGGCGGGAATGGTATCGGTCGGCAGGAGAGTCAGTCCGTCCCCGAGGGGGATCTGTTGATCGCGGATATCAGCGCCACGGATCTGGGTGGAAATAACCACCGCTGCATCCACCTGATCACCGGCACCACGGTCAATACTGTTTCCTCGGATACATGCGGGAACTGACTATGAAAAACATCCATTCCATCCAGAGACAGAGCGGTGTCGGCCTGATCGAGATTCTGATCGCCGTCCTGGTTTTGTCCATCGGCTTTCTGGGTATTGCCGCGCTCCAGTCAAAGGCTCTTTCCAACAACAACAGTTCGATGAATCGCTCGATTGCCATCGTGGCGAGTTATTCGATGCTCGATGCGTTGCGGGCGGATCCAGACAACGCCGTGAACGGCAATTACAACGGTGTGGTGACCGTTGGAAGCTGTCCCGACGGGGGCGGCTCACTCGTGAACGAGCAAAAGCGGGCTTGGTGCACGGGCTCAGGGGCGCTGCAATACGCGGTGCCGCCAGGTCCAGGCGATGCCGCGCCACCTGATGGTTTGGCAGCGTTGGGTGATGGCGTCACTGGCGAGATCCAGTGCAGCGCCACTGGCCTGTGTACCGTCACCGTGACATTCGATGACGAGAAGGCCACGGGTGGTGAAGCGCAACAACAGGTAGTGACCAGGGCGAGGCTATGAGGATTCGTATGCAGAAGGTTTCCGTGTCGGGGCGGCGTGCGAGCCGAGGCTTCACCCTGGTGGAGTTGATGATCGCGATGGTGCTTGGCCTCATCATCATCGGCGGAGTGATCAGTGTGTTCATTGCCAACAAACAGACCTACCGCACCAACGAGGCGCTCAGCCAGGTGCAGGATCACGCCCGTACAGCATTTGAATTTCTCGCCCGGGATATCCGCATGGCGGGCCTGACCGGTTGCGGCAATCTGGACAAGGTCGCCAATGTACTGAACAACAAGGACAGCGACTGGTACGCAAACTTCGACAACGCGGTGCGGGGTTACAACGAAGGGCAGGCTGATCCCGCCGCTGCCTTCGGCACTGGTGTTGCCGAGCGTGTTGCCGGCACGGACTCTTTCCAGACGCTCGGTGCGGCGGGGACTGGTTTTAGTGTGGCCAACCACAAGACGACCTCGGCCCAATTCAAGATCAACGAGTCGACGACGGACTTCTATGACGGGGCGCTGGTCATTGTTTGTGACCCGGTTCAAGCCTCGATCATGCAGATCACGAACTACAACAGCAGCAACGTAACCGTGGTGCATAACACCGGGACCGGCGATCCGGGCAATTGCTCCAAGGGCCTGGGTTATCCGACGGAATGCACCACCAATGGCAACGAATACGAATACGGCCCCAACTCCCAGATGGCGCTGCTGGAGGCAGCGGGCTGGTACGTCGGCAACAACCCTGCTGGCGGACGATCTCTTTACAAAGTTCAACTGGATGACCAATCCGGTGAGCCGATTGCACAAGCGATCGAGATGGTGCGCAACGTGACCAATATGCAGCTGACATATCACGTTCCAGGCAATTCCGCGTTTGTGGCGGCCTCTTCCGTCAGTGATGACGATTGGAGCGAGGTCGACGCGGTCCGCGTGTCTCTGGCTATGCAGAGCGACGATGATCGGGTTGGCACCGATGACGATGTGCTGCGCCGATCCATGTCCACCACTGTCACCATTCGCAACCGGGTGAACTGACATGCAAGCGATTCAAACTCCGGATAGCCAACGAGGCATTGCCCTGATTGTGGCATTGGTGCTTTTGATTGCCGTGACGCTGGTGGGGTTGGCCTCCATTCGCGGCACGAGCCTCCAGGAATCCATGACGGCCAACCTGAATGATCGAGATGTTGCCTTACAGGCGGCCGAAGCGGCATTGCGGGTTGGCGGCGCTGCCGCGCTGAAAACCACTGCGGTTCAGTGGCGTGATTGTGCCGCGGACACGTGCGCTGATTCGGAATCGCCGCCGAATAGTGAGTGGGTCCGGGTTGACCAGGCGCCGGTACCCACAGCGTTGCAATATGACCCGGGAAACCTCGTGGCGGGCACGCCCGTCTTCGTGGTCGAGTACATGGGGCTGTGGCCGGAGTCGGATGATGTTGGCCAATACGGCGGTGCTGGCGACCTGGGCGAGGAGGCCAAGCTCAAGGGCTACGACTCGGTCAACTACAAGGTTCGGTTCTACCGGGTCACGGCTCGCAGCAGCCACCCGGATGACGATAACGGACGAGCCGCCGTCACACTGCAAGCCTGGTTCAAGGGCTAATGGAGTTTCCCATGAAAACGAAACCGGCAATCGTGAAGAAGGCTCCCGGGACTCTTGGGCGTGTTGCTAGGGTCGCGGGTCTGGTCGCACCGATTCTGGCCGCCACGTTTGGCGGTTCCGCGGCCTACGCCGTGGAAATCGATCAGACACCGTTGGCCTCGCAGGTCAATGTGCCACCGAACATCATGTTCCTACTGGATGATTCCGAGGAAATGGGAAAGGATTATCTTCCGGGGTCCGTTGCCGACAGCGGTATAGATGCCTTAAGGAACGCGGCGGTGAACCGGCTCTATTACGATCCGGATCATCCGTACGAGGCCCCACCGGGGTATCCCCGCCTTGCGGATACTGCTGCGGCTCCCCTCGACGGACTGGAATCTGGAAGCGTTACCGCTGACATCCTGCTTTATACCGGCTCGTTCGACTATAGCGGTTCGGTTGTGGGGCAGAGTTCGAGTGATAACCACAAAGCTTTTGTATTTGTAGACGACGCCGGCGAAGAATATTACGTGCTGGAAAGTGGTAAGAATTGCCAGGACAGCATTCCTCCAGAAAGATGCCTCAACGTCGATGATGAGTTAGTGATTGATGGACAGGTGGTAACGGTCGATGGACAAGCCGTCACCATCGGGGAAAATATCAGCACTTGGTTTTCGTATTACCGCACCCGCTCTTTGATGGCTCGCTCCGGGCTTCTCCGTTCCATGAACGGCTTGGCCTCGGATGATTTTCGCCTCGGCTGGCGCACAACCAACGGCACCGATTTTGATTCTGGGGGGGTGCAGGATTTTTCCCTTGATACCAGCAAGACAAGCTTCCGCGCCTGGCTTGAGCAGGTTGGAGAATCAGGTTCATCGCCGCTTCGCACTGCCCTGAAACAGGTAGGCGATTACTACTCGACTTCCGATCCGTGGGGTGATTTCGCTTGTCGGTCCTCGTACACCATCGTCGTGACCCCGGGGAACTGGGGGCTCGACGACGATCCGGCCGTCGCCAATGCGGATGGTACGGCTGGCCCCACTCATTCGAACGACAAGGGGCAGCGATATACCTACCCAGCTGAGCTGCCGTACGCCGACGATTACAGTAATTCGCTGGCCGACGTGGCCATGAAGTACTGGAAGAATGATCTCCGGGGAACGCTGGTCGACCACGTTGCGCCGAACGGCTCGGACCCGGCTTTCTGGCAGCATATGGTCACGCTTGGTGTCGGTATCGGTCTGACGCCGGAAGACTCGGACGGCAATGTTATCGATGCCGATGCAATTTTCGACTGGGCGCGTGGCGGTACAGCACTTGCCGGCTTCTCCTGGCCCGACCCAACCGTTCAGGCTGACGGCGGGGCATCCGACCTGTTGCATGCCGCCGTCAATGGCCATGGCGAGTTCTTTTCCGCTTTCGGCTCCCAGGATTTTGCCGAGGTGATCGAGGCGGCTTTGGAGCGTGCGCAGGCGCGGGCGGGCACCAACGCCAGTCTGGCGGCCAGTTCCACCCAGATCACCGAAGATACCTATACCTATCAGGCGACCTACGACACCGAAAACTGGGCGGGCAACCTGAAGGCCTACCGCATTGACCCCTACACCAAGCAGATCGAGCCCTTCCCGACGTGGGAAGCGGCGACCGAGCTAGCGGATCGCACACCCAGTACTCGAGATATCCTGACGTTCGACGGGCAAAGCGAAGTCAATTTGACGCTGGCCAACCTGACGGGGACCCAACAGGAAGCCTTGGGCGGGACGGACGCTGCGCGACAGGCGATGCTGGATTACCTTTGGGGCGATGATGGCACTCTGCGTGCGAGGACCACCCCGCTTGGCGATATCGTTCATTCCGGCCCCGTATACGTTGGTCAGCCCGTGGGGAACCTCTACAGCGGGATGACCTTTACCGGGGCTGTCGAGTACTTCGGCTTTGCCACCTATCCGCAAGTCAACGATATCAATCCCGATCAGACCGGTATCGCCGATGTGGACCCGGCCATCTACGTGGCATCCAACGACGGCATGCTGCATGGCTTTGATCCCTCTACCGGCGAAGAGAGGGTTGCCTACCTTCCCGGTTCGGTGATTACCGGCGGTTTGAATGTCGAAACCGGCACTATCCCGGCGGATGGTGAGCCCGGATACGATGACCTTGTCGCGCGCTTGGCTGATGTCGACTACGACGCGACCGCACACCGGTTCTTTAACGACGGTCAGATTACCGTGGCCAGTGCCTATCTCTCCGGCGAATGGCGCCGCGTTCTGGTGGGGACCACCGGTCGTGGTCCGGCAAAGGCGGTCTATGCGCTGGATGTGACCTATCCGGATCAGGTCTCTGTGCTTTGGGAGCGATACGCGGGTGACGGCCGGACCGGCAGTGCGTACATCGGTCAGATCACTGGCAAGGCTACGGTGGTCCAGACGGCGGACGCGCAGTGGTCGGCCCTGCTGGGGAACGGTCTTAATAGTGTCTCCGGGGAATCGGCGTTGCTGCAGTTCAACCTGGCGACCGGCGATCTGCGCGTGCATACGGCGGGCCCCGGTACCGATAACGGTCTCGCTGCTCCGGCCTGGTTCGATACCACGATGCCGGCCGATGGCATTCAGGACGTTGCCTATGCCGGTGATCGACAGGGTGCGGTCTGGCGTTTTGACCTTGCTGGTCTTTCGGCGCCGACAAATGACTCGATTACGGCTGCAACGGCCACCCAAGCTTTCCAGACGGATGTGAATCAGCCGATCACCGCCGGTATGCGCGCAGCCGTGGATCCGGAGACGGGGAATCGCTGGGTTTTCTTCGGCACTGGGCAGTACCTATCTGCAAGCGATCGCACGACGGACGCCCTGCAGACTTGGTACGGACTTAAGGTCTGGGATAACGAAGGTGATACGCCGGCGCTGAACCTGACCGACTTGTCGGGTGGGAAAGCGGCGCTGACCGAACGCTCCATCGTGGCTCAAATTGAGCCTGACGGGGATGCGCCTGGGGCGCGGTATTTCACACATGACCGGCCGCTTGATGCCGACGGTAATCCATCAACCCCACCCCCTGCGGCGACCGAGGGTTGGTATATCGATCTCCAGGATCCTGATGCAATCGATCCCACCGGGGAGCGGATGTATGAACCCAACCAGTATCGAGGTGGTCTGTTGACGGGTTTGAGTCTCGTGCCGGAAGCGGGTGACTCCTGCAGCCTGTCCGGGGCGTCCTGGCTGATGACCATCAATGCTTTCTCTGGCACCAACGTGAACGCGCCATTCATTGATGTGAACGGTGACGGTGTAGTCGACTCGTCGGATTCCCTGACGCTTGATGGGCAGGTCTATGGCGGTGGATCTGTCGGCTTCTCGACGCTTGCCAACGACCCGATCATGGTGGGTAATAGCATGTTCATCAGCTTTGAGGATGGCAGTGTCGGTTCGTTCCAGACCTCGGGGGGTATTGGTCTCGAACTGGACGAGCCGATACGAGCCTCCTGGCGTGAGCTCGTGATCGATTAACAAGGAGAGCAGGATGCACTGGAACAGCAACAGAGTTGGACGAGGCTTTACGCTGATCGAGCTGATGATCGTGGTAGCGATCATTGGCATCATCGCGGCGATTGCCTACCCCGCATACACGCAGCACGTGGTGAAGACCAAGCGTGCGGCAGCGGCAGCCTGCCTCTCGGAGCAGGCCAATTACATGGAACGTTTCTATACCACCAATCTGCGTTACGACGTCGATTCGGCGGGAACGGACAATCCGCTGTCTTCGGGTGACCTTGAGCTCAGTTGCATGTCCGATAACGAAACTGGTCAGGATTACACCTACAGTGTGGCCAACTTAGACCGATCGACCTATAGGTTAGAGGCCGACCCTAAGGGGTTGCAGGCCACAAGGGACACTACGTGTGACCCACTGGTTTTGGACCAAGCTGGCACTCGAGGCGTAGGTCTTGATGGCAATGGAGACCCTGATACAACAAACGTCGGGGACTGTTGGTAGCCCAGGATTCAGGACAACTGACTATTTGAAACGGGCGCAGGAAAGCGCCCGTTTGCATTTCACAATCGCAGGACAAGGGAGTCCGTATGTTTATGGACGAGCAAATGGCCTGCCAGCGAGCCCCGTCTGTTTACGCCGCTTACTCGGATAGGACGATGGCTTCTTTTCCCCTCTTATGGCGTCACGTGCTGCTCGTCGGGCATAGGCCGCTTCCGCGGTGAGGCCTTCCCGCGTGGACCGATAGCTGGTAATGTGCCAGCCTAATTGAATTGTGCGTTCGACCAAGGATGGTCGGACTCGATTGATTGCCACGAGGCGTTGCCCGGCAGTCGACTTTGACGTGACAAGGATGTCGCCATGTGTACCGATTCTGTTCGCGGCCACGTTCGTGGTCGCTCAATGTTTCTACGTTGTTTCTATCGCGGCGCCCACGAATCCGTGCCTGGCGCTCGGCCTGCTGTGTCCGACTGCGTCGTCTTGCCGCGATCGTCCTTTCCCTCCCGCCATCTCTTGCCCGCCCAAGCGGGGGTCGGGCTGATCGAGGTGCTGGTCGCCGTCCTCGTTCTGTCGATCGGTTTTTTCGGCATGGCCAAACTGCAGTCGCAAGCGTTGGCCAGCGCCAATAGTGCCGCAGCCCACCAGATGGGTACCGTGGCCAGTTATTCGATGTTCGATTCGATGCGCATCGACACCGAGGGCGTGGCGCGCGGGGATTACGACAGCGTTTCGATCACCGTCCCGGAGGACCCCGCCGATTGCGCATCGGGGGGCATCGGACATGGCGGGGCACTGGCCGTCCGGCATCAGCAGGAATGGTGCGCCCAACTGGGCTTGCTGGCCGGTCCGTCGACGACCGGTGAAATCGAGCGCCTGTCAGGCGACCAATACCGCATCATCATCACCTTTGCCGAACACGCCATGGCGGACGTCGAATCGCGTGTCTTGTCGACGAGGGCGCGGCTGTGATGCCGTGCGCCGCAAACCGCCGGTTTCCCCTCGCCATGCCCGTGAAGGGGTTCTCGTTGGTCGAGCTGATGATCGCGATGGTGCTCGGGCTGATTGTCTTGGCCGGCGTGGGCAGCGTCTTTCTCGCCAACAAGCAGAGCTATGCCACCAACCAGGCACTGGCCCGCGTTCAAGATGCAGTGCGGACAGCCCACGCGTTCGTCGGCCGTGAAGTGCGCGTCGCAGGGTACGGGCGGACCTGTGCAATCGAGGCATTGCCCATTCACGTGATCGCGGATCCCGCGCCGGATCTGGACTCTTTCGGCCTCGATGGTGCCGACGGGATCGAGGCTCTGGTCGGGGCGGTTGCCGGCGCCGGCGAGCGAATCGGCAGTATCGAGGTGCCCGCGGACAGTTCTATCTTGACGGTTCGGCACTTTCCCGCCGGCAGCGATTCGATCGCGGAACTCGCCGGCCAGGTCAATGTGACGAATGCCAACGTGCAGATCATGCATAACCGGCCCGGTTTCGAGATGGGCGATGTCGTGATGGTGACGGACTGTCGTCAAGCCGACGTATTCCGGGTCACCAACCGCCCTGAATCGGGCAACGGGAAGACGACATTGGCTCACGGCAACTCCGCCAATACGGCCAATGCCCTGTCACGTGAGTACGGTCGCGACGCGTTCGTTTTTCGCCTTGACGATTACCGCAGCACGACTTTCTTTGTGGGGCAAAACGCCGAGGGCGGGCGTTCCCTGTACCAGCGGGTGAATGACCGTTCTTCGGACGAGCTGGTTCGAGGGGTTGAGGACATGCGCCTGGGTTTTCACCGAGCCGACGTCGTCGATGACTATGAAAGCGAAGTGAACGGCTGGGGACCGGCCGAGTGGGCTGATGTGGACGGGGTTCGGATGGAGCTTGTGCTGTCCGACGCCGAGGGGCGCCGAGGCATCAACGGCCAACCGCTCTCCCGACCCCTTACCGCGGTCTTTGCCGTTCGCAACAGGATGGACCCATGAAGCCAGATCGTCGAATGCTAGCTAGGGTGGGAAATATGTCGTGCCCGTCATCAGGGGTGATGTGCGGCGTCACAGGTGGCGGGGAACGTGGAGTGGCACTGGCCGCCGCGCTGGTGCTGCTCGTTACGGTCACCCTGCTCGGGTTGGCTGCCATCCGCGGGACCAGCATGCAGGAGCAGCTTGCCGGCAACAGTTTCGACCGGGAGCGGGCCTTTCAGGCCGCGGAGTCCGCACTGCGTATCGCGGAGGACCGGGTGCGAGACGAGGCGGACGCGATGTCGTTCGACGTTGAGGGAAGCGATTGCACCTTGCCCGATGTGGATTGCCCGGATGATCCGACCCGGGATACGCGGCTGGCGGACCATTGGACGACCGTGCCCCGGGGCTCGGGGCCGCGCCAGTTCCCGGCCCAATCGGATGAGGTGCGCCCCCAGTACCTCGTGCAGAAGGTTCATTGCCCATCAGGGTCTGGCAGGGCGACAGCGGACGGGCGTGACACCTCGCGCGATCAAGACCGTTCCGTCTTCCACCAGTTCTCGGCCAACGGCCAATGCTATCGGGCGACGGCACGGGGCCTGGATCCGTCCCGCTCGGAGAATGCGGCCCGCGCGAAGGTGGTGGTCCAAAGCGAACTTCGCCGTTGAACTCGAACGATCGAGCCCACTGAACCGTTTGGGCTCATTACTTATCGGGGCAAGGATGCCCCGATTGACTTGTCTGGCTCAGGGATGCCTCTCATGTGTGCTTTTTCATCGCGTCTTGCGTCTTTTTCCCGGCGCCTGATCAAGGGCTCTTTCGTCTTGGTGCTGGGGGCGCTGCCGGTCGGCGTGTCGGCGTTCGATGAGCCCGCCCAGTCCCCGCTGACTGTCCAGGAACCCGTACCTCCGAACGTCGTCTTGATGCTCGACGATTCGCACCAGATGCGGCAGGACTACCTTCCGGACCTGGCCAGCATTCCCGGCGTCTTCAATCGCCGGTTGCAGGATTTTCTCGAGGAAGGGCCGATCAACAACGAGCCGATGATCAACGCGCATGCCAATCGGCTCTACTACGACCCTACCGTTCGCTATCTCCCACCACCGCGCGCCGATGGCAGCGCCTATCCCTCCTATACCGACATTCGCGACGTGCCCAAGAACGGATTCGCCCGCATTCTCGAGTCATCCACGCTCGCCGAACTCGGCTTGGTGGACGCGGCGGTCAAGGTCGACCTGCGTCACTACGTCAACGACTTCTACGCCACGAACAGCCTGTCACTAACGGACGACCTTTCCGGCCTGATCGACACGCTGCCGGGCGGTTTCATGGGCGCTTTCACCGACCGCCTGGCGAAAGCCGGGCTGGTCGATTACAACCACGAGCACAGCGACGGTCTGTTCGGGGAAACCTACGCCTTCTTCCAGTACGCCACCGGGCCAGCGTCCGGGCCGCACACGGTACATTTTGTTGCCGGTGATGCCGGGGATTGTGGCCACTTGCCCAGCGAGCTTGCCGCAAATTGTGTCTTCCAGGACGATGCCAGTGGTCGGGCGGCCCCGCCGGGGGTTCGGGTGGGCACGAACATCGCCAACTGGTTTGCCTACCACCACACGCGGATGCTGACGGCCAAGACCGGCACCATGCGGGCGTTCGCTCAGTTCAATCCCAACTATCGGGTTGGTTTTGGCTCGACCAATCACGACAAGCTGCTCTGGACCGCACTCAATCGGGTGCCGGTGTATTTCGGTGAGGACATCTTCAGTGTCTTGTCCAATCGCACCGCGTTCGCTCGTGTGCGGCCCTGGGTGGAGCAGAAATCCAATTTTTGGAGCTGGCTGGAGCGGCTGCAACCGAATGGACTCACCACTCGGTTGCGACGCCCCCTGATGCAGGTGGGCGGGTATTACCGTACCGACGAGCCGTGGCGTGCGATGGGCTCGGAGGCAGGTGCCGCGGATGCCGAAAAGCTCTCTTGCCGTCAGTCTTACGCGATCCTTGCGACCAGCAGCATGTGGCAGGGCGATCTGCCCACCCTATCGTTCCTCGATCGGATCGGTGACGCCGATGCCCGCGCCGGGGCCAGCTTGGGTGCCGAGGCGGATGGCTCCATCGAAGGCCCGGACGGCCGTCGCTACCGCTACGAGGCGGCGCCCCCGTTTGCCGAACGGAATCCGAGCCTGTTTCTTTCGCGCAGCACGCTCGCCGACGTGGCGATGTACTACTGGAAGAACGACCTTCGTACCGATCTCGCCAACCGGGTGCCCTCCAATGTCGACGACCCGGCTTTCTGGCAGCACATGACGACGATCACTGTCGGATTGGGACTTGAGCCGGAGGGAATCGAGCCGGAAGGCACCCGCTATGCGGAGATTGCCGATTGGGCGAGACAGGTTGACGCGGGTCTGGCCGATGCGGCGGCCATTGACGGCTTTGCCTGGCCGCGACATTTTCTGGTGTCTCGCAATGGGGTGGCCGACCTGGCGCACGCTGGACTGAACGGGCATGGCGGATTCCTCCAGGCCGGCGATCTCGACGAATACACGGCGGGTATTCGTGCCGTCATCGCCAATCTTGGCAGCCAACCGGGGAGCGGGAACGGCGTGGCGTTTGACGGCGAGGAGCGTCTGCCGGGCGAGTCGCTGCGATTCGATGCCTCGTACGTGACGGGTCAGTGGAGCGGGGTAGTGCGGGCCTATCGGGCCGATGACGACGGAGCCTACGATCTCGAGCAGCCCGTGTGGGATGCCGACGGGGCGCTGCCGCCATGGCGCGAGCGCCGGATCATGACGTACCGGCCGGGCAAGGGCGAGGTCGCGCTGGCGGCGAACAACCTCTCTGGGTCGCAGAAGGCGGCGCTTGTCGGTGGCCTGGGGGTTGGATTTCCCGGCCAACCCAGCGTCGAGGAGATCGTCAACTTCCTGCGAGGTGATCGTCGCCTCGAGTTGGGAAATCCCGGCGGTCGTTTCAGGGCACGCAAGTCCCTCATCGGCGACGTGGTGCACTCTTCGCCTGTGTACGTGGCATCTCCTGAACCCGGACGCTTCGAAGGCCGGCGGTTCGAGGGCAGTGACCGTCATGCCGACTTCGCTCGGGACAATGCGGACCGCGATGCCATGCTTTACGTGGCGGCAAACGATGGCATGGTGCACGCCTTCGATGCCGAGACGGGCGCAGAGCGCTTCGCGTTTCTCCCCGGTGCGGTCCTGCGCGGTCGGGGAGAGGCTTCCCTGGGGCGTCTCGCGCACCCTCAATATGGCGCGCCCGTGGGCGACGGCGGCGAACAGGTTATCCCCCATCAGTATTTCCACGATGGTGAGTTGACCACCTCCGATGTCTACATCGACGGTCGCTGGCGGACGATCCTGGTCGGCACGACGGGGTTGGGCCCCTCTCCGGCGGTTTACGCGCTCGATATTACCGACCCGGATGCCATCGAAACCCTCTGGGAGCGTGCTGCGGACGACGGCCTCAAGGGCGGCGAGGCGATCGGACAGGTGTTGGGACAACCGATCATTGCCCAGGTCCCGGATCCCCGCACCGACGACGGGAAATGGGTGGTTCTGCTGGGCAGCGGAGCGGATGACAGTGCCGGGAAACTGTTGCAGTTCGATCTGGAGGATGGCGAACTGGACACGTACTCGGCCGGGAGGAATGCTGGCCTGTCCTCACCGGCCGTGTGGCAATCTGACGGGACGAATGGCTTGTCGACCGATGCCTACGCGGGTGATCTGAAAGGCAATATCTGGCATTTCGATCTTGGTCCGTCGGGAGGTCGCGGCGAGGTCGTATTTAGGGCTCGCAACGATGCAGGTGTCGCTCAGTCGATCACGGCCCAGCCGCTGCTGCATGCCTCGGCCGATGACGGGGCCCTGTGGCTGTTCGTCGGTACGGGACGCTTTCTTTCCGAGGCCGACGTCGAGCAGATCGATCCCGCTGTCCAGAGCTGGTACGGATTGCGTGTATCGGCTCGGAACGATGGGGTGCCGGTGGTCGATGAGTCGTCCTCGCGGACCGATCTGGTGAGGCGTCGTATCGTCGCCGAGCAAGACCCGGCCAACGGCGAGTATGGTCGAGCCACGAGCGCCGGCGACCGCGCCGATCTGATCGGGCACGCGGGGTGGTACATGGATCTGGTCGATCCGAACACGGGGCTCTCGCGTGGCGAGCGCATCGTCCAGCCCAGCCAGGAGATCGCGGGCCGGATCTATGTGTCGACGCTGATCCCCGAGCCTCGTGATATCTGTTACCCGTATCCGGCGGGCGCGGTCATGGCGGTCGACCCCTTCAGTGGTGCCAATCCGGGACAGCCGTTTTTCGATACGAATGGCGACGGTGTGCGCGACGAGACTCGGTTCAATGGGGACTCGCTCGCGTTCAATGGCCTCCTGCTCGATGAGGCCCTCGGAGGTGTGCTTGTGGGGCAGAAGCTCGATGGTGAGTTGGTGCTGTCGGGCAAGACCGTGCGTAATGGCACCGTCGAGTTGTCGCCCCCGGGCGCTGGCGTGCCGTTCCGGCGATTGTCGTGGCGCGAGATCGTGGGGGGGTAGATCGTGACGGCGCTCACATCGAAGGTAATCGGCCAGGGCTTCTCCCTGATCGAGCTCATGGTGACGATCACTGTTCTGGCCGTCACCCTTGCGATCGCGATCCCGGCGTTTTCCGCCATCACAGCCCAGAACCGTTTGGCTGCCGCCAGCAATGGCGTGCAAGGGGCTGTCATGGCGGCCCGCCAGGCGGCGATCAATCTGGGCCAGCCGGTGGCGTTGTGTGCCGGTAACCCTGGAATCGGCTGCAGCGGGGAGTGGTCCTCCGGACAGTGGCTTGTCTACCGCGACGGGAACCGGAACGGGCGGCTGGACGACGGCGAGTCGATAGAGCGCCATGGCACCGTGCCGGGACCCGATGGTGCCGTGGTGATCGAGGGTAACGGGCCGTTCAATGAAGCGGTCATTTATCTGCCCGCTGGTCATGCCACCAAGCCCGGTGGTGGGTTCGCTGCCGGGAGGCTGCGGGTGTGCGTGCCGGCGGATATTTCGGGCAATGCGTCCGAGGTGGTCATTGCCCCGAGCGGCCGTGTGCGGAAGGCCTCGCTCAATCTCGATGGGCAGTGCCCGCCAATCTGAGTCGGGCAATGCAAGACGGCTCCGCGCAATCAGTCGTGCTGCCCCGCCTATTGGGCGATCCAGGATCGTTCTCATGACCGCCGCGCGATATTTCCGCCGCTGAATGCGGCCGAAGAACGGTGGTCTGTGGGGCTTGCCTGTTACAATCAGCGGTTTGCAGTCCTCCGGCGAACTGAACCGACGTGGCCCAACCGTGACCGATTACAAATCGACGCTCAACCTTCCCAAGACCGACTTCCCCATGCGCGGCAACCTGCCCAAGCGCGAGCCGCAGATGCTCGAGCGCTGGCAGGAGCGTGATCTCTACCGCGCGGTGCGCGAGCATGCCACCGACCGGCCCAAGTTCGTGCTGCACGACGGTCCGCCGTATGCCAACGGCGACATCCACATCGGCCATGCGGTCAACAAGATCCTCAAGGACGTCATCAACAAGACGCGCCTGCTCGAGGGCTTCGACACCCCCTACGTGCCGGGCTGGGACTGCCACGGCCTGCCGATCGAGCTGGTGGTCGAGCGCGAGCACGGCAAGCCGGGCGTCAAGCTCGACGAGCGTGCCTTCCGCCAGGCCTGCCGGGACTACGCGGCCAGCCAGATCGAGCGGCAGAAGCAGGACTTCATCCGACTCGGCGTGATCGGCGACTGGGACAACCCCTACCGCTCGATGGACTTCGGCTTCGAGGCCGACACCCTGCGGGCGCTGGCCGGCATCATCGAGCGCGGCCACCTCCATCGCGGCGAGAAGCCGGTGCACTGGTGCGTCGATTGCGGCTCGGCTCTGGCCGAGGCCGAGGTCGAGTACCAGGACAAGACCTCCCATCAGATCGACGTGGCCTTCGCTGCCATCGACCCGGCGGCCGTCAACCGTGCCTTCGGCGTCGAGGACGAGGCGCCGGTCGATTTCGTCATCTGGACCACCACGCCCTGGACGCTGCCGGCCAACCAGGCCGTGGCGATGAACGCCGAGCTGAGCTACCAGCTGATCGAGATCGACGGTCGGCGGATCGTGCTGGCCGAGGGGCTGGCCGAGGAGGCGTTGTCGCGTATGGGCGCCGAGTCGCACGAGGTGTTGGGCAAGGCGACCGGCGAAGCGTTCGAGGGCGTCCGGCTGGCGCACCCGTTCCTTGAGCGCGAGGTGCCGGTGATCCTCGGCGAGCACGTCACGCTGGATGCCGGTACGGGGCTCGTGCACACCGCCCCGGCGCACGGCGAGGAAGACTTCGCGGTCGGCAAGCAGTACGACCTGCCGGTCGACAATCCGGTCGACGGCGAGGGGCGCTTCTTCGCCGACACGCCGCTCGTCGGCGGGCGGGATCTCAAGGCCGGCGGCAAGGCGATCCTCGAGCAGCTGGAGTCGAATGGTCGCCTGCTGGCGCATTCCAAGTTCAAGCACAGCTACCCGCACTGCTGGCGGCACAAGACCCCGCTGATCTTCCGCGCGACGCACCAGTGGTTCGTCTCGATGACGCAGCAGCACCTGCGCGCCGATGCGATCAAGGCGCTCGACGAGGTCGAGTTCACGCCGGACTGGGGCCGGGCACGCATCGAGGGCATGGTCGAGAACCGCCCGGACTGGTGCATCTCGCGCCAGCGCTTCTGGGGCGTGCCGATCGCGTTGTTCGCCCACAAGCAGACCGGCCATGCGCATCCCGATTCCGCCGAGCTGATGCGCCGGGTCGCCGAGCAGGTGGAGCAGCATGGCGTCGACTACTGGTTCGATCTCGATCCTCGCGAACTGATCGGCGAGGACGCTGCCGAGTACGACAAGGTGATCGACACCCTCGACGTGTGGTTCGACTCGGGGGTCACCCACTGGGCGGTGCTCGACCGCCGCGAGGAATTGACCTGGCCGGCCGATCTGTACCTGGAGGGTTCCGACCAGCACCGCGGCTGGTTCCAGTCCTCGCTGCTCACTGCCACCGCCCTGCGCGAGCAGGCGCCGTACCGCGGCGTGCTCACACACGGTTTCACCGTGGATGCCAAGGGGCGCAAGATGTCCAAGTCGTTGGGCAACGTGATCGCGCCGCAGCAGGTGATCGACAAGATGGGCGCCGACCCGCTGCGCCTGTGGGTGGCCTCCACGGACTTTTCCGGTGAAATGACGGTCTCCGACGAGATCCTGCAACGCACCGCCGATGCCTACCGCCGCATCCGCAACACCGCGCGTTTCCTGCTGGCAAACATCGACGGTTTTGATCCGAACAACGATGCGGTCGCCGACAGTGATCTGCTGGCGCTGGACGCCTGGCTGGTCGACCGTGCCGCGCAGCTCAACTGCGAGGTGCGCGACGGCTTTACGGCCTACCAGTTCCACCAGATGGTCGCGCGCATCCACCATTTCTGCTCGATCGAACTGGGTGCGTTCTACCTCGACATCGTCAAGGACCGTATCTACACCGGCCAGATGGACGCGCTGATGCGTCGCTCCGCGCAAACGGCGATGTGGCGCACAGTCGAGGCGCTGACCCGCTGGATTGCCCCGGTGCTGTCGTTCACCGCCGAGGAAATCTGGCAGCACCTGCCGGCGCTCGCCGATGGCCGCGAGGACACCGTCTTCAAGGCCACCCACGTCGACGCCCTCGCCCCGCTGCTCGAGGACGGCCACGCCGGTCCGAAGCAGCGCGGCTTCTGGGATGACCTGATCGCCATTCGCGACGCGGTCAACCGCCATGCCGAGGCGGCGCGCAACGAGAAGCGCATCAAGGCGAACCTGTCGGCCAACGTCGAGATCTGGGCCGACGAAACGGTTGCCGATCGCCTGGCCGCCTTGGGTGAGGAGCTCCGCTTCCTGCTGATCGTCTCCGAGGCGACCGTGGGTGCGCTGGCGGACAAGCCGGCCGACGTCGATGCCGAGACCATCGAGGGCGTAGGTCAGCTCGCGGTGCGGATCACGCCGATGGAGGCCGAGAAGTGCGAGCGTTGCTGGCACTTCCGTCCCGATGTCGGTACGCACGACGCGCACCCGACTCTCTGCGGTCGTTGCATCGAGAACATCGAGGGTGACGGGGAAACCCGCCACTTGGTGTGATGCGGCGTCCTGTTACCAACCTGCGCTGGCTGTGGCTTTCGCTCGGTGTGCTCGTCGCCGACCAGTTGACCAAGTGGGCCGCACTGGCAGGGCTTGCCTATGCGCGACCGGTAGAGATCCTGCCGTTTTTCAACCTGACGCTGCTGTACAACACCGGGGCGGCCTTCTCCTTCCTCGCCGACCACGATGGCTGGCAGCGCTGGTTCTTCGTCTTTCTCGCTGTGGTGATCGTCGCGGCCCTGCTGGCATGGCTGTTCTTCGTCGCGATCCCTGATTGCCGGATCAAGGCCGGCATCGCCGCGATCATCGGCGGGGCGGTAGGCAATGTGATCGACCGGGTGGCCTACGGTCACGTGGTCGACTTTCTCGATTTCCACTGGGCGGGCTGGCACTGGCCGGCCTTCAACATCGCCGATGCGGCCATTACCATCGGCGTGATTCTTATCATCTGGGCCGAGTTGCGGCCCCAACGGCAACCGAGTGCATCCGATGACCGACGCTGACCAGTCTGCGCTGCCGACCATCGAAAAGGATTCCGAGGTCACCATCCACTACGAGCTACGTCTGCCCGACGACCGGGTGGTGGACAGCACCTTCGGTGACGAGCCGTTCACGGTGCGCCTCGGCAACGGTGCGTTCGAGCCCAACCTCGAGGACGCGCTGATCGGGCTGCCGCTGGGCGAGTACACCCGCATCCTGCTGACGCCGGAATATGCCTTCGGCATGCCGGATCCCACCAACATCCACACCATGCCGCGCGGGCAGTTTCCCGAGGAGATGCAGCTCGAGCCGCAGCTGGTGATCGAGTTCGACCTGCCCAACGGCGAGGCGGTGCCCGGCACCGTCACGGCGGTCACCGAGGATGCGGTCACCGTTGATTTCAACCACCCGCTGGCCGGTCAGAACGTCCAGTTCATCGTGCAGGTGCTGGGCATCGACGGGCAGCAGGCGGAACAGGCGGGCGAGAGCCCGTCGGGAGCGACAACATGAAGATCCAGTTGGCCAATCCGCGCGGCTTCTGCGCCGGGGTCGACCGGGCGGTCGAGATCGTCGACCGTGCGCTTGAGTCCTTCGGCGCGCCGATCTACGTGCGCCACGAGATCGTCCACAATCGCTACATCGTCGACAACCTGCGCGACAAGGGAGCGATCTTTATCGAGGATCTGGCTGACGTGCCGGACGACTCGACCCTGATCTTCTCCGCCCACGGCGTCTCCAAGTCGATCCAGGACACCGCCGCCGAACGCGGCCTGAAGGTGTTCGATGCGACCTGCCCGCTGGTGACCAAGGTGCATATGGAAGTGGCGCGCCATTCGCGCGCCGGACGCGACGTGGTGCTGGTCGGTCACGACGGACACCCCGAGGTCGAGGGCACCATGGGGCATTTCGATCCGTCCTTCGGCGGACGGATCCATCTGGTCGAGAAGATCAGCGACGTCGAGCGCCTGGAGGTGGACAACCCCAAGGGGCTGGCCTGGGCGACGCAGACCACGCTCTCGGTCGACGAGACGCGCGCCATCATCACAGCGTTGCAGGAGCGATTTCCTCATGTCGAGGGGCCGCGCAAGGACGATATCTGCTACGCCACGCAGAATCGCCAGGATGCGGTGCGCGAGCTCGCGGAAAGCTGTGAGGTGGTGCTGGTGGTCGGCTCCAAGACGAGCTCGAACTCCAACCGCCTGCGCGAGATCGCCGAGCAGGTCGGCGTGCCCGCCTACTTGATCGATGCCGCGGACGACATCGATCCGGCATGGTTCGAGGGCTGTGGTCGCGTCGGTCTCACGGCCGGGGCGTCGGCGCCGGAAATTCTCGTCCAGCAGGTGATCGAACGCCTCAAGCTCGACTGCGAGGCCACGCTCGAAGAGCGCGAGCCGACGGTAGTCGAGAACATGATCTTCCCCCTCCCCGCTTCCCTGCGGCACGCCAACTGAGGTCGGCGCCGCGCCTCAGGCGCGGTCTCGTGACGGGCGCTCGTCCAGGTCGGCCAGCCGTGCCCGGTCGACCTGGAACGTTTCCAGCTCTTCGGTGCCGGCCAAGGTGCATCGCAGAACTTCTCGAGCCCAGTCGGGCAGCCGCTCGTTGACGCGGTAGAACACCCACGTGCCGTCGCGGCGCACCTCGGCGATGCCCGCCTCGCGCAGGTGGGCAAGGTGCCGGGAGATCTTGGGCTGACTCAGGTCGAGCGACATGGTCAGTTCGCAGACACACAGCTCACCCTCCCGCAGTAACAGCATCAGGCTTCGCAGCCGTGTGGAGTCGCCCAGTGCGCGAAAAAGGGCCTCGGGTTGTATGTTCGCTTCTCTATTCACGTGGGTATGTGTCCGTTGTAATGAGATTGATTCAGTTCGGGTTCCTGAGTGAATGCCCTTCATCTCGGCAGCTCTCTTTTTATTGCCTACAATCAAGAGGGCAAAAAGGCGCAGGAGTTCCATATGAAGTGGGAACACATTGAGGGCAACTGGCGATCGTTCGTTGGTTGTGCCGAGGAATACTGGGGTCGTATCACGGGCGACGAGTTTGCCGTGATCGAAGGGAAGAAGCAGGAACTGATCGGCAAGATCCAGCGGCGCTACGGCGTGAGCGAAGCGGAGGCACGGGAGCAGATTCGGGAGTTTCGGGAGAAGTTGAAGGAAAAGCTCGGCCCTGACGGTGTGCCCACGGAGGACTGCAAGTCCTTGAAGGATTCGGGAGACTGACCCTCGTCTTGCTCTCGTCGCTCCGTTGCCCACAAAAAACGCCCCGCAAAAGCGGGGCGTTGTCATTTCCGGTCGCCGGGCGGGCCCGGCGATTACAGCGCGGCTTACACGCTGTAGTACATGTCGAACTCGACCGGGTGCGTGGTCATCCGCAGCAGCTGGACTTCCTCGCCCTTGAGCTCGATGTAGGCGTCGATCAGGTCGTCGCTGAAGACGTCGCCACGGGTGAGGAATTCGCGGTCCTCGTCCAGGGCCTTGAGGGCTTCGTCCAGGGAGAAGGCCACTTCCGGGATATCCTTCTCTTCTTCCGGCGGCAGGTCGTAGAGGTTCTTGCTTGCCGCTTCGCCCGGGTGGATCTTGTTCTGGATGCCGTCGATGCCGGCCATCAGCATTGCCGCGAACGCGAGGTACGGGTTGGCGGTGGAGTCCGGGAAGCGCAGCTCGACGCGGCGCGCCTTCGGGTTGGCGACGAACGGGATCCGGATGGAAGCCGAGCGGTTACGGCTGGAGTATGCCAGCTTGACCGGCGCTTCGAAGCCCGGAACCAGACGCTTGTAGCTGTTGGTTGACGGGTTGCAGAAGGCGTTCAGTGCGCGGGCGTGCTTGATGATGCCGCCAATGTAGTAGAGCGCCATTTCGGACAGACCCGCGTAGCCGTCACCAGAGAACAGGTTCTTGCCGTCCTTGCCCATGGACTGGTGGACGTGCATGCCGGAGCCGTTGTCGCCGACGATCGGCTTGGGCATGAAGGTGGCGGTCTTGCCGTAGGCGTGCGCGACGTTGTGGATCACGTACTTGAGATCCTGGACCTCGTCGGCCTTCTTGACCAGCGTGTTGAACGCGACGCCAATCTCGCACTGGCCGGCGGTTGCGACTTCGTGGTGATGTACCTCGACGTTCTGGCCCATCTCCTCGAGCACAAGGCACATGGCCTGGCGGATGTCGTGCAGGGAGTCGACCGGCGGTACCGGGAAGTAGCCCCCCTTGACGCCCGGGCGGTGGCCCATGTTGCCGTCTTCGTAGACGCGTTCGGCATTCCACGCGGCTTCCTTGGAGTCGATCTTGACGAACGAGCCGGACATGTCCGAGCCCCAGCGAACGTCGTCGAGGATGAAGAACTCGTTCTCCGGACCGAAGAAGGCGACGTCGGCCAGGCCGGAGGACTGGATGTAGGCCTCGGCGCGACGAGCGACCGAGCGCGGGTCACGGTTGTAGCCCTGCATGGTGTCCGGCTCGATGATGTCGCAGATGACGATCAGGGTCGGCTCTTCGGAGAACGGGTCGATGTTGGCGGACTCGGCGTCCGGCATGAGGATCATGTCCGATGCGTTGATGCCCTTCCAGCCGGCGATCGAGGAGCCGTCGAACATGACGCCTTCTTCGAAGGTGTCCTCGTCGATGTGGCTGGCCGGGTAGGTGACGTGCTGCTGCTTGCCCAGCGTGTCGGTAAAGCGGAAGTCGACGAACTTGACGCCGTGCTCTTCCATCATGGTCATGACTTTGTTGGTCGCGTTGGACATGGAATCCTCCGGTAGACGTTGAATCTCGAAATGCGGCGGGCGCGGTGCGCGCGGCGAACTGCCGACATGATCCGCTGATGCCCGACTTGGTGCAAGAAAAGCAGAAACCGTGCCGGTTTGCATGACCGGGGTGCGGTGGTTTGCGGTTTCGGCCCGGGGGCGTGACCTTGTTCCGCAACTGCCTGATTATGCGCGGCTGTCACGAGCCGCCGCTGTGTGGCCGGTCATTCAGGTCATGAATCGGCGAGGGGTCTGCCGGGTACGTCGGCCGCTTCATGCACCAGTAAGGTGCGACAGCCATCCGCAACGCACCACGATGAATCACGGCCCGGCCGTGCGGGTGCCTCGTTGAGGTGGTGTTGCCGAAGATCGGGAGGCCGGGTGATGCGGGCAGTCGACGGCAAGGCAGGTCATGCCCTGACGGCAGGCCTGCGCGCAGGCAAGTAGTGCCAGCCGTCGGCACAGGGCCGCACAACCGGTCTCGCTGCGGTCGAACAGCTCGGCGGCCGACAGCTTGCCTTCGGCGATGAAGCGGTCGAGTTCGTCGTAGCGGAAGTCGGCGATCACCTGGTCCTGATCGCTGGCGCGCACCTCGACCCGATCGCCAACAGCTCCGCAGTGGTGCATCAGTCGCATGGCCGCCCCCCCCCGGTGAATCGTTACGGTTCGTGCAAACGATAACGATTCCCGTTCGCGGAAACAATGCCCGCTTACCAGGGGATGGTGGTGCCGTCGATGTCGATGAACCGCCCGCGGTCGGCTTCGCTCAGCTCGGCCATGTTGTGGCGCAGTCCGGCGGCGCTCTGGGCGGTGGTGATCTCGGCGTGCGGGCCGCCCATGTCGGTCCATACCGAGCCGGGATGGAGCGCGACGACGTTGATGCCCCGGGGTTCGAGGTCGATCGAGGCGCTCGTGATCACCGCGTTGACCGCCGCCTTGACCGCCGCCTTGCTGGAGCGGTAGATGTAACCACCGCCCGAGCCGTTGTCGCCCGTCGAGCCGACCTTGCTCGAAAGAATGCCGATCTTCTTCTCCTCACTGCGGGCAACCTGCTCGGCGAACGCCTGCATCACGAGCATCGGCGCGACGCTGTTGATGCGGAACACCTCCAGCCAGACATCGACGTCTTCGACGTTGCCGAAGGCGGCACCGCGTGGGCTGTAGATGCCGGCGTTGTTGATCAGCCAGTCGATCGATTCGTCCGCCAGTTCGCGGGAGAGCGCATTGATGGCGGTCGGATCACCCACGTCGAGTGCGTGGCGTTCCAGCGTGGCCGGAAACTGTTCGGCTAGCTCAGTGAGCTCGGTCGAGTCCACCGGGTGGTGAGCGGTGGCGTGGACTCGCCAGCCGTCGTCGAGGAGCTGGCGAGTCAGTTCCAGGCCAATGCCACGGTTGGTGCCGGTGATCAGTGCGGTCTTCACCCGGTTTGCCTCCTGTTGATGTCAATCAGTGTCATTCGGCGACCCGGAGCACCAACTCGCCTTCCTCGACCTGCACGCGCGCCACGCCGTCGGCCAGCGCCTGCCAGAAACCCGGATCGTCGTCGAACTGCTCGATCAGGTCGACGCCCTTCAACCCGCCGATCCACGCATTGGGTAGTGGCACCCGGAAAGGCACATGCCGGTGACGATCACGTCCAGTCGGGTATCGCCGTTGGGCGTGGGCACCTCGCGGACTTCGGCGCCGGCCGTCAGGCGCAGGGTCTGCCCGCCCATCGCCGGGAAATCCGGTGGTAGTGGCACCAGCAGTTTGACGCTTACGAGATCCCGGGACAGGTCGACGGCCAGGCGGCGGGCCAGTTCGGTGTTGCGGGCGATGATGGCTTCGAGTTCACGCTCGTCGGAACGCACCTCGCGCGGGCCGGTCGCCTCACGGTATGGCTCGGGCCGCAGACGGCCCTGCGAGTCGAACTCCTCTGCTTGCGGGGCGAAGCGATCATCGGCAGGCGCGCGATCGGCCTGGACGCCAAGCGAGGCGAGCCTCTGGTCAAGTGCTGCTCGGCGGCAACGAAGCGATCAAGCTCAGCATGGCGGAAGCTGGCGATCACCTGGTCGTGATCGCTGGCGAGGACCTCGATCCGATCGCCAAGGGTTCCGCAGGGGGGGGGATCAGTCGCAGTGGGCCTCCGGGAGTCGTTATTATTTGTGCAAACGATAACGATTCCCGTTTGTGGGGACAATGCCCGCTTACCAGGGGATGGTGGTGCCGTCGATGTCGATGAACCGCCCGCGGTCGGCTTCGCTGAGCTCGGCCATGTTGTGGCGCAGCCCGGCGGCGCTCTGGGCGGTGGTGATTTCGGCGTGCGGGCCGCCCATGTCGGTGAGTACCCAACCGGGGTGGAGCGCGACGACGTTGATCCCCAGCAGCTCGAGATCGATCGAGGCGCTCTTGATCACCGCGTTGACCGCCGCCTTACTGGAGCGGTAGATGTAGCCGCCGCCCGAGCCGTTATCGCCCATCGAGCCGACCTTGCTCGAAAGAATGCCGATCTTCTTCTCCTCGCTGCGCGCCACCTGTTCGGCGAACGCCTGCATGACGAGCATCGGCGCGATGCTGTTGATGCGGAAGACCTCAAGCCAGGCCTCCACATCGTCGACATTGCCGAAGGCGACGCCGCGCGGCCCGTAGATGCCGGCATTGTTGATCAGCCAGTCGATCGACTCGTCGGCTAGCTCCCGTGAGAGCGCGTCGATCGCTGCCGGCTCGTGCACGTCGAGGGCATGGCGCTGCAGGGTGGTCGGGTGGTGTTCGGCCAGTTCGGTCAGTTCGGCCGAGCCCATCGGGTCCCTCGCGGTGGCGTGGACTCGCCAGCCGTCGTCGAGGAGCTGGCGAGTCAGTTCCAGGCCGATGCCGCGGTTGGTGCCGGTGATTAGTGCGGTCTTCATGGATTGCTCCTTGTCTCGATCGGTGAAAGTGTCACTCGGCGAGCCGGAGCACCAGCTCGCCTTCTTCGACTTGCACGCTCTCCACGCCGTCGGCCAGCGCCCGCCAGAAGCCGGGATCGTCGCCGAACTGCTCCACCAGATCGACCCCCTTGAGTCCGCCGATCCACGCATTCGGCAGCGGCACGCCCCACAGGCTCACGCCGGTGACGATCACCGCGAGGCGCGGCTGGCCGTCGCGGCCGACGACCTCGTGGACCTCGGCCCCGGCCGTCAGGCGCAGCGTCTGCCCACCCATGACGGGGAAGTCCGGTGGCAGGGGCACCAGCAGCTTGACGCTGACCAGGTCGCGCGACAGGTCGATGGCCAGGCGACGGGCCAGCTCCGGGTCGCGAGCAATCAGTGCATTGAGTTCGCGCTCGTCGAAATGCACTTCGCGCGGACCGTCGGTTGGTTCATCGTACGGCTCCGGGCGAAGCCGGCCCTGAGCGTCGAATTCGTCCGTGCGGGGAGCGAAGCGATCGCCTGGGCCGTGGCGTGGACCGGAATCGGCGCGCACGCCGAGCGTGTCGAGTTTTTGCTCGAGCACCTGTTCTTCCGCCGCATCGAGCTGCACCGGTTCAAAATGCTCCGGGAACAGCACGTAGCGGGCCAGCAGGGCGCCGACCACCACGGTGACGATCACGGTGCCCAGGATCACCAGGCTCACGCCCAGGCAGCCGAGGCCTCGGCGTGATGGCTGGGGGGCGGACTGGTTGGTCGAACTGGCAGGTTGCGGATCGGTCACGGCGCACTCCTCGAGCGTGATGGCCGCACCCGGTTGCGGCTCATCGAGGGTAGCATGCCGCCGGTTCCCGGCACGTCAGTGCGCGTGGCGATGCCCGCCAAGCGCCAGCCGCCACTGGTACTGAAGATAGAACTGCGTGTACCGCTCACGGCCATCCTCCAGTGCGGCACTCACGCGTGCGACCTGGCCCCGAAGTCGACTGGTCTCGCTCAGGTGCCAGGTGGCCGCGGCCGTCCAGCGTCGGCTTTCCCCGGGATCGGTGAGGAGACCAGTGCGCGCGTCTGGCAGCTCGTTGGTCAGCCCGGCCGCGTCGAAGCGCAGGCCGAGCTCCCAATTCGGGGCAATGCCGTAGATGGCCTGCAGATAGAAGCCATCCTCGACGAACGTGCGGCTATTGCCGACCGCGACCGGCTCGCTGTTGTGGTGAGTGATCGTCAAATACTTTTCCGCCCGCAGGTATTCGGCCGCCAGGCGCCAGTCTCCTCGTCCCTGCTGACCGCCGGCCTCGTGGTGGTACACGGCCTCCAGCCCGTACAGCCGTGCGTCGCCGTCAAGCGCATGTTCGTCGGGCTCCCCTTCCTCGTGGTGCTCCTGGTGGCTGCGGAACAGCGCGGTCGAGGCACCGAATCGGAACCGATGCTCGTCGCCGATGCTGGGTGTGGCCTTCACGAATGCCGTCCAGAGCCGAGGTGCCTCCGCGCGGTCCGGCAAGTGGTCGGCGTGCGAGACACTGGTCCCAAGGCGTTCGTTCTCGTCACCGCGGAATGCCTCCACGCCGACATGGATGTCGGGGCGGCCGATCGGCGTGAAGACGGCCTGCAGGCCGATATCGGAGAGGCCGTGTTCGCCCAGCAGGGCGCGATAGGCGAGATTCTGGTCGACAAAGTCCCAGGCATGCGGGTGGCGTGCGTTCTGGTAGCCGATGCCCGAGTAGAACCGGCCGGCGGTCAGTTTCACGCCCCGGGGCAGTTCGGTGGCGACGAAGGCCTCCTCGACGTCCACGGCTCCCGTGTCCGAAACGGTGGCGGTCAGGCGGATTTCGGTGTCGTGATCCAGTGTGCCGCCAACCGTGATTTCGGTCGGGCGGAGATTGACGCCCTGTTCGAGACCGTGTGTCCCCTCTTCGTGTTCGTGCACGGCGAGTGCGCCTGCGATCTCGTTGAGTGCTTGGTCACCGTGTCCGTCCTGCGTGTCGTCGTAATAGCTCGCATCCACGGTCACGGCAAGTTCCGGTTCGAAGGCGAGTGCGGTGCCGGGGGCCAGTAGGGACAGGGTGGCGAGAAGCAGGGGGCGTGAGCGTGTCGATACGCCCGGGTAAGCAAAAGAGGGCATGATGAGGAGATCCGTCGGGCCAGGTTATTTAGAGCGGAATGAGCGAAAGGTTATAACATAACGTTATTCGTGTCGTCCCTTCGGTTACGCCGTAGCCCATCCGCTTGTGCTGATCTGCTTGCCCCGGACGCAGTAAGGCCGCGCGACCGGTGTCCGGTCAGCGCGGCCTTACTGTGCCTGTCGGCTGGGGTGCGGCTCAGCTGCTGGGCTTTTCCAGCAACAGCGAGCGTTTCATCTTCTTCGGCAGCGGCAGGCCCATCAACTCGAGCACGGTGGCGGCGATATTGGCAATGCCGCCACCGGTGCGCAGCCGTACCGGCGTCTGGTCGATGACGATGCAGGGCACCGGGTACACCGTGTGTTGGGTGTGCGGGTCGCCGGTGACCGGATCGACCATCTCGTCGCAGTTGCCGTGGTCGGCGGTGAGGATGATCGAGTAGCCCTGTTCGCTGGCGGCATCCACCAGGCGGCCGACCTCGAGGTCGACCGTTTCCATGGCCTTGATCACCGAGTCACGCACGGCGGTGTGGCCCACCATGTCGCCGTTGGCGAAGTTCACCAGCACGAAGCCGTACTGCTGCGCCGAGACCGCGTCGATCGCGGCGTCGGCCACCTCGCGGGCGCTCATCTCCGGCTGCAGATCGTAGGTCGATACCTTCGGCGAGGGCACCATGACGCGGTCCTCACCGGCGAAGGTTTCTTCCTTGCCGCCGTTGAAGAAGAACGTCACGTGGGCGTATTTCTCGGTCTCCGCGCAGTGGAACTGCTTGATGCCTGCCTGGCTGATCGCCTCGGCGAGCACGTTCTTCGGCCGTTCCGGCGGGAAGCCGATCGGCGAAAGGAAACGCGGGTCGTATTCGGTCAGGCAGGTGACGATGATCGGCTGATAGTCGCCGCGATCGAAGCCGGAGAATTCCGCCTGGCCGAGTGCTTCGGTCAGCTGGCGCGGCCGATCGTTGCGGAAGTTGAAGAAGATCATCGCGTCGGTGGGCGCGAGTGCCTCGAAGCCGTCGAGTACCGCCGGGCGGATGAACTCGTCGGTCTGGTCGGCCTCGTAGGAGGTGGCCAGCGCCTCGCGGGCATCCGCGTAGCGCGGCCCGTCTCCCCGGACGATGGCATTGAAGGCCTCTTCGGTACGCTCCCAGCGCTGGTCGCGATCCATGGCGTAGTAACGGCCGCTGATCGTCGCGATCGCGCCGTTGGCATCCGCGAGCTTGGGCTCGATCTGGTCGAGGTAGGTCTGTGCCGACTTCGGCGCGGTGTCGCGGCCGTCGGTGATCATGTGCAGCAACGGCCGGGCGCCGACCTTCTTCGCCATCTTGATCAGCGCAAGCAGGTGGCGGACGTGGCTGTGTACGCCGCCGTCGGAGACCAGGCCGATCAGGTGGATCGGGCGGTCCTGGTCGGCTGCCTTCTGCATGGCCTGGCCCAGGGCGGCGTTGTCGTAGAAGCTGCCGTCCTTGATCGCATCGTCGATCCGCACCAGATCCTGGCGGTTGATCGCGCCGCTGCCGAGCGTCAGGTGACCGACCTCGGAGTTGCCCATCTGGCCGTCGGGCAGGCCGCAGGCCCGGCCCGAAGCCTCGATCACGGTGTGCGGGTGGTGGGCGAACAGCTCGTCGAGGCGCGGCGTCTCGGCCAGGCTGACGGCGTTGTTCTTGCGGCTCGGGTTGACGCCAACGCCGTCCATGATGACGAGCAGGACGGGGCGTCGCGGGGCGATGTTGGACATGTGTCGTATTCCTTCAGGTTAAGCGCGTTAACGAACGCCTGAACGAATCGGGTGGCGCGTGGCTTCGTGCCGGCACGCGGCGGGCAGCGTGCCATCCGATTCATTCTGGGGTTCCTTGCCCAGCGGCCCGCATTCGGGCGCTGCGGCGTGGCGAGGCTATCGGGCCGGGATCACTGGCGTCCCGGGCGCTCCCGATCGGCCTCGTCGTCTTCCGGCGGATTGCCCTGCCGGTCGTCGTCCGCCGCCTCGTCGGGCGCGGGCCGTTCCCCGGCGTCGTCCCGGGGGCTGGTCTCGTCCAGTGACTGCTGTTCGCGCTCGATCTCGTCGAAGGCGCGGTCGAAGTCGAAATCCTCGTCCTTTTCGGTCTCGTACTGGCGAGGCGCGGGAGCAGCGCCTTCGCCGCCGCTACCGCCCGACGGGGTGCCGCCGCCCGGACCGGAGCCATCTGGATCCGGCTCGTCGTCGCTCGGCAGTACCGGGCCGCCCTGGCGCTTGAGCAGAATGCGGCCGATCACGATCCCCAATTCATAGAGGAACCAGACCGGGATCGCCATCATGAACTGCGACAGGATGTCCGGCGGGGTAAAGATCGCCCCGAGGATGAAGGCCACCAGGATCGCGTAGCGGCGCTTCTCGGCCAGTTGCTCGGGCGTGACCACGCCGATCAGGATGAGCAGCACCGTTGCCACCGGCACTTCGAAGACGAAGCCGAAGGCAAAGAACATCGTGATGGTGAAGCTCAGGTACTCGTTGATGTCCGGCGCGAAGTTGACCTCGGTCGGCCCGGCGCCGGAGAGGAAGCCGAACACCACCGGGAACACTGCGAAGTAGGCGAAGGCCGCACCGATGTAGAACAGGATCGTGCTGGAGAACACCAGCGGCACGACCATCTTGCGCTCGTGCTGGTAGAGCCCCGGGGCGATGAATGCCCACAACTGGTAGAGCAGAAAGGGAATCGCCAGGAACAGCGCGGTGAAGCCGGCCAGCTTGAGCGGGATGAAGAAGGTCGAGGCCACCTGGACCGCGATCATGCTGGTGTCTTCCGGGAGGAAGCGCGACAGCGGCTCGGACAGGAAGCGGAACAGCTCGTTGCGGAACGGGAACAGCGCCAGGAACAGGACGAACACCACGGCAACCGACTTGATCAGCCGGTTGCGCAGTTCGACCAGGTGCGAGACGAAACCGGCCAGGCCGGACGGCTCGTCAGTTGTCGCGTCCGCGTTCCTTTGGTTCATCTTGGCCTTTCGTGGTCGATTCCTGGATCGTGGCCGATTCGGCCGGGGTGTCGGGTTCCGGCGCGGCGAACGGGCGGTGGAAGTTCTCGCCCGTCTCGGACTCGAGTCGGCTCAGCTCGTCTTCGAAGGGATCGCGATCCGCCGCGGTCTCGGCGCCTTCGTCGACCGCCTTGAGCCGGCTCGGGGCGTCGGCGTCATCCTCGGTCGGCGATTCCGTGTCCTTCTGGCGCGCCTGCTCGCCGGCCGCCGAGTCGCGCATGGTGCGTTCGGCGTCCGAGAGGGCGCCCTTGACCGTCTCGCCGGTGCCGGAGAGGTCGTCGCGGGTCTCCTCGACCATGGCGCGCAGCTTGGAGATTTCGGATTCCTGCGAGTTCAGCAGCTGCTTCATGTCCTGCATGTTGAACTCGCTGTCCATCTCCGCCTTGGCGTTGTTGACGAACTTGCGGACCTTGTAGGTCCACTCGCCCGCCTTGCGCGCCACGCCCGGCAGGCGCTCGGGTCCGATAACCACGAGCGCCACGACCATGAGCAAGGAGAATTCCCAGAAGCTGAAACCGAACACGTGTTAGTCCCGACGCGCGGCGCGGATCAGCTGTTCTTGTTCTCGGAGGACTTCTCGGCGGTCTTTTCCTTGCCGGCCTCGATGGTCTCGCTCTCGATCACGCGGTTGGCGTTCGGTTGCTCGCCTTCCTTGTGCTCGAGGTTCTCGGCGCGCTTCTGCTCTTCCTCGTCCTTCTCGGACTCTTCCTTCACGGCCGACTTGAAGCCCTTGATGGCGCTACCGAGGTCGGTGCCGAGGTTCTTGAGGCGCTTGGTGCCGAACAGAAGCAGCACGATGGCGAGAATGATCAGCCAGTGCCAGATGCTAAAAGTACCCATGATCGCGATCTCCTACAGGTGTCCAGTCAATCTTGTGTGCGCCGCGCCTTTTCTTCAAGGCCCGACAGTCCGAAACGGCGGTCGAGCTCCGCGAGCACGTCCGCCGGGGTTTGGTTGGCATCGGCCAGCAGTACCAGGCTGTGGAACCACAGGTCGGCCATCTCGTTGATCAGTTCGTCGGGGTCGTCGCCCACCGCGGCAAGCGCGACCTCGACCCCCTCCTCGCCCACCTTCTGGGCGATCTTGGCCCGGCCCTTCTTGTACAGGCTGGCGACGTAGGAGCTGCCGGCATCGGCGCCCTTACGCTCCTCGAGCAGGGCGGCCAGCCGTTCGAGCACCTCGCTCGACGAGGCGGAAGAGGACGGGGAATCAGCCGTTGCCATAGATCGCTCCCGGAGATTTCTTCACCTCGTCGGCCACCTGCCAGCGGCCGTCCTTGAGGCGACGGTAGAAGCAGGACTCCCGTCCCGTGTGACAGGCGATGCCGCCGGCCTGTTCGATCGACAACAGCAGGACGTCGCCGTCGCAGTCAAGCCGGATCTCCCGCACCTTCTGAGTATGGCCGCTCTGCTCGCCCTTGTGCCAGAGCTTGCCGCGCGAGCGGGAGAAGTACACCGCCTCGCCCAGCTCGACGGTCTTCGCCACCGCCTCGCGGTTCATCCAGGCGAACATCATCACCCGGCCGCTCTCCGCGTCCTGCGCGATTGCCGGCACCAGTCCGTCGGCATCGAAGGCGATCGCCTCGATCCAGTCGGCGTTGGCGGTGGCCGGGGAATTTGCCTGGGAATCGGTCACTTGCGTGTCGTCGTGTAGCGGTGGGCGGGCGGCGCCGGAGTATATCAGGGATGCCGGGAAAACCGTCAGCGGCCCGGGGAAGGCCGGCCCGGTCAGTCCCGGACCTCGATGCCGGCCTCGGCCATGACCGCCTTGGCCTCATCGATGCTGTAGGTGCCGAAGTGGAAGATGCTCGCGGCCAGCACCGCGTCGGCGTGGCCTTCGGTGATGCCGTCGACCAGGTGCTGGAGGTTGCCCACGCCGCCGGAGGCGATCACCGGGATCGGCACGTTATCGCTGATGGTGCGGGTCAGTTCGAGGTCGAAGCCCTGCTGCATGCCGTCGCGATCCATGCTGGTCACCAGCAGTTCGCCGGCACCCAGGTCGGCCATGTACTTGGCCCACTTGATCGCGTCGAGACCGGTCGGATTGCGCCCGCCGTGGGTGAAGATTTCCCAGCGCGGCGGCTCGTCCTCGCCCGAGACGCGCCGGGCGTCGATGGCGACCACGATGCACTGCGAGCCGACCGCGTCGCTCATCTCCTTGATGCGTTCGGGATGGTGGACGGCGGCGGTGTTGATCGAGACCTTGTCGGCACCGGCATGCAGCAGCCGGCGGACGTCGTCGAGCGTGCGGATGCCGCCGCCGACGGTCAGCGGGATGAACACCTCGGCGGCGACCGCCTCGACCACGTGCTGCATGGTCTCGCGCCCCTCGTGGGAGGCGGAGATGTCGAGGAAGGTCAGCTCGTCGGCACCCGCCTGGTTGTAGCGGCGCGCCGCCTCGACCGGGTCGCCGGCGTCACGCAGGCCCTCGAACTGCACGCCCTTGACCACGCGGCCCTCGGCCACGTCCAGGCAGGGGATGATGCGCTTGGCAAGCCCCATGGCCTACTCGGAGAACGGCGGGATGCCCGCGCGGTCGTCAATGCGCTTCTGCGCTTCCTGCAGGTCGATGGTGCCCTCGTATAGCGCCCGGCCGATGATCGCGCCGGAGACGCCATCGTCGGCCGCCTCGATCAGGCGGTCGATGTCGTTCATGTCGGTCACGCCGCCGGAGGCGATCACCGGAACGCGCACCGAGGTGGCGAGCTTGCGAGTTGCCTCGATGTTCGCACCCTGCATCATGCCGTCGCGGGAGATGTCGGTGAACACGATCGCGGCCACGCCGTCCTGCTCGAAGCGCTGCGCCATGTCGTAGACGTCGTGGTGGGAGAGCTTCGACCAGCCGTCGATGGCGACCTTGTCGTCACGCGCGTCCAGGCCGACGATGATGTGGCCCGGGAAGGCGAGGCAGACGTCCTCGACGAAATGCGGCTCGGAGACGGCCTTGGTGCCGATGATCACGAACTCGACGCCCAGCTCGAGGTACTGCTCGATGGTCGCCTCGTCGCGGATGCCGCCGCCGACCTGGATCGGCAGGTCCGGGTAGGCCTCGCAGATGGCCTTGATGACCTCGCGGTTCTTGGGGCTGCCGGCGAAGGCACCGTCGAGATCGACCAGGTGCAGGCGTCGCGCGCCGGCCTCCACCCAGCGTCCGGCCACGGCGACCGGGTCGTCGGAAAAGACGGTGTCATCCTCCATGCGGCCCTGGCGCAGGCGCACGCATTTGCCTTCCTTCAGATCGATGGCGGGGATCAGGAGCATGGTTGGGGCGTCCTCGATACGCGTCTGTCGTTGTGCGATGCGGTCAGGACCACGGTCCGGACCAGCGGGTGAAATTGGCCAGAAGCTTGAGGCCGTCGTCGGCGCTCTTCTCCGGGTGCGCCTGGATGGCGAAGACGTAGTCATCGGCCAGTGCGGCGCAGTAGGTCAGGTCGTACTCCGCCGTTGCCACCTGCTGCGCCGGATCGGACAGATCGCAGTAGTAGCTGTGGACGAAGTAGAAGCGCGCGTCCTGACGGATGCCGTCGAGCAGCGGGTGCTCCTGCGTCTGGTGCAGCTGGTTCCAGCCCATCTGCGGCACCTTGAGCGCTTCGTTCTCCGGGCGGAAGCGGCGTACCTGGCCGGGAAACCAGCCGAGCAGGTCCACGCCGTCGTTCTCCTCGGAGCGGTCGAGCAGCACCTGCATGCCCATGCAGATGCCGAGAAACGGGCGGGTCCGCGCCGCCTCGCGCAGGGCCTCGGGCAGGTTGCGCTCGCGCAGCGCGGTCATGCACTGGGCGGCCGCGCCCTGGCCGGGGAAGACCACACGCTCGGACTCCAGGATTACCTCCGGGGCATCGGTCAGCACCACGTGGGCACCATCCGGGGCTACGTGCTCGATGGCCTTGACCACCGAGCGCAGGTTGCCCATGCCGTAGTCGACGACCGCGATTTGCATATCAGAGCGAGCCCTTGGTCGAGGGGATCACGTCCGCCTGGCGCTCGTCGGCGCTCAGTGCCATGCGCAGCGCCCGACCGAAGGCCTTGAACATGGTCTCGGCCTGGTGATGCGCATTGCGCCCACGGATGTTATCGACGTGCAGCGTGGCGTTGGCGTGGTTGACGAAGCCGCGGAAGAACTCCTCGACCAGCTCGGTCTCGAAGCGGCCGATCAGCGAGCGGGTGAAGTCGCAGTGGAATTCCAGCCCGGGACGGCCGGACAGATCGATCACCACGCGCGACAACGCCTCGTCCAGCGGCACGTAGGCGTGCCCGTAACGGTAGATGCCGCGCTTGTCGCCGACGGCCTTCGTCACCGCCTGGCCGAGCACGATGCCGCAGTCCTCGACGGTGTGGTGGTCGTCGATCTCGGTGTCGCCGTCGCAGGTCAGCGTGATGTCGATCAGCCCGTGCCGGGCGATCTGGTCGAGCATGTGCTCGAAGAAAGGCACGCCGGTCTGGAGCCGGGCCTTGCCCTCGCCGTCGAGGTTGATCTCGAGCGAGATGCGGGTCTCGTTGGTTTCGCGTCGGATCTGCGCAGTACGTGCGGCCATGGTCGGTTCGCGTCTCGGGCGGATTGGCTATGGGGTCTCGGAAATCGGTTCCCGAACCGGGAGCATACAATGCCCGCCGCGGCACGTCAGCCTTTCGGCGGAAAACGTCGTCTGCCGGCTCTCTCGAGTCCGCCCGTGACGGGGTTGACCGCGCGGCGATTTTGCCGTTAAATGCGCAACCTCGTTGCCCGGCGGGCCTGCCCGTCATCCCTCAGTTGCCGGCAACGAAGAACCGATTTGGCCAGATAGCTCAGTTGGTAGAGCAGGGGATTGAAAATCCCCGTGTCGGGGGTTCGATTCCCTCTCTGGCCACCATGACATGAAGACCCCGGGTCCCGACGGATCCGGGGTCTTTCTCGTTCCGGGGCACTCGCGTGTTCGCGTTATGCTGCCCGTCCGGCACGACGAAGGCTTTGCATGCGCAAGATCATCCACGTCGACATGGATGCGTTCTACGCGTCGGTCGAGCAGCGAGACCGGCCCGAGCTGCGCGGCCGGCCGGTGGTGGTCGGCGGCGATCCGGCTGGCCGGGGCGTGGTCGCCGCGGCGAGCTACGAGGCCCGCCGCTTCGGCATCCGCTCGGCGATGCCTGCCGCGCGTGCCGCCCGCGCCTGCCCCGAGGCGGTGTTTCTGCGGCCGCGCTTCGACGTCTACCGGGCCGTGTCTCGCCAGATCCACGGCATCTTCCGTCGCTACACCGATCGTATCGAACCGCTGTCGCTCGACGAGGCCTACCTCGACGTGACCGAGACGCCTGCCTGTCGTGGTTCGGCGACCCTGATGGCGCGCGAGATCAAGGCGGCGATTCTCGATGCGACCGGTCTGGTCGCATCGGCCGGGGTTTCCTACAACAAGTTCCTCGCTAAGCTGGCCTCCGATTTCGACAAGCCCGACGGGCTGTACGTGATCGACCCGGCCGCGGCCGAGGCTTTCGTCGACCAGTTGCCAGTCGGTGATTTCCACGGTGTCGGGCCGGCCACCGAGCGACGCATGCGGCATCACGGTATCGAGACCGGACGCGATCTGCGCCGCCATGCGTTGCACGAATTGGTCGATTGGTTCGGCAAGGCCGGTCGTCACTACTACTCGATCGCGCGCGGCATCGACGAGCGGCCAGTGGTCAGTCAGCGGATCCGCAAGTCGCTCGGCCACGAGACCACCTTTGCCAGCGACCTGGGTGATCGCGTGGCCGTCGATGCCGCTGTGGTGCCGCTGGCCGAACGGGTGGCGGCCGACCTCGCCGGCCGGGAACTGACCGCCCGCACGGTTACCCTCAAGGTGAAGTACGCCGATTTCGTCCAAATTACGCGCCGCCAGACCTTCGGCCGCCCCCTCTCCGCGGCGACCGAGCTGGTCGAGGCCCTGCGCCCCCTGCTGGATGCCACCGAGGTCGGGCGACGACCGGTGAGATTGCTGGGCGTGACCTGCTCGTCGCTGGAGGCCCGCGGCCCGGTTACGCTGGGCGAGCTTGACCTGGGATGGGCGGGCGATTCGCCCGGCGACCGGCTATCGTCCGATTCATGATTCCCCTGTCCGCCTGCCCGGGAGCGCCCGATGTTGCTTGAAACCAGCCTGCTGACCGTCTTTCTGGCGGCCCTCGTCACTGCGTTGGCGACCGGGCTGGGGGCGATTCCTCTCGCCATCGTCCGGCAGTTCAGTGTCTGGTGGACGAGTCTGGGGGCGGCCGTGGCCGCCGGGTTGATGCTCGCTGCGAGTCACAGCCTTGTGGTCGAGGGAGCGCCCGAGGGGGCGTGGTTGGTGCTTGTCGGCATGGCCTCCGGCCTGGGGTTGGTGGTGCTGGCGGATCGCTGGATCGACCGGGCAGACGCTCCCGGTGTCGGTGACCTCAAGGGCGCGGATGCCCGCAAGGCGTTGCTGATCGTCGGGGTGATGACCGCCCACTCGTTCGCCGAGGGCGTCGGCGTCGGGGTGGCGTTCGGCGGCGGCCAGGAGCTCGGCACGTTCATCACTGTCGCGATCGCGGTGCACAACATCCCCGAGGGGCTGGCGATCGCGCTGGTGCTGGTGCCCCGGGGGGTGCCGGTCTGGCAGGCCGCCTGGTGGGCCGTGTTTTCCAGCCTGCCCCAGCCGCTCATGGCGATCCCGGCCTACCTGTTCGTCACGACGTTCGAGCCGTTCCTGCCGATCGGGCTGGGGCTGGCGGCCGGGGCGATGATCTGGATGGTGCTGGCCGAAATGCTGCCGGATGCCCTGAGGCACCTCTCGTCCCGGGCGGTAGGGGCGTCCGTGGTGCTGGCCTTCATGGTCATGCTGGCCTTTCAGCTACTCATCGCCCGCTAGGCCGTGCATATGGTTTCATGCTGATGATCGAATATTTCTTTCCTAGGATATTTTCCCTGAGAAATCAGTCACAAGGCATGTGGCTTAACGATTGAATTTGCCCCGGTTCGGGGGCATGCTTATCCTCCGAATCGGAGTAGAACGAGGACAGGGACCATGGCATCCAAGCAAACCTTTGGCATGCGCCGTCTGGCGCGTGCCGTGACATTTTCCCTGGTGGCCGGCGGCCTGACCGTGCCGCTGGCCGGCATGGCCGCGGATGTGCCGGCTGCCGTCACGCAGGACCTTTACGAAAAGGGCGGCGTCGAGCACTGGCTGCCCAAGGCCGAGGACGGCGAGATCTTCGCCCAATACGTGCTCGGTCACATGTACTGCACCGGCAAGAAGGTCGAGCAGGACTACGAGAAGGGCCTGCGCTGGTACCGTGCCGCGGCCGAAGCGGGGTTCGCCCCCAGCGAGCTGGCGGTCGGCACTCTCTACTTCGAGGGTCAGGGCACCGATCGTGATGTGGCCGAGGCGGCGCGCTGGTTCGAGCGTGCAGCGGAGAAGGGCTACGCGCGTGCCCAGAGCAACCTCGCGGCCCTCTACCTGGGCGGTGACGGCATCGAGGCCGATTACGACAAGGCACTGCACTGGTACGGCGAGGCCGCCTCCCAGGGGCACATGGTCGCTCGCTACAACCTGGCCATGATGTATGCCCACGGGCTGGGCATGGACGAGCCGGACTACATCGCGGCATATGGCCTGTTGAGCCCGATGGTGGAGAACGGCCATCGCGCGGCTACCGAGCTGATGGAGTCGTTTGCCGGCGAGATGGACAAGGAGGAGCTGGCCGCAGCGCGTGATCTGTCCAAGAAGCTGCGCGAACAGGACAGCATGCAGGTCGCGCTCGACGAGCGGTCGGCACGGCGCTGAGCGAGGCCCCTTGCCGAAAGTCGAACGGCGCCTGCGGGCGCCGTTTTTTTTGGTCGATCAGAGCAGCGGCGAGGTGAGCCGGGCGATGTTCTGCAGCAGGATGCGCCCACGTCCGCGCAGCGCCCAGTGTTCCGCAGCCAGCGGCTGGCAGACGCGCCGGTAGACCTCGATCTGGTCGGCAAAGCGAGCGGCGGTCTCGCTCGAATAGCAGAGCAGGCCGAATTCGGCATTGATCAGCGACGAGCGCACGTCGAGATTGGCGCTGCCGACCAGTGACAGGCGCCCGTCGCAGAGCGTGATCTTGCTGTGCAGCAGCTTCGACGGATGCCGGCGGATGCGCACGCCCGATTCGAGCAACTCGTCGAAATACGACTCCTGCGCCAGCTGCACCAGCGGGTGGTCGAGTTCGGCCGGCAGGATCAGCTCGCAATGCACGCCGCGCCGGGCCGCGGTCTTCAGCGCATCGAGCGTCGACTCGTCCGGGACGAAATACGGCGTCACGATCTCGAGCCGCTCGGTCGCGGCATGAATCAGTCCCAGCAGGAGCTGCTGCAGCAGCGGTTCCGGATACTCGGGCCCGCTGGGCAGCCCGATGCACGATTCGTGACCGGCCGTCTCCGGGTCCGGAAAATGGGTCTCGGTGTCGAGCAGGATGCCGGTCTCCAGATGCCAGTCGCCGGCGAAGACCGCCTGCAGCTCCAGTACCACCGGCCCTTCGATCCGCATCATCAGGTCCTCGTAGATGCGCCCCGGTTTGAATTCCGGATCGACCAGGTTCATCGAGCCCGCGTACCCCAGTCGTCCGTCGATGACCACCAGCTTGCGGTGGTTGCGCAGATCGAAACGGGCCGACTTGCGCGGCAGCTTGCTGCGCGGGAAGGCCTGACCGATCTCGATACCCATGCGCGCCAGTGCCTTGAGGTGGCGCATCCCTTCCTTGGAGCCGAAATCGTCGACGATTAGCCGCACGGTCACGCCTCGCGCGGCGGCGCGTTCGAGGGCGTCGAACACGGAGCGCGTCGCTGGGTCGATCGCCGCGATGTAGAAGGTCAGGTGGACGTGAAGGCGGGCGGCGTCGATTTCCTGTACCAGCTCGGCGGCGAAGGTCTCCATCGAGTCGATCAGGCCGATGCGGTTGCCGTCGAACAGCGGGAACTGCCGCCAGCGACGCACCATCTGGTCGACGGCAGCGAAGCGGGCCGGCAGGTTGCCGCTGCCCTGCGGTTCGGCGCGTGCCAGGCGCTCGGTGATCGGGCGCAGGGTCTCGGCCAGCCGGGCGATCTTCTCGCTGCGCTCGTGCGAGATGCGTGGACGGCCGACCAGTAGGTACATCACCAGGCCGACGATCGGCAGGAAGAACAGCAGGAGCAGCCAGGCCGTGGCGGCCGTCGGCGGCCGGCGCAGCGGCACGATGAACAGGGCGGCCAGCCGGATCGTCCATTCGATCAGGAAGTAGAGCTGGGCGGCCGGTGAGTCGAGCGGGGACATCAGCGCTTGCCGCCCCCGGACGCGCGCGCCAGCACCCGGTCCATGGCGCGCGTGGTCAGCAGTCGCTTGAGCACGCCGAACAGGTAGGTCGGCACGGTTACCGGGTAGCGGGCCTTCGGCCGCCGGGCCTCGATGGCGTGGATCAGCCGGCGCACCACGGCCTCGGGCGGCAGCGTGAACGGGGCGGCCGGGCCCGGTTTGCGCAGCCGTTCGAGCTGGCGTTCGTAGGCCTCCCGGTGCACCGAGTGCGGCCAGTCGATATTGGCCTCGAAGGCCCGCTGGGCGTTGGCGCGAAAGCGCGAGCTGATCGGGCCGGGCTCGATCAGCGAGACCTCGATGCCGCTGCCGGCCAGTTCCAGACGCATCGTGTCGCTGATGCCTTCCAGGGCGAACTTGGAGGCGACGTAGGCGCCGCGGAAGGCCAGGGCACTGACGCCAAGCACCGAGCTGTTCTGCACGATCCGGCCGAAGCCGGCCTCGCGCATCGCCGGGATGACGAGGTTGGTCAGCTCCACCGTGCCCAGCAGGTTGGTTTCGAGTTGGGCGCGCAGGGTGTCGCGACCGAGGTCTTCCACCGCGCCCGGTTGGCCGTAGGCGCCGTTATTGAAGAGCACCTCGAACGGACCACCGGCCAACTGCTCGGCTGCCGCCAGCCCCTCGCGGATCGAGGCCGGGTCATCGAGATCCAGGCGGACGGCCGGGATGTGCTCATGGGGCCAGGCGGCGAGGTCGTCGGCCCCACGCATGCTCGCGACCACGTGATGTCCGCGTTCGGCAAGCTGTTCGGCGGCGCATCGGCCGATACCGGACGAGCAGCCGGTGATCAGCACGCGGCGTGGGACGGAGGCTAGGCGGGGTCGCGACAAGGGGAATCTCCTTTTGCGTGAGTGACCGGCATGATTGCGCCTGAGTTCACAGCACTTATACTCCGGACTCAATCCGAATCACATGAATACCAGAGACGAGGTGAGGTTGCATGGCATTCGAGAATCAGACGGCCGTCCAGACGGGGGTCGATCGGCTCGAGACCCACAAGGTCATCCGCAACACCTACATGATGCTGTCGCTGACGCTGCTGTTCTCGGCAGTAATGGCGACCGTTTCCCTGCTTGCCGGCGTGCCCGGCTGGACATCGCTGGTCAGCCTCGGGGCGGCACTGGTGCTGATCTGGTTCGTGCTGCCGCGCACTGCCCACACCGGCGCGGGGCTCGCGGTGGTCTTCGGCATCACCGGCCTGTTGGGCTTCGGCCTCGGCCCGATGCTGAGCCAGTATCTCGCCCTGCCGAACGGCGGGCAGATCGTGATGACAGCGCTGGGCGGTACCGGCGCGATCTTCCTCGGCCTGTCCGGCTACGCGCTGGTCTCGCGGCGTGACTTCTCGTTCATGGGCGGTTTCCTGGTCGTCGGTCTGGTGGTCGTGCTCGCCGCCATGCTCGGTAACCTGTTCCTCGAGATCCCGGCGCTGTCGATGGCGATCTCCGCGGCGGTCGTGCTGCTGATGAGCGGCTTTATCCTCTACGACACCGGCCGCATGGTGAACGGCGGCGAGGACAACTACCTGCTGCTGACCGTCAGCCTGTACCTGAACATCTTCAACCTGTTCGTCCACCTGCTCAGCCTGCTGGGGATGAGCCAGAACGACTGACAGACGTCACGAGCGAACGACGGCCCCTTGGCGACAAGGGGCCTTTTTTTGCCTCGTTATTTTTGCTCGGGTGCTTGCCACCCGGGCTTTCCGACCGGAGGGCCGCCGATGGACCTGTGGATGAAAATCGGCATGGCGGTGTTGCTCGGCGCCGTGCTGCTGTTCCTGATCCCCCGCATCAAGCCGATGATGGCGGCCAGCCGCAAGGGCTCGCGCGAGGAATGGCTCGGCGTGGCGTTGGTGCTGCTGGCCGTGGCCGGGTTCGTGGCGTTCCTGATGAGCACGCTGTAGCTGCCGATCGCCGCCCGGCAACCCGACGATCGGAGTCGGTGGGGTCAAGTTTCCATGACGTGTGTCGATAACCCGTTTTATCCGCAAGGGGTGTGCGGGTATCCGTCCGCGCTGTAAGTGCCGTCATGGGGCAGGAGAACGCAATGCTTGCTTGGCTGAACCGATTCAGTTTGTCGCAGAAGAACATGGTGGGGTTCGGGTTGATCCTGGCCCTGATGATGGGGATCGCCGTGCTGACCATGGTCAACATGAGCAAGGTCGCCGGCCAGGTGGAAGAGGTGGTCGAGCGCGGCCAGCCGGCCGCCTTTGCCGCCGACACGATCCGCATCCAGGTCGAGCGCGCCGTCGGGGCGCTGGGCTTCTACCTGCAAAGTCAACGCGACGAGGATCTGGCGCGTTTCCGTGATGCGCTGGAGAGGGTCGAGGCCGCGCGCCAGACGCTGGCCCAGTACCGGGGTGACAGCGGCAACGAACTCGGTCAGCGCATCGACGACTTCGCGGCGACGGCCGAGAAGATCATCGCGATCTCCGGTGACGAGGCGGCCAACAATCCCGGCATGCAGTACGCCAACGTCAACGCCAACCCGTTGCAGCGGGAAATCGCGGGGTTGTTGGGTCAGCTGCTCAACGCCGAGCAGAACGCCGATGCCAGCCGCTATTCGCGTCGTCAGCTCGTGATCGACCTCGCGCGTCTGCAGGCGGATTGGGGCAACGTGGTGGCGAGCCTGCGCGGATTCATCTCTTTCCGTGCGCCCGCCATGCGAAAGAACTTCGACCTCTACGCCACCCAGGCGATAGAGCGCGCCGAGAAGATCGCGCAGGACTACGACTACCTGCTGACCTTCGAGCAGCTCGACGCGGTCGAACAGCTCAACGAGAAGCTGCCGAAGTTCGTTGCGGCCGCCGATCATGCCTTCGATATCCACGCTTCGGAGAAGTGGCGCATGGATGCCTATCTCGTTCGCACCGAGCTCACCCCGATCTTCAAACGGATCGAGCAGGACGTGGAGTCGATCGTGCAGCGCGAGCGTCGCGAGATCGCCGAGCGATCGGACAGTTTGCTCGCTGCGCTGGAATCGACCAGCAACTGGCAGATCGGCGCGGTGGTCGCCGGGATTGTGGTAGTCGGTCTGCTGGCGTGGCTCTCGGTGCTGACCATCTCGCGTCCGCTGCAGCGGATCGCCGGTCGCATGCACGACATCGCCGAGGGCGACGGCGATCTGACCCAGCGTCTGCCGGCCGACGGCAACGACGAAATCGCCCAGGTGGGTGCGGCGTTCAACACCTTCGCCGACACCGCGCAGAACCTGGTGCGCGAGGTCGCCCGCTCGTCCGCGGCGATGACCGAGGCCTCCGAGAGCCTCGAGCGCGCCTCGCGCCGGGGCCGGGAAGGCGCCGAGCGCGAGGAGTCGGCGATCGACTCGCTGGTGACCGGTATGGGTCAGACCCTGGAGGCCGCCGAGGAGGTGGCCCGTGGGGCCGAGGAGGCGAGCTCCGCGGTCCAGCAGGCGAATCGCCAGCTGCACGACGGTCTGGGCCGAGTGAACGGCAGTGCCCGCAACGCCGAGGAGCTCGACGAGGTGCTGACGCGCGCCGAGGGCATCGTTTCCAACCTCTCCGAGCAGTCGCAGTCGATCGGCAAGGTGCTCGACGTGATCGGTGCGATCGCCGAGCAGACCAACCTGCTGGCACTGAACGCGGCGATCGAGGCGGCCCGTGCCGGCGAGCAGGGTCGCGGCTTCGCCGTGGTCGCCGAAGAGGTGCGCTCTCTTGCCAACCGCACGCAGGACTCGACCCGCGAGATCACCGACATCATCGCCCGCCTGCGCGAGGGTGCCGCCGAGGCGGTCGAGGCCATGACCACCGGTCGCGAGGTGAGCAACAAGAGCCTCGAGGCGGTGACTGACGCCGACCGGATGCTCAACGAGATCGCCTCCGCGTTCGAGCGTCTCGAGGACATGAGCACCCGTATCGCCGCCGCAGCCGAGGAGCAGACCGCCGTCTCCGGCGAGATGAAGACCAGCATCGAGCACATGAGCGCGACCACCACGGACAACGCCCATGCGGCCCAGGAAACCGCGTCGGCCGGCGACTCGGTGGCCCGCAACGCCCACGAGCTCTCGCGGCTGGTGAGCAAGTTCAACACCGGCTGACGCGTCCGGCGCCTCAGTTGATGTTCACGTCGCCCGGGCTTCCCGGGCGATTTCGTTTGTGGTCATCGGCGAGGGTCGTTCCGGTCTAGGCTTGGGCGTAGAATGCTGCTCATATCCCGCATGCCGCCCGGCATGAAGACGGCCCGATGGCCAAGGAGATCGGAATGCGTGCTACCGCCTACCTGCTTGCGCTGGGACTGCTGCTGCCGTTCTGGGGGCTGGCCCTGCTGGCCTGGCTGGGCCCGTCCGCGTGGGTCGGTGCGTCGCTGGACGCCCTGTCCGCCTATGCCGCGGTGATGCTCGGCTTTCTCGGCGCGATCCACTGGGGCGTGGTGCTGGCGACCACCCCGGCCGAGCGGGCCCTGCTGGTCGGTGACGCGCGCCATCGCCTGGCCTGGGGGGCGTTGCTGGTGCTGGCCGCCTGGATCGTGGCGATGCTGCCCTGGGCGGTGCTCTCCCTGTCGCTGCTGTTCCTGCTGCTGGTGGTGTCCTGGCAGATCGACCGGCACTGGCTCGACAACCTGCCGGTGGGCTGGTCCTATCAGCGGCTGCGCCAGTGGTTCACGCTGCTGGCGGCGGTGGCCCTGCTGGCGGCCATAGCCTCCTGGCTGCGACCGCTGATCCCCGGGGGTGGGGCATGAGCGAACAGCCGGAGACCTCCGAGGCGGACGGCAAGTCCGGGAAGGGCGGTCGCTTCCTCACCCTGCGCCGCTGGCTGATTGCCGGCATCCTGGTCTGGGCGCCGCTGGCGGTCACCTTCTGGGTGGTCAACGCCCTGATTTCCTTCATGGACAAGAGCATCGTGCTGCTGCCGCCGGCCTATCGGCCCGAGGCCCTGCTGGGCTTCGAACTGCCCGGCATGGGGGCGTTCTTCGCCGTGCTGATCGTGCTGCTGACCGGGGCGCTGGTGGCCAACATCCTCGGCCGCAGTCTGATCCACGCCTGGGAGCGACTGCTCAACCGGATTCCGCTGGTGCGCAGTATCTATTCGGCGGTCAAGCAGGTGGTCGAGACCTTCGTCTCGCAGGACTCGCGCTCGTTTCGCCAGGTCGTCCTGGTGGAGTACCCGCGGCGCAACGCGTGGTCGATCGCCTTCGTCTCCGGCGAGCCGATCGGCGAGGTGCAGGACCGTACCGACGAGCACCTGGTGACACTGTTCGTGCCCACCGCGCCCAACCCGACGTCGGGCTTCGTGATCATGGTGCCGCGCACCGAGGTGATCAAGCTCAACATGACCGTCGAGGAGGGCTTCCGCATGGTGGTCTCGCTCGGCGTGGTGGTGCCGCCCCGCCGAGACGGCGACGGTCGGCTGCTTGATACCCCGCCGCCCGAGCCCTACCTGGGCGGGAACCGGTCCCCCGAACCTCGCGACGAGGCGTGACTCCCGCCGGCAGCGCTCGAAAAATCCCGCGGCTGGCGCTACCATAGCGGGCTTTTCACCAAGACGGGTTTGATGACAATGCCGATGCGGACACACACCTGCGGACAAGTCGACCAGGCGCTGCTCGACCAGGAAATCGAGCTGGTCGGTTGGGTCAACCGACGCCGTGACCACGGCGGCGTGATCTTCGTCGACCTGCGCGACCGCGATGGTCTGGTGCAGGTGGTGTTCGATCCGGACGACCCGGAGATGTTCGCGGTCGCCGAGACGCTGCGCAACGAATTTGTCATCCAGGTGCGCGGCCGGGTGCGCAATCGCCCCGCGGGCACCGAGAACCCCAATATCCGTTCCGGCCAGATCGAGGTGCTCGGTTTGTCGCTGAACGTGCTCAACCGCTCCGAGCCGCTGCCCTTCCAGCTCGACGACGAGCGGGTCTCCGAGGACGTGCGCCTGCGCTACCGCTACCTCGACCTGCGCCGCCCAGAGATGCTCGAGCGTCTGCGCCTGCGTCACCGCGTCACCAGCGCCATGCGCCGCTTCCTCGACGATGCCGGCTTCATCGACGTCGAGACCCCGGTGCTCACCAAGGCCACCCCGGAGGGCGCGCGCGATTACCTGGTGCCCTCGCGCACCCATCCGGGCGAGTTCTTCGCCCTGCCGCAGTCGCCGCAGCTGTTCAAGCAGCTGCTGATGGTCTCGGGCCTGGAGCGCTACTACCAGATCGTCAAGTGCTTCCGTGACGAGGACCTGCGCGCCGACCGTCAGCCGGAGTTCACCCAGCTCGACATGGAGATGAGCTTCGCCGACGAAGAAATGACCATGGGGCTGATCGAGAACATGATGCGCCATCTGTTCATCGAGACGGTCGAGGTGCCGCTGCACGACCCGCTGCCGCGCCTGACCTGGCACGAGGCCATGCGCCGCTTCGGCTCCGACAAGCCGGACCTGCGCATCCCGCTCGAGCTGGTCGACGTCGCCGATCTGGTCAAGGACGTCGACTTCAAAGTCTTCTCTGGCCCGGCCAACGACCCGCGCGGGCGCGTCGCCGCGCTGCACGTGCCGCAGGGCGGCAAGATGCCGCGCAGCCAGATCGACGATTACACCAAGTACGTCTCGATCTTCGGCGCCAAGGGGCTGGCCTACGTCAAGGTCAACGACGCGGCCGCCGGTCGCGAGGGCCTGCAGTCGCCGATCCTCAAGTTCCTCACCGACGAGGCGATCGCCGGCATCATGGAGCGCACCGGCGCGGCCGACGGCGACCTGATCTTCTTCGGCGCGGACAAGACCAAGGTGGTCAACGAAGCGCTGGGCGCGCTGCGCGTGCGTCTTGGCCACGACCTCGACATGGTCGAGCACGGCTTCAAGGCGCTGTGGGTGGTCGACTTCCCGATGTTCGAATACGACGAGAAGGACAAGCGCCTCTACGCCCTGCACCACCCGTTCACTGCGCCGCATCCGGACGACGTCGACAAGCTCGACTCCGACCCGGAGAACGTCCGTTCGCGTGCCTACGACTTCGTCCTGAACGGCTACGAGCTGGGCGGCGGTTCCGTGCGTATCCACGACCCGGAGATGCAGCAGCGCGTGTTCAAGCACCTCGGCATCGACGAGGAGGAGGCGCAGGAGAAGTTCGGCTTCCTGCTCGACGCGCTCAAGTTCGGCGCGCCGCCCATGGCCGGCGTGGCCTTCGGTCTCGACCGCATCGCCATGCTGATGAGCGGCGCGACCTCGATCCGCGACGTGATCGCCTTCCCGAAGACCCAGTCGGCGTCCTGCATGCTCACCGACGCGCCGGGCGAGATCGACCCGGCCGCGCTGCGCGAGCTGTCGATCCGCGTGCGCCTGCCGCCCAAGGAAGACAAGGGCTGAGCGACACCCCGTCCTTGCAATCGGTGCTGCCGTCTATAGTCATGGATGGCAGACGTGCCCTGTTCGTTGGCCGCCGGGGCAGCCCGGCGCGCCGTCCTTTCCGGGAGGCCGTATGACCGCGAATGCCCAATCCGATCGCGCCGCGCGCGAGATCCCCGTTGCACTCGAACCCGAGATCGCCCGCATCGCGCTGGCCTCGAAGCCGGCCGCGCCGGTGACCGCCGAGGAGCGCGAGGCCCTGCGGGCCGAGATCAAGGAACTGCTGGCCGAGCAGAACGCCGTGCTGGTGGTTCACTACTACGTCGACGAGGACCTGCAGATTCTCGCCGACGAGACCGGCGGGCGGGTGTCCGACTCGCTCGACATGGCTGCCTTCGGCGCCGAGCACGAGGCCCAGACCCTGGTGGTGTGCGGCGTGCGCTTCATGGGCGAGACGGCCAAGATCCTGAGCCCCGAGAAGCGGGTGCTGATGCCGGAGCTGCATGCCGAGTGCTCGCTGGATCTCGGCTGCCCGCCCGAGGAATTCACCGCATTCTGCGACGCGCATCCCGACCGCACCGTGGTGGTCTACGCCAATACCTCGGCCGAGGTGAAGGCGCGCGCCGACTGGGTGGTCACCAGCTCGAACGCGCTCGAGATCGTCTCGCACCTCAAGGAACGCGGCGAGAAGATCCTCTGGGCGCCGGACAAGCACCTGGGTCGCTATATCCGCGACAAGACCGGCGCGGACATGCTGCTGTGGGAAGGCTCCTGCGTGGTACACGACGAATTCCGCGCCGATGCGCTCGCCGAGCTCAAGGAAAAGCACCCCGAGGCGGCGATCCTGGTCCACCCGGAATCGCCCGAGGCGGTGGTCGAGATGGCCGACCGCGTCGGCTCGACCTCGCAGCTGATCAAGGCGGCTACCGAGCTGCCCAACGAGACGCTGATCGTGGCGACCGACCGCGGCATCTTCCACAAGATGGCCGAGGCCGCCCCCGGCAAGACTCTGATCGAGGCACCCACCGGCGGCCGCTCGGCCACCTGCGTCTCTTGCGCCCACTGCCCGTGGATGGCCATGAACGGCCTGGTGAGCGTGCGCGACGCCCTCAAGCACCCGCAAGGCCACGAGATCAGCGTCGACCCGGCGATCCGCGTCAAGGCGGTCGAGTCGATCCAGCGCATGCTCGACTTCTCCCGTCAGAAGGGCATCGTCACCCGAGGCAACAACGACGCCTGATGCCCGGCTCGGCCGGTGAGCCCGGTTGCAGGCCCGCCTCCGTGGCGGGCTTTTTTTTGTGCCGCTCCGGATGAGGGTGTCCGTATATTCATGATTTAGCACACAAATACGTGCGAATATTCGCAACCCTTTTAATTCATGCAGGCACTCGTCTGATAAGAAAAATTCAGTTCCACACTCGGGTATTCGCGTCGTAGGGTGAATTCGCTGTTTCCACAACAAGACACGGAGAGAAACATGAAGAAGCTGTTCACCATGCTCGCCCTGATCATCGCCGCCCCGCTGGCGCTGCAGGCCAACACCGCCATGGCAGAGACCGAAAAGACCAAGCAGGTGGTCTATCACTTCAACAAGTCCGACATGAACACCATCAAGGCCGGTCTGCGCAACGCGACCAACCACGTCAATTCGCCTTCCGGCCCCGAGACCGAGATCGAGATCGTGGTGCACGGCGGTGGCATCAAGATGATGACCGAGGCGCGCAAGGATCCGCAGCTCGCCGCAGCAATCGACAACCTCAAGGCCAACAACGTCGAGTTCAAGGTCTGCGCCAACACGCTGCGCGGCAAAGGCCTCGAGGTGAGCGATCTGTACTACACAGACGAGGACGACATCGTGCCGTCCGGCGTCGCTTACCTCGCCGACCAGCAACAGGCGGGCTGGGCTTACATCCATCCGTAAGCCAGGCCGCAGGGCCTGCCTGATCGTCGGCCGCCTGTTGGCGGCCGACACCTGTCATGATCCCGGGCTCGCCCCGGGATTTTTCGTTCCGATCCATCGGGCCGGGCGATCGTCTCGGCGATGATTCGTCGGCGGACGCGCCGAGCGTCTATCATGCCGACTGGTTCCCTTCGAGCAGTTGCATGCACGATTCCATTCTTCTTTCTCTGACCGCCATCGTCGTGCTCGGCATTGCCGCGCAGTGGCTTTCCTGGCGGGTGAAGGTGCCGCCGATCCTGTTCCTCCTGCTGATCGGCATCGCATTGGGGCCGATCTTCGGTCTGCTCGAGCCCGATGCGCTCTTTGGTGATCTGCTCTTCCCGATCGTGTCGCTGGCCGTGGGCGTGATCCTGTTCGAGGGCAGTCTCACCCTGCGGTTTCGCGACATTCAGGGGGTGTCCTCGACGATCCTGCGGATGGTGTCGCTGGGCGCGGCGATTTCCTGGGGGGTGGCCGCGACGGCAGCGCACTGGTTCGTCGGCCTGGAGTGGCCCATCGCCTTCCTGTTCGGGGCGATCGTGGTGGTGACCGGCCCCACGGTCATCGCGCCGTTGCTGCGCATCGTCCGCCCCACCGCGCGGGTCACGAAGATCCTGCGCTGGGAGGGCATCATCATCGATCCCATCGGTGCGCTGCTGGCCGTCCTGGTGTTCGAGTTCATCGTCACCCAGTCGCAGGCCGGGGAAGTTGGCATGAGTGGCGTGATCCTGCCGTTCCTCGAGCTAGTCCTGATCGGCGCGTTCCTGGGCGTGGTCGGTGGTTGGTTGCTGGGGCAGGTGCTCTCGCGGCATGCCTTGCCGGACTACCTGATCAACGTCACCGTCCTGGCTTCGGTGCTGGCCGTGTTCACCACCTCCAACGTGCTGGCCGAGGAGTCCGGCTTGCTGGCGGTAACCGTGATGGGCATCTGGCTGGCAAACATGCGGGGGGTGCCGCTGGAGGACATCCTGCACTTCAAGGAGACCCTGAGCATCCTGTTCATCTCGGGGCTGTTCATCCTGCTGGCTGCGCGCATCGAGCCAGCCACGCTGAGTCAGGTCGGCCTGGGCGCGGCGCTGGTGCTCGCGTCGATCGTGTTCATCGCGCAGCCGCTCAAGGTGTGGTTGTCGACGATCGGCAGTGACCTCAACTGGCGTGAGAAACTGATGATTGCCTGGATCGGCCCGCGTGGCATCGTGGCCGCTGCCGTCTCCGGCCTGTTTGCCATCAAGCTGGTCGACGAAGGCTACGAGAGTGCCGTGGTGATCGTGCCGCTGACCTTCAGCATCATCGTGGGCACTGTCGTCCTTGCCTCCCTGACGGCGCGGCCGTTGGCGCGAGCGCTGGACATTGCCTTGCCGGAGGATCGGGGGGTGCTGATCGTCGGTGCCAATCGCGTGACCCGCGAGATCGCCAAGGTGCTCAAGAAGCACGGCTTTCGCGCGGTGATTGCCGACGGCAACTACAGCGAGATCCGCCAGGCGCGCATGGACGGGCTGGAGACCTACTACGGCAACCCCGTTTCGGAGGCCGCCGACCGCAAGCTCGATCTGGTCGGGATCGGCCAGATGTTCGCCATGTCCGCCCAGTCGGAGATCAATAACCTTGCCGCGGTCCGCTACCGGCACGAGTTCGGCCAGTCGAACGTCTTCGTCCTGCAGACGCCGCAGGAGGTCAGCGGGTCCGACAATCAGCGCATCACCACCCAGTTCAATGCCCGCAACCTGTTCCGGGAAGGGGTCTCGCTGGGGCACCTGTTCCGGTTGATGGAGGCGGGTGCGGAGCTGTTCAGCACACGCCTGACCGAGAGCTTCGGCTACAGCGAGTACGTGGTGCACTACGAGGGGCGCGGTGAGTTGCTGTTCGGCATCAGCCCCGACGGCAACCTGCGGCCCTTGAGCGAGGAGCCCAGCCAGCGGCCGGGGCCCGGCTGGGTGCTGATCGGGTTGTACGAGCCGACCTCGGAAACCGAGCGGCCGGCGTCTCGTTCGGGGACGAACGGCGGCGATGCCGGTGCCGAGCGGCTGCCCGGTTGATCGTTCCCCGACCAATTTCGGCCTGCGATCAAGGGGATGGCGGCGCGGTCTTTCGGTGGGGCGAAATTTTTTCGTCATCGGCGCGCCAAAGGGGTTGCGTCACCGATTCGGCTTTGTATAATGCGCGCTCTAGCAAACGCGGTCGAGCAATCGATTGCGTGAGATGTGCGGGAATAGCTCAGCTGGTAGAGCACAACCTTGCCAAGGTTGGGGTCGCCGGTTCGAATCCGGTTTCCCGCTCCATTGGGTGGTTAGCTCAGTTGGTAGAGCGGAGCCCTTACAAGGCTTAGGTCGGGAGTTCGAGCCTCTCACCACCCACCATCATCTCTACAAGCAGCGGTAGTTCAGTTGGTTAGAATGCCGGCCTGTCACGCCGGAGGTCGCGGGTTCGAGTCCCGTCCGCTGCGCCACATCCCGAAAGGCCCGCCTTCCATGGCGGGCCTTTCTTCGTCTGGCGATAACGAAAGTGAGTCAGCGCCGCCGCTGTCCCCGTAGTGGCTGCAGCCATTGCCACGCCTCTCCCTGCGCCCGTCGCAGTGGACGCGGTGCGGCCGTCAGGCGTTTCACGCCCGCCTCCAGGTCCTCCGGTCGCCAGGCATCGCGCCGATAGATCATCAGCGTGTTCAGGCGATCGGGCACGTGGGCGACCAGCGCATCGGGATGGAAGTGGGCCGACAGCTGGCGATGGATCTCGACCACTGCCGGCATACTGCTGCGCCACAGATTCACCGCCAACAGGCCGTCGGGAGCGACCGCGCCGGCGAGGCGGTCGACGGCGTCATCGGGCAGGCGCGTCATGCCGCTCTCGTCGAACAGGTCGACCAGCGCGACGTCCAGCCTCTCGGGCGGTTGCCATGCCGCTGCGCACAGGTCGGCGAACTGCAGATCGAGTCGCGGGTGATCGAGGTCGAGCCCGAAATGACGCTCAGCCAACGGTGCCAGTGCCGGGCGCAGGTCCACGGCATGGATGCTAGACTCGCTATGTTCGAGAAGAAACTTCGCCATGACGCCGCCCCCCAGCCCGAACAGCCCGATGTGGTCGGGGTTCGAGTGGAGCGCCAGCGGCAGGGTCAGTCCCCGGTAGTAGGCAAAACACAGTTGCTCCGGCATGTCGGGGCGCCATGCCGACTGCGCGGTCTGGTTGCCGAAATGCAGCGCGATCTCGCCGCTTTGCTCGTAGACTTCCAGCGGCCCGAATTCGTCGACCAACCGTTCGACCAACCGCGCTTTCATGCGGACCCTTCCACGCATGCGCCGTGAACGATGGCCATCGGCTGTGGTCTGGGACAATGCGGTGCGCGAGGCATGAGAAACACGAGAATCGAGGTAACGATGATGAGGATCAACCTGTCAGCGGATTGGAGCGGCATCGCGGGTGCCGCGGCCATTACCTGGGCCATTATCCGTGAATGGGCGTCGGCTTTCATCCGGGGCGGGCGGGCCGCCTGGCTGGCGGTCGGTTTGCTGCTGATCGGTGCGCCGCTGCAGGCCGCGTCGTTCGAGGTGGGCGAGAAGGTGTTCGTGCCGATGTTCGAGCCCAATCCCGAGCGGGACGGATACGCGGTGGGCCTGGTCGACGAGATCCACGATGACGGCACCCTGACGGTCAAGATCGACGAGGTGGTGACCGGCAAGGACAAGACGTTGGCCGGCACCTGCCACCCATCGGGCGGGACGCCGCTGGCGGGCGCGGAGATCCTCTCGGACAACCCCGACAAGCTGGTGATCGAGCAGCGGCTTGCTGTCGACGAGGTGATGCCCTATCGGCGCGGCAGCCAGCTGTACCTCGAGCGCGAGAACCTCAGCATCGCCTACCTCAAGTACCTCGGCAGCGGCATGGGGATGACGCCGGACCGGCTCGATGTCGCCATTCGCCGTGCCCGCAACGTCGGTCTGCCCGACATGGTGACCGCGATGAAGATCGCCAAGCTGCAGGTCGAGTCGACGCAGGGCCGGGGGTTCCCGGTGCCGGCGAGCCGAGCGCTGCAGAAGGCGGCGCCAATGCTCGACGAGGTGGCCAAGGTCCTCGAGTCGCATCCTGGGGCCGTCAAGGAGGCCGGGCGGATGCTGGGCGGCACCACGCCGTCGCATCGGGACGAGCCGATCGCGGCGGTGATCGTCCGTCTGCACGAGATCCTCAAACAGCAGCTGGCTGAGCTGGCCCAGCAGAGCGCCGATCCGCGAGAGCTGTCCGGTTATAGCGTCGACGACTTGCTTGCGATCTACACCGGCTGGTACCGGGTGATCACGGCGAACGACACACAGCCGTTCCAGAACGCCCAGGTCGAGTTCTATCGTGAACGGGCGGCCAAGGCGCTGGAAAACGGCAAGTGGCCCTCGCTCGTGTAGCTCCTTGCCCCTGTTCTGAAACGAAAACGCCCGAGCGATCAGCCGCTCGGGCGTTTTTCTGTACGGGAGAGTGGTCCGGCGTCTTACTTCTGGTAACGCGCCTTCCACTCTTCGTAGGGCATGCCGTAGACGTGCTCGCGCGCGTCGGCATCGGCCAGCTCGATGCCCTGCTTCTCGGCTTCCTCGCGTAGCCAGCGCGAGAGGCAGTTGCGGCAGAACCCGGCCAGATTCATCAGGTCGATGTTCTGCACGTCGGTGCGCTCCTGCAAATGGGCGACGAGCCGGCGGAAAGCGGCGGCTTCGAGTTGGTCTCGGTTGCTGGAATCGATGGCCATGGTCGGAATGCCTCTTGAAACGGTTGGCTCAGCTGTCCGGGGTGCGGGTGTCGTAGGTCACCGCGTGCAGGTCGCCGGATTCGAGCGCTGGCTTGAGGATGCGGTTGAGGATCTGGTGCTGCTGCAGCAGGGACTTGCCGACAAAGGCGCTGCTGGTCACGGCGATGCGGAAATTGCAGCCCTCGCCGTCCGGCCGTACGCGGGCGTCGGGCAGTTCGGCCTGGATCAGCTCGATGATCTCGTTGTCGGTCATCTGCGGATGGTCCTCCGGTCGTAGTCGTCAGTCTTGTGCCTGCAGGATCGGGGCAAGCAGCGCCGCGCGCCAGCCCCGAGTGAGTCGAGAAGGCCGATCCGGATTGGCCAGGTGCTGTTTCAGTTCGGCGCTGGTGGCCAGCCTTGAGGCGGTAATGCCGGCCTCGGTGGCCATCCCTGCCAACTGGGTCTGCCAGGATTTTACCAGCTCGCGCTGCTCGGGAGGCAGGGCGGGGGGACGTGGCAGCCGTGGCCAGTCGTCGGGGTCGTCGGCCAGGGCCGCGCTGACGGCGGCAGCGAGTTCGCGGCGGGCCGCGGGGTCCTTGGCCGGGGGCGACTTCCCTCGCATCAGGCGTTCGTCGATGCTCGCCGTGGTGGCGGGAGATTTGTCGCGGACGATGGCGTGGGCCAGATCGAGCATGGCCTGATCGCCCCAGATCCATCGGCGCGGGCGGTCGAGTTCGCGGGCCCGGTGCTCGCGCCAGGCGGCCAGTTCGCGCAGTACGGCGAGTCCGGCACGGCTGAGGGTCTGGACGCCGCGCACCTTCTTCCAGCGCTGCTCGTCATGCGGCATGAAACGCTGTGGGTCGAGCTGGCGGTGTGCTTCCTCGGCCATCCAGTCGAGCCGGTCCCGGTCGGCCAGCTGCGCTTTCAGCATCGGATAGAGGGCATGCAGCTGGGCGACGTCCTGCACGGCATAGTTGACCTGCTGCGGGCTCAGGGGGCGTGCAAGCCAGTCGCTGCGCTTCTCGGCCTTGTCGAGCGTCACGCCCAAGAGGCTTTCGACCAAAGCGGCGTAGCTCATCTGTCCACCGATGCCGAGCAGCTCGGCGGCGATCTGGGTGTCGAAGACGTCGCGCGGGAGATGCCCGGCGGCCGAGAGGATCAAGTCGAGGTCCTGATCACCGGCATGCAGGATCACCGGCACATCGGTGGCGACCAGTGCCTGCCAGAAGGGGGTCAGGTCGATGTCGGATTCCGGATCGACCAGCCAGACCGTGTCGTCCGTTGCGATCTGCAGCAGGGCCAGGCGAGGGAAATAGGTGCGCTCGCGGACGAACTCGGTATCCAGCGGTAGGTAGCTGGCTCTTGCCATCGCCACGAGCAGCGCGTCGAGCGCCTCGGAGCGGATGACGAACCGGACGTCGGGCGCGTCCGGCGTCATGAGGGGCAGCGGGCGCTGTGGCTGGGTCTGCCCACGCCGGTTCAGTCGGCCGTTTGGACGATCTGCACCGAGTCGATCCGCACCGTCTCGCGCGGGACGTCCTTGCGGAACGGGCCTGCCGCGCCGGTTGGCAGGTTCGCGATGCGATCGACCGTTTCCATGCCCTCGATCACCTCGCCGAACACCGTGTAGCCGGCTCCGGCGGCGGAGTCGTCGCGTCGGTCGAGAAAGTCGTTGTCGGCGAGGTTGATGAAGAACTGCGCGGTGGCCGAATCGGGGTCGGCGGTGCGCGCCATGGCCAGGGTGCCGCGGGTGTTGCCGATACCGTTGTCGGCCTCGTTCTTCACTGGCGGGCGAGTTTCCTTGCGCGTGAAGTCGGCGGTGAAGCCACCGCCCTGGGCGACGAAATCCGGAATCACGCGGTGGAAGATGGTGCCGTCGTAGAAGCCGTCGCGCACGTATGTCAGGAAATTGTCGACGGTGGCCGGGGCGCGCTCGTCAAACAGTTCCACCAGGATCGGTCCCTGGTTCGTCTCGATGCGGACCTGGGTCTCGGCCATCGCCATCGGGCCGGCAAGCAGCAGGCCGGCGCCGATGAACCACCCGGTGACGCGTCGAGCGAGATCAGTCATCGCGCTGCACACGCTCGAGGCGTTCGTGGCGTTCCTGAGCCTCGATGGTCAGCGTGGCGATCGGGCGGGCCTCGAGGCGCTTGAGGCCGATTTCGTCACCGGTCTCCTCGCAGAAGCCGTAGTCGCCGTCGCTGATGCGCTTCAAGGCCTTGTCGATCTTGTTGATCAGCTTGCGGTAGCGATCGCGGGTGCGCAGCTCGAGGGCGGCGTCCGACTCCAGCGTTGCCCGGTCGTTGATATCGGGCTCCTGCCAGTTCTCTTCGCGCAGGTGGTTGATGGTCGAATCCGATTCGGTCATCAACTGGTCGCGCCAGGTCAGGAGTTTCTGCCGGAAGTACTCCAGCTGCATCGGGTTCATGTATTCCTCGTCTTCCGAGGGCTTGTAACCTTCCGGGAGTTCAACTGCCATGTTTTGCACCACCTCTGCCCGAGCAGACGCTGAAATTTGAAATGGAATGCGCCGAAAGACGACTCGCGGCGTGGGACCCGGCGGGTCGGTGTGGGCCGCTGCCTGCCTCGTCATCCGGTCCATGGCCGTTGACGGGCGACGGGCAAGTATAGGGGTGCCGCTCGGTCAGCGCAACGCCCGCACGGCCGGCTTGGCGGTTGCCAATCAAGGGCTTGTGGGAGTTTCGTCGCGAAGGCGGCGGTCGCTGGTGAACACCCAGGTGCGGGTGATCACCAGCCGGTCGTGCTCGGCGGCGAGTTCGGCCGGGAACGGCGGATAGGGCGCCGCCGCCTGCAACAGGTTGCGCGCGGCGTTGTCGACCACCGAATTGCCCGAGGAACGCCGGATGGCCAGATTGAGCACATGCCCCTTCTTGCCGATCGTGACCTCCAGGATTACCCGGCCCGAGAGGTTCTGCTGGACCAGCGCCGACGGATAGTGTTCGTTGCCGTAGACCTCGACCTGGCGCTTCCAGCGCGCGAGGTACCGCCCGGGCGGGCCGTGCTGCGTGCGGCTGGTGGCGTAGCCCGTCCGCAGGGCGGTGTTCACCTGCTGGTAGAGCCGGTCGATGCGGTCCTGGGTCGAGAGGTCGCGCGGGGTTTCACTCATACCGCCCGCGCCCTCGTGCTGGGGGCCTTGCCCGTCTTCGCGCAGGGTGTCGCTGGCGCTGTCGGGGCCGGCCTGCCCGGCCAAGGTGGGATCGGTCGGCAGGTCGAGGGCTTCGCTATCGGTCCGTTGGCCGGCATCGAGGCTGCGCTCGGCCTCCGGCGCGTCCAGGGTGATCTCGATAACGGGCTGGCGTTCGACTTCCGGGCGGGTGAAGTGCACCAGCAGCAGGCCGATGTGCACCAGGACGGCCAGCACGATCGCCGCCTTGAGCACGCGGTTCGATCCGAGTGTTCCGGCGGCTGCGGCCCGCTCGTCAGTTGCGATTCTCTGGGTTGGCATCCTTGCCCTCTCGGCTGATGGTCAAATCGTCTGCCAGTCGGTGGTCTCGCCGGCGGTCGACGGTTGCATCGCTTGCTGCATGCCCTTGTCCCGCCACGGCTGCCCATTCTCGGTCACAAGCAGGACGCCGTCGAGTCCCAGTCGCCGGGCGAAGCGTCCGGCTTCATCGGGATCGATCAGCATCAAGGCGGTGGCCGCGCCATCGGCGATCACCGGGTCGCGACCGAGAACGGTGGTGCCGGCGTTGCTGTGCGCGGGGCGGGCGGTCAAGGGGTCGAGAATGTGGCCGAAGGTTTCGCCACGGTAGTCCAAGCGTCGTTCGTAGTTGCCCGAGCTGCACAGCGCCCGCCGGCCGCCAAGCTCAATGCCACCCAGCGGGGCATCGCCCAGCGGGTCGCGGATGCCCAGCCGCCAGTCGCGGTCGCCGGGACGACCGAGCGTGTACAGGTCGCCCCCGGTGTCGAGCAGGCAGTCGGTCACGCCCAACTGCTCGATGGCGGCCAGTACGCGCTGGGCGGCGAAGCCCTCGGCCAGGGAGTTGAAGTCGAACTGCACCCGTCGGTTGTCGACCTGGATCCGGTCGCCATCGACATGGACATCATCGAGCGAGGGGGCATCGGTCAGCCAGGCGTCGAGTGTCTTTTCCGCGGGTGGGACGGTGCGTTGCTGGCGCCCGCCGTCGTCATGAAAGCCCCATCGTTCGATCAGCCCGCCGATGGTCGGGTCGAAACGCCCGCCGCTGGCCTCGAACAGCGGGCGTGCGGCCCGGATCAGGCTGATGATGTCGTCGCTCGCTCGCGCCGTGCCGTGGCTGGCGAGCTGCCGGTTCAGGCGCGTCAGCTCGCTGTCCTTCCATGGGTGCAGGCGGCGATAGAGCGGTTCGACGATCGTTTCGGCCGTGCCGAGCGCCTCGTTGATGCGTTCCGGTGACGTGTCGTGGAAGGTCAGCGTCCAGACCTGGCCGAATACCGAAAAGCCGCCCTCGCGCAGGGACGGGCTGTCCGAGCAGGCGGGCAGGAGGGACGCAACCGGCAGACCGGCCAACGCGGCCAGCAGGGCGCGTCGCCGCGAGTCGATCACGTCGGCACGCGTGTCGCTAGGTGATCGAGCAACTGTCCGGTGACGTCCTGCCCGGTGGCGGCGCTGATCTCCCGGGCGCAGGTGGGACTGGTGACGTTGACCTCGGTCAGCCAGTCGCCGATCACGTCCAGGCCGACGAACCAGTGACCGCGTTCGGCCAGCCACGGCCCGACCGCCGCGGCAATCTCCCGGTCACGCTCGCGAAGCGGCACCACCTCGCCGCGTCCGCCGGCGGCGAGGTTGGCGCGGAAGCTCTTCTGCCCCGGGATGCGCAGCAGGGCGTGGTCGACCGGTTCGCCGTCGATCAGCAGCACGCGCCGGTCGCCGGTGCGGATCTCGGGCAGGTAGCGCTGCGCCATGACCAGTTCGGTCTGGTCCTTGGTCATGACCTCGAGGATCACCTGGGTGTTGACGTCGTCCTCGTGGACCTTGAAGACCGAACTGCCGCCCATGGCGTCCAGTGGCTTGACCACGATCTCGCCCTGCTCGGCGGCGAAGGCGCGCAACTGGGCAATCGAGCGGCTCACCAGTGTCGGCGGGCAGAAGTCGGGGAAGTGCTGGGCCAGCAGTTTCTCGTTGGCCGCGCGCACCGCGTCGGGGCGGTTGGCCACCACGACACCCGCCTGCTCGGCCAGCGACAGCAGGCCGGTGATGTAGTGGTAGTCGAGGTCGATCGGCGGATCCTGACGCTGCAGGATGATGTCGAAGTCCGTCAGGGCGCGAGCAGAGCGCTCGCCCAGCGTGTGGAAGTCCCGGTCGCGATCGACGACGTGGACCGGCGCGGCCTCGGCCCGCGGTGCGCCATCGGCAAAGAACAGCCATTCGGGCTCGATGTACCAGCATTCCCAGCCGCGTGCCTGGGCGCTGAGCAGGAACGCGAAGGACGTGTCCTTCCATGGTTTGATCCGATCAATCGGATCCATGACGACGGCGATGCGCATGAGGCGGCTCCGCTTGCGGTCGGTGGGGTCAGCCGGCGGCCGAGTCACCGGCTGGACCGCCGATCAGGTCGCGCTGTTCTCGCGCGGCGGCCAGCAATGCCAAGCGAGCGACCACGCCGTAGCAGTACAGCCGGTTCTGGTCGCTGTCGGGCGAGGCATCCGGCGCCGGGGTGACGCAGGACTGGGTGAAGGGCAGCGGGACGAATTCCGCGCCCGGCGAATTGAGGTTCTCGCTCTGGCCTTTCTTGGTGTGCACGCGATAGAAGCCGCCCACCACATGGCGGTCGATCATGTAGAGCACCGGTTCGGCGACATGGCCGCTCGAGCCCAGGCGCTCGAAGCTGTAGATCCCTTCCTGGATCAACACCCGGTTGATCCCGCGACCGTCCTTGGAGGCAGCCATGCGGGTGCGCTGCTTGCGGTTGAGACCCACCACGTCCTCGGTCGACTGGGCCATCATTACGCCCATGCCGTAGGTGCCGGCATCCGCCTTGATCACCACGAACGGCTTCTCGCGGATCTCGAGTTCGTCGTATTTCTTCTGGATGGCGTCCAGCATTTCGCCCACCTTCTCCTGCAGGCAGGCTTCGCCCTCGCGTTTCATGAAGTCGATCTGGCCGCAGTCGAGGATCATCGGCGCCAGGTGCCATGGGTCAAGGTCGATCAGCTCGGCCAGCTCGGTGGCAAGCGCCTGGTAGTGGCTGAAGTGGTTGAATTTCGATCGATTCCACCACCCCAGCGCGGTCGGCGGCACGACGGTCTGCTCGAGGTCGTCGAGGATTTCCTCGCGCCCGCCGGAGAGATCGTTGTTGAGCACGATGGTGCAGGGCGAGAAGCCATCGACCTCAATGCGCCGCCCCTCGCGGTGGATCGGGTGCTGAATCAGCGTCCGCCCGGAGGGCAGCTCGAAGCGGGCGGGCTCGTCCAACTCGTCGAGCGAGCCGATGCGCGTCTCGAAGCCGGCCAGTTCGAACAGCTCCGCCATCGTCGCCAGCGACTCGAGGTAGAACTGGTTGCGGGTGTGACGCTCCGGAATGATCAGCATGCCGCGTGCGTCGGGGCAGGCATGTTCGACCGCCGACTGGATCGCCTGGACGACCAGCGGATCGAAGCTGTGGTTGAGATTGTTGAAGCCTGCCGGGAAGAGGTTGGTATCCACCGGGCCCAGCTTGTAGCCGGCATTGCGCAGGTCCACCGACGAGTAGAACGGAGCAGGGGTGTGGCGCCACTGCTCCCGGAACCACGTCTCGATATGGCGGCGGTTCTCGATGATGTGGGATTCGATCATCAGCAGTGGGCCGCAGTAGTTCGCCTCGAGTTCCGGGGTGAGTTCGTTGCTGTCGATCTGCAGGGCTGAGTGATTGTTTGACATCGAATTTTCGTCAGGCTCTTCGCTGGGTGGCGTGGCGGGCCAGTGGGCGGCAGGCGTTCGCTGGCGGTATTGTAAACGATGGGGCGCTGCCTTGTTCCGCCGCCGTGTCGGTCGTGCGGGCGTTTGCCAAAGTGAAGCACGTTGGTTACATTCCGGACGGAGCACGGCAAGAATCGGCCAGCAGCAAGGACGAAGACATGGAAGCGACAGAGAATCACGCGGGCCTCGAGGGGCTTAGGGTCATGGTGGTCGACGACAGTAAGACCATCCGACGGACGGCTGACAGCATCCTCAGCAAGGCCGGTTGCGAGGTCGAGAGTGCGATCGACGGGTTCGACGCGCTGGCACGGATCGGCGGTTTCGATCCCGACGTCGTGATTATCGATATCCTCATGCCGCGTCTCGACGGCTACCAGACCACGGCGTTGATCAAGAACAACGATCGCTTCGCCGGCACCCCCATCATCCTGCTGTCCAGCAAGGACAGCATCTTCGACAAGGCGCGTGGGCGCATTGTCGGCGCCTCCGACTACCTCACCAAGCCCTTCAACAGTGACGAGATCCTGGCGGCCGTCGAGCGGTTCGCCGAGGGGCGTCCTGTGGCCGACGAGGGCGCGATAGCTGGCTGAGGCCCGGACGGCAGTCGGTCTTGGCCGGCGACGGTATCTGAATCGGATTTTTTCTAGAGGAACAGGGTAGTGGCTCACATCGTTGTCATTGATGACTCGCCGACCGAGGTGTATGTGCTCCAGCAGATTCTCGAGCGTCATGGTCACCAGGTTTCCGTGGCCAACAGCGGCGAGGAGGGTGTCGATCTGGTTCGGCAAGTGCGTCCCGATGCGGTGCTGATGGACGTAGTGATGCCCGGCATGAACGGCTTCCAGGCCACCCGCACGCTCAACAAGGACGGTGGAACCAGCGACATCCCGGTGATCATCGTGACCACCAAGGATCAGCAGACCGACCGGATCTGGGGCATGCGCCAGGGCGCGAAGGAATACTTGGTCAAGCCGGTCAAGGAAGCCGACCTGATCTCCGTGCTCAAGAGCGTGCTCGGCTGACGCCATGTCGCACTCTGAAGACGCGTTCGACTACCTCGATTGGCTCAACGTCCAGGTCGATGCGCATGCGGTCGGCCTGCCGAGGAACGAGGACCACGTCCGGACCTGGCAGGGCATTCTGTTTGCCGTGGACGGTCGCCGCATGCTGGTCGCACTCGACGAGGTGCGCGCGATCGTCACCCCGCCGCGCCAGGTGATGCTCCCGGGCGCCAAGCCTTGGGTAGTCGGCCTGGCGAACCTGCGCGGCGAGCTGACCGGGGTCTTCGACCTGGCTCGCTTCTGGTTCGATACCGCGTCGCCGGCCTCGCGTCACAGCGTGGTTTTCCTGGCGAAACACGCCCAGGCCGCGTCCGCCTTTCTCGTGGAGCGCTCCTACGGCATTCGGCAGGTGCCCTATGGAGAGGAGCGCCCGCTGAGCGAGTCCACGCACCACGGGGATCTCGCCGCTCTGGCGGGCTTTCACCAAGAGGTGCGGCTGAACGACGAATGGCTGCCGGTGCTCGAGTTCCGCTCGCTGCTGGAAAACGACCAGTTTCTCAATGCCGTCGCATGATGCCGCGGTTCCGGGCAGGAGCCCGCTAGCAACAAAATGATGAATCGATCTCAGGAGTAAGTGGCAACTATGAGTCTTGGCGCACGGATGGGCGGCATCAGCCGTAAGATACTGGTCCTCGTGGTCCTGGCGGTTCTGGCCCTGATCGCGACGGTTGTCGTTTTCATCTACTCGGCCCAGCGCGAACAGGATTTTCTTGATCGCCGCCTGGCGGCGGCCGAGCTCGAGCGCTCCTCGCAGGAGTTGACCATCGAGGTGCTGCGCGCGATCCGGGGCAACCCGGGCGCCTTCGACCGGGTCCAGTCGATCCGCGCCGACTTCACCGACAGCCTCAACGCCCTCCAGGGTGAGGACCCCCAGCGTCCGCAGCTGGCGGTGCCGCCGAACCGTGAGGATCTCCTGGGTACGGTGGCCGAGCGCTGGAATGTCTACAACGACTCCCTGGCCAAGGTGCTCGAGGGGCGTGCCGCCATACTGAGCGTCGGCGAACAGTCCGGGCAGATCGAGGAGATCCTGCCGGATCTGACCGCCGCCTCGGACGAGGTGGTTCAGACGCTGGTTGCCAACGACGCGCCCAGCCACGTCATCTACCTCGCCACCCGTCAGTTGATGTTCATCGAGCGGATCGGGACGACGCTTGACGAGATCACCGGCGGTGGTGAGCAGGCGGTGAACGCCTCCGAGCGCTTCGGCCGGGACGTGGCGCTGTTTGGCGGCGTGTTGAACGGCCTGCTCAATGGCAACCGCATGGCCCCGCGGGTGAACAACCCGGCTGTCCGCGACGGGCTGCGCGAAGTGGGCGTGCTGTTCGCCACGGTCAACCAGCTCGTATCCGCCGTACTCGAACAGGCGCCGCAGCTGCTGGCAGCGAACCAGGCAGCCCGCGAGATCGACGTCATGTCGGGCGAGTTCACCCAGGCGAGTTCCGAGTTGGCGCGCACATTGGCCGAAGACCAGAACCAGGCCTCGCAGTTCCTCTACCTGGGTTATGCGAGCGGGGCGATCGGCCTGCTCTTCCTGATCTGGCTGGGTGTGACGCTGGTGCAGGAGTCCCGTCGCGCGCTGAATGAGACCGAGGCCACCAACCAGCGGAATCAGGCGGCGATCCTGCGTCTGCTCGACGAGATGATGACGCTGGCGGACGGGGACCTGACCGCGCACACCACCGTGACCGAGGACATCACCGGCGCGATTGCCGACTCGGTCAACTACACCATCGACGCCCTACGCGACCTGGTGGGTACCATCAACGACACCTCGGTTCGGGTGGCCGAAGCGGTGCAGTCCTCGCAGGACAGCTCCCGCGCCCTCGCCGAGAAGTCGCGTGGCCAGGCCCAGCGGATCACCGAGATTTCGGACGCGATCGCGCAGATGTCCGACGAGATCCAGAGCGTCTCGGTCAGCGCTCAGCAGTCGGCTCAGATTGCCGAGTCGTCGGTCGACGTGGCCCACCGCGGTGGCGATGCCGTGCGTCAAACCATCAAGGGCATGAACCAGACCCGGGAGCAGATCCAGGAAACCTCCAAGCGACTCAAGCGCCTGGGCGAATCTTCGCAGGAGATCGGCGACATCGTCGGCCTGATCACCGACATCGCCGACCAGACCAACATCCTCGCACTCAACGCCGCCATCCAGGCGGCCATGGCTGGCGAGGCGGGCCGCGGCTTCGCGGTGGTCGCCGACGAGGTTCAGCGACTGGCCGAGCGCGTCAGTGATGCGACCCGCCAAATCGAGCTGTTGGTCAACACGATCCAGACCGATACCTCCGAGGCGATGCTCGCCATGGAGCAGACCACATCCAATGTCGTCGACGGTGCAACCTTGGCCGAGAATGCCGGCAAGGCGCTGTCCGAGATCGAAAGTGTCTCGCTGAAACTTTCTCAGCAGATCAACGACATCACCTCGGTCGCGCAGAAGGAGGCTTCGGTGGCCACCGACCTGCGTGAAGCGGTCAACCGGATCCGGCAGGAGACCCAGCAAACCGCCGAGAACGCCACCCAGGCGGCCGACGAGATCGGTGCACTCGGGTCGCTGTCCCAGGAGCTCAACCGTTCGGTCGCCGGCTTCACCATGCCCGAGCGCGACGAGGCATCGGTTGGGGCCGAACCGGTGGATGCGGTCGACGACGAGTCCGAGTCGGACGAGAGCTGGGACGAGCCGGCCGAAAAGCGGGCCTGATCCCGATCGGGTCAAAGGACCAAGCCTCCGGCGCCGTGATCACCGGCAGCGGAGATTCCAGCAGGCGGGATGCCGAAAGGCGGTGTAACTGAAGATGCGGACAGAAAGGAAAGTCGATGCGATCGTGTTCGACTGGCTCCGTGAGGGGCTGGAAGAGCGGCTCGCCGAGCTCTTGAGGGCCCTGGAGCAGCTGTCCGAGGGTCAGAACGCGACCGAGCACGTCTTCGATGCCACTCAGGCGCTCCACACCTTGGATCGCGTCTTTTCGATGGTTGATATTCAGCTGGTGCGCGTGCTGGTCCGCACCCAGCTGGCCGCACTAGAGCCACTCGAGGAGGATGGGCGCGAGGAATCCGCCGTGTCTGCCCAGATCGAGTCGGCTGCACTGTTGCAGGCGCTGCTCGATCGCATGGCTGCCGGGACGGAGATTACCCCGGCGAGTCTGCAGCCGATGGTCAGCCGGCTGCGCGAGACCATCGGGCAACCGCCGCTCGATGTCCGTGAACTGGCTGCCCGTTCCTTCCTGTTGCAGGCCGAACATGAACTGGGCAAGCGCCCACATCGCCCGAAGGGGGTGGACGCCGAAGCCGAGTTGCGCCCCTTGCTGCGGCGGATGGAGCGCGAGGTGCTGGCGGTCATGCGGGACGACTGGACGGTGCTTCCGGGCCTGCGCGATCTCTCCATGGAGATCATCGCGCACGAATCGAGCCGCAGCGCGATCATCGCGATCCGGGTCGTCGGCGAACTGCTACGGCTGACCGAATCGAATCCCGACCGATACGCCCCCACCCTCAAGCGCGCCGTAGGACGTGTTCTACAGCTCTTCCGCCTGCAACTGCAGGGGCGAAGCGAGGCGGTAATCAATCATGCCGGCCTCGACCTGGGCGCCACCGTGCTCCTGTCCCTGCTGGATCTGGTCGATGACCAGGACCGCATCTGCTACGACACGGCGGCCGAGTGGCGTACCCAGCTGGAGCGCGCGGAGGCGCCGGCGCACTTTGTCGGCCTGAATGCCGAGGCGCTCATCGCCGTTCAGCAGGCGCTCCAGGAGGAGTTGCTCGTCACTCAGGACGTTCTCGACCTGTTCGTCCGTGGCAAGCGCGATGATCTCGAGCCGCTGAACCGCATCCTGTCGAAATTCGAGCAGATGTCGGGTGTGCTGGACGCGCTGGGCTATCACGCCGCAGCGTCGGCGCTCGAGGAGGGGCGCGATCGGCTGCTTGCTGTCACGGAAGGGACCGAGTCGCTCGACGACGCGATGCTCATGGACCTGGCCGGTACCGTCATGCTGCTCGAGCAGGTCATCGACGGCATCCCGCGCCACATGGCCGATCATGAGCGTGGCGAGTCGCTGCACGACCAGACTGTCGCCAGTTCGATCGGTGCGATCGCCAGTGCCGCCTACGAGTCGCTGGGCGAGGCGCGCGAGAAGATCAATGCCGGACTGGCCGGTGACGACAATGCCGATGTCTCCCCGGGCGAAGCCTTGGCCCAGGCCGCCGACATGCTGACCGGCATCGGTGAGGTATTGCGACTGTCTGGCTATGATGCGGCCACACCGCTGGCCATGGCCCTGGCGCAATGGAGTCGGGACCAGGCGTCCGGCGAACCGGGCGCTGATGAACACAGCCTTCCGGCACTCAGCGAAATCTTCGCTGCACTGGAGTTCTATCTCGAGAACCTGCGCGACTTCCGGAAGGAGATCGCACGATTCCTCGAGGCGCCTAAGCGCCGTATCGACGACCTTATCGGTCACGACGAACCGGTCGAAGGAGTTACGGAACAGCCCATCGAGAAGTCGGCCCAGGCCGAACAGGAGGACGCAGCGTTCGCCGAAGAGGGTCCCTCACCGGAGACCGAACCGACCGAAGATGCTCTTGGCACTGCCGACGAATTGCTCGACTTCTGGCAGGTCGACCAGGAAGAGCTCGAGGCCGACACCCGCGAGACGGAGAGTGACTCCCCCACTGAGGCCGCGGCCGTCGAGGCGGACGCCACCGAGGAGGCCAGCGGGGAGGAACTCGAGGCCGCGCTGGACTACTCGCTCGATGCGGGCGAGGACGACCAGCGGCTGGCTCCCACGGAGGATGCCGATACCGAGGAATTGCCGGATCTGCCGCAGAGCGAACCGGAAGAATCAGAAGCCGAGGCACCCGCTCCGCAGGAGGATCTTGATGCCCTGAATCTGCCGGAGGCGCAAGAACGTACCGAGGCGGAACTCGAGGCCGATGAAACGGGTCAGGGCGAGTCGCTCGCTTCGGACGACGAGGCACTCTCGCTTCTGGAAACGCAGGAAGCGTCCGAGGAAGAGAGTGATCAACCGCCCGTTGATGATGAGGCGGTGCTTGCCGCCCCGCTGCCTGAGGAGGCCGACGAGGCGGCCGTCGACCAGCCGGGAGACGACGCCGAGACGCTCGCGTTTGCCGAAGCCGAGTCCGAGTCCTCCGAGGCGTTGGAGTCCGCGCTCGACTTTGGTTTGGCGGAGGACCAGGACGATCAGGGTGCAGCCCCGGCTGCCGATGCGACGAGCGAGGATGCCCAGCCGCACGAGCTGCCGGACCAGCCGGTCGGTACGCCCGAAACGGAGGGTTTGCCGCCCGAGAGCGAAGAGCGCACCCTCTCGTGGACCGAGACCGAGACCGAGACCGAGACCGAGACCGAGACCGAGACCGAGACCGAGACCGTTGACGCGGATTCCGAGCAGTCGTCGGGCACGAGCAACGAGGGTGTTGCCGACGAGGGTGACGCTGCGAGCCAACCAGCCGCGCTGGCATTCGACGAGGTGGAAGACCAGTCGGCTGAGGCGCTCGAATCGGCGCTTGATTTCGGGCTGGCCGAGGATCAGGACGAGCTGCGCGCGGGCGCCTCTCCCGACGAGGAAGAGAAGGCGGTCGATCTGCCTGACCAGTCCGTCGAGGCCCCCGAGTTGCCGGAGACAAAGGCGGCAGATGAGCCGGTAGCCGACGAAGGTGAGCCGGCGGCATCGGAGGCCGCGCCGGAAGACGATCCGATGATGGCGGAGATGCGAGAGGTCTTCGCCGAGGAAATGAGCGAAACGGTGCCGGACATGGCCGAGGCTGCCACCGAGTGGCGGACCCGGCAGGATGGCGACGCACTGGTGCGCTTGCGCCGCGGCTTCCACACCATCAAGGGCAGCGGCCGGATGGTGGGGCTGGACGCCATCGGTGAATGGGCGTGGGCCTGGGAGCGACTGCTCAATCAGGTGATCGACGGCAAGCTCGATAGCGACAAGACGACCCGTGACGGCGCGAGCGACGCCGTTGCCCTGATGGAAGCCGCGTTGCCGGATCTCGAGGTAGGGCGCCCGACACCGGAGACACACTGGGTCGAGTCCCGGGAGCTGGCCGATCGTATCGAAGCCGGGGAGACTGAGCTTATCGAGGAGGCCGACGAATCACCCCCGGTGGAAGCGCAAGAGGCGGCCGAGGCCGATCATGCTGCCGAAGCCGAAGCCGAAGCCGAAGCCGAAGCCGAAGCCGAAGCCGAAGCCGAAGCCGATGTCGATGTCGATGTCGATGTCGATGTCGAAGCCGATGTCGAAGCCGATGTCGATGCCGCGGTGCCGGTGATCGAGGATCCGGTCCTGCGCGAGATCTTCGACCAGGAAATCGGTGGTTACATCGATGAATTGCACCAGAAGATCGACGCCGCGCGCGAGCAGGGCGTTGGCCTCGCCTGTGACAGCGAACTGGTGCGGCTGCTGCATACCACGCTCGGATCCGCTCGCACGGCCGGCGTCGACATCATCGCTGCGCTGGCACGTTACCTCGAGGACTGGTCTCGGGTGCTTGCCGAGCACCAGGAGCGACTGGGGGGCGAAGACCTCGAGCTGTTTGCCGAGGGTGCCGATGCCATCGAGGCGTTGCGTCAATGGGCGGTCGATCCCGTCCGCGACCGTCCCGACAGTGAAGCGCTCGAGCAGCGGCTGGACGAGCAACTGAACAAGGTGCTGGCCGAGTACGGCGAGGTTGCCGAAAGCGCCGAGGCTCGCGAGTCTCGCGACGAAGGGACAGCCGTCGAAGCGTCGGTCGACGAACCTGAGCCGTCGGGTGACGAGGCCGACGAGGATCAAGGGACTTCCGAGGCGCCCGCCCCGGTCGGTTTCGAAGCGGATGAAGGCGACCACGAACCGGCATCTGAGACGGAGGCGGCGGAAGAGGACGCCCCGGCTACCGATCAAGCCGAGAGCGTCGAGGAGCCGGCCGACGAGTTGGCCGAAACCGACGAGTATGCCGATATCGAACGTCGGCCGGACGACGACCCGGCCGAGCAGGACGAGGATATCCTGCAGATATTCCTGGACGAGGCGGATGAACTGCTGGAGCAGGCGGATGCCTACTTGGCCCATTGGCGCGTCCATCCGCACGATCTCGAATCCGTTCGCCTGTTGCACCGCAATCTGCACACCCTCAAGGGTGGCGCGCGGATGGCAGGTCTGCTCAATCTGGGCGATGTGGCGCACCATCTCGAGGGTCGCCTCGATCTGGCCCGTCGCGAAGAGTCCCGGGACAACGAGTCGCTGGTCGCCCTGGTCCAGCATAGCTACGACGTGATCGCTCGATTGCTCGACCGAGTGCGCAACCAGCAGCCGATCCCGCAGCAAAGAGAGCTGATTGGCCTGATCCGTGACCCGGAGGGTGCCAATCGCTTTGCTCAGCGCTCCCAGGGTGGCGAGGAAGCGACACCGGCATCGCCGGGCAAGCTGGCGCCTGCGTCGACCGCGACGGCCGAGACGCAGACGCCGCCTTCGGAACCCGCCACCGGCGGCCCCGAAACCGCCACCACCGAGCGCCGCGACGAGCAGGTGCGCGTCGCGGCGGGCAGCATCGATGCGTTGGTGAACCAGATCGGCGAGTCGGTCCTGCTGCAGTCGCGGGTCGACCGCCAGGTCAACGGCTTCGAGCGCCAGCTGTTCGAGCTGCAGCAGACGGTCACGCGCCTGCGCAGCCAGTTGCGGCGCCTGGAAATCGAGACCGAGACCCAGATCAAGGCGGACCTCATGGAAGAGGCCGGCATCAGCGAAGAACAGTTCGATCCCCTGGAATTCGACCGTTTTACCCAGGTGCAGGAACTCTCGCGCGGCATCATGGAGTCGCTCGGCGACGTGGCGAACATCGAGGAGAGCCTCAGTTCGCTGACCGAGCAGTCCCAGCTGCTGCTCCTGCAGCAGTCCCGCCTCGGCCGCAAGATGCAGGACGGCGTGCTCGCCATGCGCCTGGTGCGGTTCAACGACGTCGCCGGCCGTCTCCGTCGCATCGTGCGCCAGGTGGGTGACGAGATGGGGCGCCAGGCTGAGCTCGTGATCGAGAACGGCGACGCCGAGATCGACCGCGTCACCCTCATGGCTCTGCTGCCGTCGCTGGAGCACATGCTGCGCAACTCGATCGCCCACGGCATCGAGCCGCCGGAAGAGCGTCGCGCCCTGCACAAGACGCCGGCGGGTCACCTGCTCATGAACGTCGACAGTGGCGGTGGCAACATCACAGTGAGCCTGCGGGACGACGGCCGGGGCCTCGACCTCGACGCGATCCGCCGCAAGGCCGTCGAGCGCAGCCTGATCCCGGCCGACATCGAGGTCAGCGACGAGGAGGCCCGCTCGCTGATCTTCCTGCCCGGCTTCTCCACCGCCGGCAACCTCTCGCAGGTCGCCGGCCGTGGCGTAGGTATGGATGTGGTCGCCAGCGCGACACGTGAGCTGGGCGGCTTCGTCGACATCGACTCCGAGCAGGGCCGCTACACCGAGATCCGTCTCAATCTGCCGCTGACCCAAGCGATGACCCGGGGCATCCTGATCGGCAGCGGCGACGACCGCTACGCTATCCCCTACAAGGGGGTCGTGGCGGTAACCCGGATGACCGGCGTGGCGCTGGCCGAGCACTACCGGCAGGAAAAGCCGCAGATCGAGTACGACGGCGAGCGGTACCCGCTTTACTATCTGGGTGAGCTCCTGTGGGGGCAACCGCCGGCGGAGACCGAGCAGGACGTGGCCGCCATTCGACCGATCCTGCTGTTAAAGCTCGGCGAACGGCGCTTCGCTCTACATGTCGACCATCAGCTCGGCGGTATCCAGCTGTTCGTCAAGTCACTGGGTCCGCAACTGGGCCGGATCCCGGGGCTCTCCGGGGCGACCATCGCCGACGATGGCGACGTGATCCTGGTGCTCGAGCTGTTCGAGCTGGTCCAGCAGTTCCAGCGGCGCGACTACCAGCGCCGCCTCGGCGAGCAGGGCGGGCTCAAGCCGCGCCGGGCCCGTCCGACGGTGCTGGTGGTGGACGATTCGCTCACCGTGCGCAAGGTCACCGCCCGCACACTCGAGCGGAACAACTACGACGTGCTGCTCGCCCGCGATGGTGTCGAGGCGCTTGGTCTGCTGCAGGACAGCCTGCCGGATCTGGTGTTGAGCGACATCGAGATGCCGCGGATGGACGGCTTCGAGCTGCTGGGAGCGATCCGTAACGACCGCGCGGCCATGAATACGCCGGTGGTGATGATTTCCTCGCGCACGGGGCAGAAGCATCGTGCGCGTGCCGAGAACCTCGGCGTGTCCGCCTATCTCGGCAAGCCGTATACCGAACTCGATCTGATCGATACCATCGAGCGGCTGCTGCCGTCGACGACGGCGGATCGTCCGGATTCGACCATGGACGAAGAGAATGTCGACCGAACCGAGTAACGCCACCATGGATCAGCCGAACGAAACGCAGGAGCATGCCGGGGCCATCCGGGCCGTGCGCCTGCCGACCCAGCTCACCGAACTCGAGCTGCTCGTCCCCTACGCCCTGATTGCCGAGATTACCGATGTGTCGCTGCCCGAGGGCAGTATTCGGCTGGGACGGAACGAGGCGACCATCGTCAACTGGCGGGGCCAGCGCGTACCGCTGGTGAGCCTCGAGGCGATGAACGGCGAGTCCGTGCCGACGATCGGCCGGCGGGTGCGTTGTGCGGTGCTGTACGGCACCAATCCGGAGCGGGCGTTGCCCTACTTCGCCCTGCTACTGTCCGGCGTGCCCCGCTCGGAGCAGGTATTGCGCGGGCAGATGGAGGACGTCGGTGCCCGGGACAACCCGCTCTGGCGTGCGGTGGTTCGGCTGGGTGGCCGCCTGACCGCGATCCCCGATGTCCGTGAACTCGAGGAGCGTATCGACCAGATGCGCCTGGGCGAGGAAGAGGGGCCTCAGGCCGCGACCGACGACTAGCGGATCGAGCGCCGCCATGAAAAAACCCCGGTCACCTGACGGTTACCGGGGTTTTTCGGTTTCCGGGGCGTGATGCCTAGACATGGCGGTGTTGCGACAGGCTCTCCCGGATCAGTTGGGATGTGGCCAGTGCCACGATCCCCACGGCGGCGTATGTCGCGGCCGTACCGAGGTAGCCGGTCAGATAGGGCGCGACGCTGGCCGCATAATCGCCCGCGCTCATCGTCTCGAACTGGCCGGAAAACGCGAAGAAGGTGACGTTCGCGATCCCGAAGGCCGCGGTCACGCCGACGATCAGCGCCGCGGCAATCAGGCCCAGCGTCGCAGGAAGCCCGGCAGAGGCATGCGCCTCCAGCTGTCGGCGTGCGAGCCGGCCTGCGCCCCACAGCGCGGCGTAGGCCAGCAATACGCCCGGGTAGGCGGGCGAGAAACAGCTGGCCATGGCCGCGCCGTCCATGACGACGCTGCCCAGATCGACGAGGACCGCCACGACAAGCAAGCCGGCGAGCACGCGTGCCGAGCGGAACCACAACCCGGCGAGGAAGAACACGGCCCAGGAGGTGTCGGCCAAGTGCAGCACCGAGCTGAAGTGGTGATAACGCGTGGCCAGCATCGACAGGGCGAGCAGGGCCAGCGCCGCCACGCCGACGACTCGGCTGGACGGGAAGAGGCGGTCAAGCGTCGGGTTGGGCATCGGCAACATGCTCCTGAAAGCCGGTAGGAAGGCCGCTTATGTTACCGGCCGTAGCGCAGGCCCACAAACACGCCGCGCGGTGCCGCGTAGTAACCGTAGACCGGTTGATAGTCGCGATCGAAGAGATTCTCGACGCGTGCTTCGACCCGCCAGTGGCGCGCGAAGCGGTAGCTGCCCCGCAGGTCGGCAGTGACGAACCCGTCGTTGTCTGGAGCGTAGGGACCACCTTCGGAACGGCTCTGACCCCAGAGGCTGCCACCGACGCTCCAGGCGCCCAGGCGCCGATCAATATCCAGCCGGCCGCTCCAGCGCGGCTGGCGGACCAGTTGGTCGCCGCTGGCCCGGTCCTCGGTGGACAGGTAGGTGCTGTCGAACCGGGCGTGCCAGTCGTCGCTGGCGTAGCTCAGCACGAGTTCCGCACCACGCACGCGGGTTTCATCGAGATTGATCGGGTTCAGGCCGGTGCGGATCAGGTCGTCACCGTCGGTCTGGAAGACGTGCGCCTCGACGGAGACCGCCTTGCCCTGCCATTGGACGCCGCCGCGCGTGGTGCGGGTGCGTTCCGGCTCGAGATCCGGGTTGCTGTAGGCATCGTAGCTGCCCGTGTACCCGTTGTAGACCGGCGGGTAGTAGAGCAGGTTGAACGACGGGGCGATGAAGGCGGTGCCGTGGCCGGCCGTCAGCGTCCAGGCATCGGTCAGTGCGTAGGCCAGGTCCAGCGAGCCGGTGTTCGCCGTGCCGAACTGCTCGTTGAAGTCGCGGCGCAGGGCAAGCTGGACGCCGAGATCCCCCAGTTGCGAGTTGAGCTGGCCGAAGATGGCCTGGTTGTCGCGTTCGGTTTGCTCGAAGGCGGTCGTGCTCGACAACTCGTCACGGGTCTGATCGGCACCGAGGGTGAGCGTGGTGTGAGGGCCGAGAAAGAAGTCGCCGGCCAGCGAGAGGGTGTCGCGACGGGTGTCGAAGCGGCTGATCAGGCTGCCGTCGCCAAAGTTGTCCTGGTAGTCCAGGTGGCGGCCAATGCGGGCTCGTAGCTGCCAGAAGTCAACGCGGCCGGTGGCGGCGGACAGGCCGAAGGTGGCCTGCTCGACGCTCGACTCGTTGGTGAAGCCGTCGTATTCGACGTCTGACGAACTGGCGAGGAAGTGGCCGCGGACATGGCCGCCGTCACCGAAGCGATAGCCGAGTTGGCCCTGGGCGGAATCGTTCACGTAGCCGTCGCTGTCGGGTTCGTCCGCATAGCAGGCCGATGTCGGGTCGTTTATGCAGGCGTCGAAGCCGTCGGTTTCGCGGTGCGCGATGCCGAGCGAATAGTCGACTGCCTCCTGCCGGCCGCCGACATGCCAGTCGGCCTCGCGCTGTCCGCGGGAACCCGCCCCGACGCCCCCCGAGACCCGTGTGCCGTCGGCCGAGCCTTCGCGGGTGAAGATCTGGATGACCCCGCCGCCGGCATCCGCGCCCCACTGGCCTGAACGGGCGCCCCGCACGATCTCGATGCGCTCGATCTGGGCGAGCGGGATGTGTTCGAGGAAGGTCTGCCCGGCGGAGACCGAGCCGATGCGGACACCGTCGAGAAACACCGCCGTGCGGCTCGCGCTCTGTCCCCACAGGGAGATGTTGGTCGGCTTGCCGGCCCCGCCAAGGTTGGTCATCGTCACGCCCGCACGTCCGCGCAGCAGGGTGGCCAGCGAATCGGCCTGGCTGCGCTCGATCTCTGCCCGGGTGATGACCGTCTCGGGCATGGCCGGCGCCGGTAGCGGCGCGCTGCGTGCGGCGGTGATATTGATCGGCCCGAGGCGATCATAGGCCGAGACCGTGGAGCTGAGGAAAAGGGCAACGCCACCGAGCCCGGCGGCCAGCGGCGGCAGGAAGAACTGCTTTGTCATGGGAAATGATCACTGCATCGACCAGCCCACCGCAGGTCGAGAAAGCCGATCAGAGGCCGGTCTCCGGGCTCGTGGTCTACCGGCATCGCCTTCCCGGCCCGTGGGCCAGTGGCTTGGAACCGCTCGTGGTTCCTGCATGATGCCGACGTCACCACCTACCGTTGCGGGGGCAGCACAGGCGTTCGACCTGTTTCCCTGTTTCAGCGACCGCCGCAGCATGCCTGTCGGGATCGCCACCTCTGACGTCGACGCGCATTGTTGGCAATTCGCCGGGTGAAGGCAAGCCGGCGGGCTGAGCGTCGCTCATGGTTTGCATGAATCACGGCGCTGCCCCAACTCGCGGGCGCCGTGAAAGTTGTCGGCTACAATGGGGTCGCCCCACTTGTCTAGGAACGGAGAGTTCATGCCCCTGACCGCCCCGCCGACGATTCGGACCGTTCGCCCGCTCGCCGAAACCCGGCTGTTCCGGATCGAGGGCGTGGATCTGCGTTTCGACAACGGCACCCAGGTGAGCTTCGAGCGGTTGAAGGGCAGTGCGCAGGGCGCGGTGATCGTCGCCGCGGTGACCGACGATGACCGGTTCGTGCTGATTCGCGAGTACGCCTGCGGGACCGAGCGCTACGAACTCGGCCTGCCCAAGGGGCGGATCGACGCCGGCGAGAACCCGATGGAAGCGGCGAACCGCGAGCTGATGGAAGAAGCCGGCTTTGCCGCCAAGCGGCTCACCCGGCTCAACGAAATGACCATGGCGCCGACCTACTCGGGGCAGCGTACCCAGCTGGTGCTGGCCGAGTCGCTGTATCCCGCGAGCCTGCCGGGCGACGAGCCCGAGCCGCTCGAGGTCAGCTTCCTGCCGATCGCCGAGCTCGACGATTTCGCGGCATCGGGCGACTGTTCGGAGGCGCGCTCGCTGGCTGCCATGTATCTGGTGCGTGCGCATCGGCAGAGACGGGAGAGGGAAGGAGCCGCGTGAACGAGACTGCCAAAAGCCAACGGATGGGCACGCCGGCCGGGGTGGATCGGGCCCTGCTCGACGAGGTGCGAGCGATCGCGGAGGCTGCGGGGCACGCGATCATGCGGGTCTATGAGCAGGACTTTGCCGTCGAGCGCAAGGCGGACGCCTCGCCCGTGACCGAGGCCGATCTGGTGGCCAACCAGCTGATCGCCGAGCAGTTGGCCGGACTCGGCGACGGCTGGCCGGTGCTGACCGAGGAGGCGCGTGCGCCGGCCTGGCACGAGCGCCGCGAGTGGCAGCGTTACTGGTTGGTCGACCCGCTCGATGGCACTCGCGAGTTCGTCAAGCGAAACGGTGAGTTCTCGGTCAACATTGCCCTGATCGATGCCGGCGAGCCGGTGCTGGGCGTGGTGTTCGCCCCGGCGATCGGCCTCGAATATGCCGCGATCCGCGGCGCCGGGGCATGGCGCTACGATGACGGTCAGGCGTGCCCCATTCGGGTGCGGGCGGTGGCCGAACCGCCCACGCTGGCCTTGTCGCGTTCGCATGCCAGTCGGCGTGAGATGCACCTGATCGAGACCTTCTCCAGGCCGGGTGGTGATCGTGCCACCGTCGTGCGCTGCGGCAGTTCGCTCAAGACCTGCCTGGTCGCCGAGGGCAAGGCCGACCTCTACCCGCGTCTGGGTCCGACCTCGGAGTGGGATACGGCCGCTTCGCAGTGCGTGCTGGAGACCGCCGGTGGCTATCTGACCGACCTGGCCGGTCGACCGTTGCGCTACAACACGCGCGAGTCGCTGCTCAACCCGATGTTCGTTGCGCACAACGGCATCGAACTGGATTTCGCGCGGCTACACGAGATCGCCGCGCTCTGAGCCCGTTACATGGTTGGCCGGTTCACTCGCTGGCCGGTTCGGCCTGCATCCAGCCGTTCTTGCCGTCGATCAGTCTCAAGCGCGTGCGGTAGGGACGCGTCTCGCCGGCTTCGAACTGACCGAAGCGGAGCATCAGTCCCAGCCGGGTCAGGCTTTCCATCGCCCCGCCGTTCTCCTGCATGTCCTCGGCTACCTCGGTCAGGCTCTGCGGGAAGCGGAGCGTCGCCTCCACGTCCACCAGCCACATGTCTCGCTGCTGGGCGGCGTTCATGTTGTCGATCGATTCGACCACGACCACCTCGCGGGAGGGGTCGAGTTCCGCCTGAAGGATCTCGCGCACGTCCGCTTGGTTCGGTCCGCCCAGGCCGCAGCCGGCGAGCAGGATGGCCAGGAGCAGACCGCTGAGTGTCGCGATCGAACGGTTCATTCGGGCCGTGCCTTGCCGGCGCGGATGCCGGCCTTGAGGTTGTCCCAGTGCGCCCAGTTGTCGGCGGTGGGGGGCATCTGCAGGTGGAAACCCAGCTTTTCGATGTGGTCGCGCACCGTCGTGGTGTCGGTCCGGGCCAGCTGCCGGTCTTCCGACAGGTCCAGTTCCATGACGAACTCGAGCTCGCCGAGGCGCTCGCGCACCGTTGCGTCCAGTTCGTCGAGGTCCTGTCCCTCGCGCACGAACAAGTACATGTCGGGGTTCTTGCGGCTCTTGAAGATATGGGCCTGCATGGCGTGATGCTTGGGTTGTGAATGGGGCGACGATTGTCGCAGATTCGGGCCGATCGCGGCAGTTGCCTATCGGTAGCCGGGAAAACCGCCCGGATAGCGTCCGGAATAGCCGGGTTCCTTGATGGGCTTGCCGTCGGCCGAATAGGGGTCGCGCGGCGGATGGTCCCTGTCACCCACGCGTGGCTGGTGGTGCGGCGGGTAGTGACGCGGTAACGGGTAGCGCTGGCCGAACCACAGCGACAGCCCGTCGTCGCTCAGTTGCAGCCCGCCGTGCGAGCGGTCCCGATAACGGTCGTAGGGGGCGAGCGGATAACCGCGCGGGTAGTACCCTCCGTCACGCCATGGCGTGATCACCGTCACCTCCGGGTTGGCCAGCCGCTCCTCGAGAGCGCGGCGACGTGCCTCTTCCCGAGCGCGCTCGGTCGCTTTGCGCTCGGCCTCGCGGCGGGCCTCGTATTCACGGGCCATCTGTTCGATACCTTTCCGTGCCGCCTCGCCGCCGCTTCCCGCTTCGGGTGCCGTGACCGTCTGCACTTCCATTTCACCGTTGCAGGGTTCGTCCGAGAACACGATCCGGCCGTCGGAGTGGATGCACTTGTAGACCGTGGCCTGTTCCGCGGCGATCGCCCATGGCGCAGTTGTCAGCAGCCAGGCGCTCACGATCAGTCGGTAGGCCTTTCTTGGCAGATGTTTCATGTCCACACCCCTTCGTCTCGTAGATCGTTATAGACCAGTCGCGGCATGCGAAGTATCCCGCTGCCGTCGAGGCGGCATGCGCGGGGTCAGCCGCGAAGGCCGCAACGAGCGAATTGCCGCCGTTGTGAGGTCGTTCTGTAGCGGAATTGCCAGCGTCATGAGGCGCGGGTAGTCTTCCCCGCTTGGATTGACTGAATCAAAGGGAGTTGATGAATGTTCTACCTCGTGCTTACTGCCGCCCTGGTGGTGGCTGGCCTGGCCCTGTTCAAGTGGGAACCGGAGCGGCTTGGATCCAAGTCGCGGTTCGTCGGCGGGGCCATGCTGGTCCTTGCCGTTCTCACCTTCTTCAGTACCAGCTTCGTCATTATCGGTCAGGATTCCGTCGGGCACCTGAAGCGCGTCTATTTCGGCAAGCCGCTGCCCAAGGGCGCAATCATCGCGCCCGATGCCAGTTTCAATGGCCCGCAGGCGGAGATCCTGGGGCCCGGCCTGACCTTCAAGCCGTTTCTCAACGTGATCTACGACGTCGAGGAATGGCCCGTCCAGGAGATCAAGGACGGTCAGCTCGGCGTGCTGACCGCGCGTGACGGCCGCCCCCTGCGACCCAGCCAGTACCTTGCCGATCCCTGGCCGGACGTCGAGCGCATGCTCGATGCGAAAACCTTCCTCACCGAAGGCGGGCAGAAGGGCACGCAGCTGACGGTGCTCAAGCCGGGCAAGTACCGCTACAACCAGTACCTGTTCGAGATCGTCCGGCATCGCGCGCTGGAGGTGGCCGACGGCCATGTCGCCGTGATCAAGTCGAACGTGGCGGAACGAGACGATTGCAACGTGCCCGTGCCGGGGTCGGAGACCAACCAGGCGCTTTCCGCCTCGGTGGTCGATCGCGGCTGCATCGGTGTCTGGGACGAGCCCTTGATGCCTGGCAAGTACTTCCTGAATCCCGTGGCCTACAAGCCAATCATCGTGCCCACGCGGGTGCAGAAATGGGAATACAAGGGCGGGTATTCCACCCGCCAGATCGATCTGACCATCGGCGACAACGGCGAGATCCAGCAACGCGAGTTTCCCATCGAGGCTCCGGTGCCGGAGGATGCCGCCGATCAGGCGATTCGCGTGATCACCGAGGGGTGGCCCGTTCCCCTGGAGATGCGCATGGCGATCCAGGTCGCGCCGCGTGACGCGCCGCGCGTGGTCGCCGCGGTGGGCAATCTCGGTGCGGTCGAGGACAAGATCGCGACACCTGCCCTGCGCTCGGTCATGCGCAACATTACTGGCGAGAAGGAACGCAAGGTGATGGACCTGATCGAGGAACGCGAGCAGATGGAGGCCGCGGCCGAAACGGTGCTCGAGCCGGAGCTCTTCAAGGCGGGGGTGACCCTCAAGGAGATCCGCTTCGGCGATCCGGTGATCCCGCCCGAGCTTCTTCTCACCCGCCAGCGCGAACAGCTGGCCACGCAGATGAAGCAGACCTACGAGCAGGAGCGCGAGGCGCAACTCGAGCGGATCGAGCGCGAAAAGGCCAAGGCGGAAGCGGACCAACAGAGCGAACTGGTCAAGGCGGAAATCGGCGTGCAGCGTGCCGAGCAGGAGAAGGAGCGCATGCGTCTGTTGGGCGAGGGCGAGAAGTTGCGCCTGTCCGAGATCGCCAAGGGCCAGGAAGCCCAGGTGGCCGTGCTCGGGCAGCACAACGCCATGCAGCTGGCCGTGCTCACGCAGATCCTCGATGCGGCGAAGGAGAACGCCGACATCATCAAGGTGCCGACCAGTCAGATTCTGGTTCAGGGCGAGGCTTCCGCCGACGGGCTGAACTCCATGGCCGCCATCCTCGGTGGCAGTAATATCGCGCAGGGCATCATGCGGCCGGTGGCGCCCGCGGAGCGACAGGGTGAGAGGCGCAGCCGGACGCCCTAGCGCGGGGCATCACCCCGCTCGCATCTAGCCGGCGAGCGCCGCCTCGACGTCCTTGGCCTTGGGCGCGCCCTTGCCGGCCAGTTCCTGGGCGAAAACCGCCAGCCGGTGACCCTCGATCAGATCGAGTAGCGCCTCGCGGCGTTGCCATTCGGGCAGGTCGGGAGTGCCCTTGGTCAGACGGTTTCTCACCTGTTCGGCCAGCGGCGCGAACGGCACGCGCAGCATGCGGTCGCGTTCGGGTTGTCGTTCGGTCTTTTCCAGACGCTTTTCAGCACCCTCGAGGTAACGCGGCAGGGCGGTCAGGCGTTCGCCACTGGCCAGCCAGATGAAGCGGGGGTGGACCAGCATGTCGAGCTGTTCGCCGATCTCGCGCGCCGCCTCGATCACCGACAGCGGCAACCGGCCGTTCAGCTGGCGGCGCAGGCCGTGCTGCTTCTCGAGGATGGCCTTGACCGACTGGGCCAGCTCGCTCGCCCGTTCGCCCAGTGCCTGGTCCAGCCGGTCGAGTCGTTCGCGGAAGGTGGCCTCGTCGCGCACCGGCGGTTCGCCAGCGACCGCCAGCTCCCAGGCGGCGCGGAAGACCAGTTCCTGGTCGAAAGCTCGGTCGGCCCGTTTCGGTCGCTGCATGCCCTCTTCCGGCACGGGGCGGGTCTGCTTCAGACGGCTGTAGTGCAGCCGGACGGTGTCGAGCGAGCGGTCGCCGCGTAGGTCGGATTCGGCCTGGCGGACCTGCTGGGCGCGGGCCAGCAGCATCAGGCGGACCACGCCGGCCTCGTGGATCAGCCGCGCGCGTTCGGGATCGTCGATCAGCTCGACCTGCACCGCATCGCCGTCGTCGACCAGCGCCGGATGAGCCTCGATCTGCGCGCCGCCGCTGTCGATGGTGAGCGTGTCGGGCAGTTCGCCGAGATCCCACTCGCTGGTGCGATGGTCCTCGAGGCGGTGCTTGGAGCGCTGGTTGAAGGCCTGCCGGGCGCGCTGGGCCTGCCGACCGCGCAGCGCATTGATGTCGCGGTCGGCGTCGATCGGCTCGCCGTCCTCGTCGACGGCGACGAAGCGCATGCGCAAGTGCTCGGGCAGTTTCGTCTCGTCGAGCAGTGCCGGGTCGACCTCGTGACCGGTCATGCGGCGCAGCTCGTCGGCGACCGCCTGGGTCAGCGGCAGGTCGGTGTCGCCGATGCGTTCCTCGACCGCCTCGGCGAAGCTTGGTGCGGGCACGAAGTGGCGGCGCTCGGCCTTGGGCAGGCCGCGGATCAGGGTCTCGATCTTCTCGCGGCGCAGGCCCGGCACCAGGTGGGTGGTCGGGGCGGCGTCGAATGAGTCGAGCAGGCCGATGGGGATGTGCAGGCTGACGCCGTCGTCCGGCTCGCCGGGGGCGAAGTGGTAGGAGAGCTTCAGGCGATAGCGACCGGCCTGCCAGTGATCGGGCAACTCGGCCAGTCGCCGGTCGTCAGGTTCGCTGGCCAGCAGATCCTCACGGGTCAGCTCGAGGCTGCCGGCGGCGGCGCGATCCTTCTTGATCCAGTGATGCAGCTTGCGCGCGTCGGTGACATGCGCCGGGATGCGGGCATCGTAGAAGTCGAACAAAGCCTGTTCGTCGACCAGAAAGGCCGGTCGGCGCAACTTGGCCTCGAGCGTCTGGATCTCCTCGATCAACGCCTGGTTGTGCTGCCAGAACGGCTGGCTGGATTCGAAGTCGCCCTCGACCAGCGCCCGGCGGATGAAGATCTCGCGCGCCTCGACGGGATCGATGCGGCCGTAGTCGACCCGTTTCTTGGTGACGATCGGCAGGCCGAACAGCCGGGTGGTCTCGAAGGCGCCCACCCGGCCGGATTTCGCATCCCAGCTCGGTTCGTTGTATTCGCGGGTCACCAGGTGTTCGGCCAGCGGCTCGAGCCAGCGCGGGTTGATAGGCGCGTTCATCCGGGCGAACACCCGCGAGGTCTCGACGATCTCGGCGGCGACCACCCACTTGGGCTGAGCCTTGACGCTCACCGAGCCGGGGAACAGGTAGAAGCGGCGGTTGTGGGCGCCGAGATACACCGTCGGGGCACGGCGCTTCTTGCCGCGGTGATCACCGGCGGCCTGCTGGTATTTCTTCGGCGGGGCCGGGTCGCGCATGCCGATCTGGTCGAGCAGCCCGGCGAGTGCCGCCTGGTGGAGCTGCTCGAGGCGGCCGGCGAGCTTGCCGGGCAGTTTCTGCTTCTCGCCTTCCCTGGAATTCTCCTGGGGCTTCTCCGGCATGACGATCGGCTCGAATTCCGGCAGGCGGATGCGGAACATCTCGTCGACCGAGCCGCGCAGCTGGCCGACCAGGTCGTGCCACTCGATCAGGCGGTTCGCGTTCAGGAAGCGCTTGATCGCCCACTGGCGTGCCTGGCGGCGGCTCTTGTGGCGGCGCACCTCGTGCCAGGCCGACCACAGGGCGAGCGCGCTGGCAAAGTCCGAGCCGGCCAGGGCGAACTCGGCGTGGGCGGCATCGGCCGCACCGCGGGCATCGGCCGGCCGCTCGCGCGGATCCTGGATGGCGAGGAAGGCGGCCAGCACCAGCATGTCCTCGGTGGCCCGCTCGCCGTGCTCGCGCGCCGCGACGATCATCCGGCCCAACGCCGGGTCGATCGGCAGGCGCGAGAGCTTGCGGCCGATATCGGTCAGCCGGCCGTGCTCGTCGAGCGCACGCAGCTCGAACAGGTGCTTGCGGGCGGTGGCCAGCTGGCGCGGGTCCGGCGGCTCGATGAAGGGAAATTCCTCGGCGTGACCTAGCTTCAGCGCGTCGAGCTGCAAGAGCACCGAGGCGAGGTTGCTCCTGAGGATCTCCGGGTCGGTGAAGGCCGGGCGCTGCTCGAAATCCTCCTCCTCGTAGAGGCGGATGCACACGCCCGGGGCGATCCGGCCGCAGCGCCCGGCACGCTGGTTGGCCGAGGCCTGCGAGACCGGCTCGATGCCGAGCTTCTGCAGCCGGGCGCGCGGGTGGTAGCGGTTGATGCGTGCCACGCCCGAGTCGATCACGTAGTGGATGCCGGGCACGGTGAGCGAGGTCTCGGCGACGTTGGTGGAGAGCACGATGCGTCGCCCGGCGTGCGGGGCGAACACCCGCTGTTGGTCGGCGGCCGACAGGCGGGCGTAGAGCGGCAGGATCTCGGTGTTCCGCAGGCCGTGGCGCGAGAGCTGGCGCTCGGTCTCGCGGATCTCGCGCTCGCCGGGCAGGAACACCAGGATGTCGCCCGGGCCCTCGTGGATCAGCTCGTCGACGGCATGCAGCACGCCGCGGGCGATGCTCGTCCCCAGTTCCTCGTCGCGGTCGGCCTCCGGCGGGCGGTAGCGCACCTCGACCGGGTAGCCGCGGCCGCTGACCGAGATGATTGGCGGGCGACCGTGGTGGTCGTCGGCGAAGTGCTCGGCGAAGCGCTCCGGGTCGATGGTCGCCGAGGTGATGATCAGGCGGAAGTTCGGCCGGCGTCGAAGCAGGCGCTTCATCACCCCGAGCAGGAAATCGATGTTGAGGCTGCGCTCGTGGGCCTCGTCGATGATCAGCGCGTCGTAGCGCAACAGGTCGCGGTCGTGCTGCAGTTCGGCGAGCAGCAGGCCGTCGGTCATCACCGCCACGCGGCTGTCCGGTCGCGTCTGGTCGGAGAAGCGCACCTTGTAGCCGACCGCGGTGCGCCCGTCGCCGCCCCCGTTGTCGCCACTTACGCCTTCATCGAGCTCCTCGGCCAGCCGCCGGGCGACATTGCGCGCGGCGATCCGGCGCGGCTGGGTATGGCCGATCAGGCCGCGGCGGCCGTAACCGAGCTCGAGCAGCATCTTGGGGATCTGGGTGGTCTTCCCCGAGCCGGTCTCGCCGGCGATGATGGTCACCGGGTGGCTGTCGATGGCTTCGAGGATCTCCTCGCGTGCCCCGGAAACCGGCAGGCTGTCGGGGTAGGCGATGTCGATCGCGAGCGCCTCGCGGGCGGCGACCTCGTCGGCGGCCTTCGTCACCCGGTCGACCAGCCGGTGCAGGGCCTGCTCGTCGGGTGCACCTTCCTCGAGCCGGCGCAACTGCCGGTCGATCTGTGGCAGATGACGCAGGGCCAGGTGATCGCGATTGGCGTTGATATACGCGAGAATGCTCGCCGGGTCGGCGCTGTCGACAGGATGGCTCATCCGACCCATTGTACGAAAAGCGACCGCAGAGCCGTGTCCGCGATACGCGGATGGCTCGGCCGGTTGCCGGAGCGGGAGTCCTCATGCCGGAAAACATCAGTTTCTTTGCCGCCCTGGCCGTGGGTTTCTTCGGCGGCGTGCACTGCGTCGGCATGTGCGGCGGCATCGTCGGGGCACTGACCTTCGGCCTGCCGGCCGAGACCCGCGAACGCCCGCTGCGGCTGCTGCCGTATCTCCTGGCCTACAACCTCGCCCGGATCACTTCCTACACCATGGCCGGCGCGATCGCCGGTACGGTGGGGCTGCTGGGGCTGTCGCTGGTGCCGATGCAGCAGGCCCAGCTGGTGCTGCTCGGCATCGCCGGGCTGTTCATGGTGATGATGGGGCTCTACGTCGGTGGCTGGTGGTTCGGCCTGACGCGCATCGAGCGGGCCGGCTCGCGGCTGTGGCGGTTCATCGAGCCGGTCGGTCGGCGACTGATGCCGGTGCGCTCACCGGCGCAGGCCTTCGGGCTGGGGCTGGTGTGGGGGTGGTTGCCCTGCGGGCTGGTCTACAGCGTCCTGATCTGGGCGCTGTCGGCCGGCGGGCCGCTGGCCGGTGCATTGCTGATGCTCGGTTTCGGCCTGGGTACCCTGCCCAACCTGCTGGCGATGGGAGCATTCGCCGCCCAGCTGGCGGCGTTCGTTCGTCGCCAGTGGGTGCGCCGGGTCGCCGGCGGGATGGTAATCGCCTTCGGCGTCTACCAGCTTTCGGTCGCCGGGGCGCGGCTGGCTGGCTGATCATCCGGGCGGTTCAGCCGCGTACCGAGAACCCTTCGATTCCCTCCGGCGCCTCCTCGCGGTGCTCGGTGCCGTCCACCTGCGCCCGGGGCGGTCCCTGTCGTAGTCGCTCCAGCACTGCTTCCACCTCGGAGTGCGGCCCTTCGAGCACGGCCTCCACCCGGCCGTCGGCCAGATTGCGCACCCAGCCGGTCAGGCCGTGATCGATGGCCTCGCGACGGGTGAAGTCGCGGAAGAAGACACCCTGTACGCGACCGCTGATCAGTACGTGCACCCGGCGCATGCTTGTTCTCCTCTGGTGGCTTGGCACCGGATTCTAGCCGCCCGTTACGCTGCGGGCAGCTTCGGGGATTTCCAGATAGCGCATGGTCCCGGCACCGGTTCCCTCGCGGACAATGCTGACGTATCGACCGTCGGCCGAAAAGGCGAGACCCTCCCACTGTTCGATCCGTGGCAGGGAGCGGGAGGCGATCGGGCGACGGATGGCCTCGGCCCACCCCTCGCCGGGCTCGCGGTGGAAGAAGTACAGCGAGGAGTAGGTCAGTACGCCCAGCACGCGCCCATTCGGCGACAGCGCCATGTCGGTCGGCAGGCTCGTCTGCCGGCCGGTCAATGGCGAGAGCAGCCAGTTGATGGGGTCGGTCGGCACCAGCCCGCCCATCGGGCCGACCGGCCGGGCCTCGTGCACGGGGGATTCGCGCAGGCGCTCGCGATCACTGTCGCCGTGGTCGGCATCGTATGAGTGCCGCGCGGAGAGCGGCAGGGAAAACAGCCGCGGCGGGTCCTCCCGCTTGCTCAGCAGCAGCACCTCGCCGCTGGCGGTATCGATGGCCATCGCCTCGGTGTCCGCCGGCCCGTCGGGGTAACGGTAGCGCAGCAGTGCGGTGGGTGAGGTGCTGACCCTGCCCGAGGCGGGCAGGGTTTCCGGTTCGGGGATGAACCAGAGTGCGTAGTCCGGCCAACTGCCAAGGTTGTCGCCGCTGTCGGCCACCACCAGGGTGTCGACCCCGTCGAGGCGGGTGCTCTCGATCGCTTCCCAGTCGCGCTGGGTCAGCCCGGTCAGCTCCACCCGGACCCGAGGTTGTCCGTCCGGGGAGATGCCGTACAGGAAGGGTGTCACCCGGCGCATGGACCCCGGATCGTTGATGTTGTCGTTGTGCGTCCAGAGAAGGGTGGGATGCTGGGTCGAATAGGCCAGCCCCGAGGCCTCGTCGATCTGAGCGGGAAGTTCGGCCTCGTTCGGCGGGCTGGCTGGCGCGGCCGGGGCGCACAGCAGTGTCACCAACAAGGCAAGAATCGACCGATGGTGGAAGACGGGAGGCGACATTGGCGGGTGACGTTCAACGTGGCGGCAGGTGATGGGCGGGCACAACGGCGCCCCGACTCGCCCGGCGGAGCCGGGGCGGGGCGCAATGTGCTTCAGGTTGGTCCGCCGAAACCGCCTTGGGTTCCCCGTCGGGCCGGGGCGGCGGTTTCGGAAGGGATGGCGTCAGGCGGGGCCGTCACCCGACGAGCCGCCCGACTGGCCCTTGCCGGCACCGATGGTGTCGATGCCGATCAGTCGGTAGACCGGGCAGAAATTGATTACCGCGGTGGCCAGCGGGATGATGCCGATGTAGCCCCACCAGCCGATCACGCCAAACAGTGCCAGCGCGATGAGCGCCACGCCGACCACGATGCGCAGCCACCTGTCGATCACTCCCATGTTCGCTTTCATCGGTCACTACCTCCGAGTTGTATCAGGACAATGGATTCGCCGAAGCGAGTGTAGTCACTGCGGAGGGAATTTCCCGTGTTCGACGCGATGCAGGGCGATCGTCTTCTCGAAGTAGATGCTGAAGTCGGCGTAATCCCAGCGAATGATCGGCGGGGTCGGATGCTCGCCCTGAGCGGGCACGGCCGCGAATCGTTTTACCGGCTCGCCGAAGCGGGCGATGACCTGGTTCTGGGTGAGGCCGTGAACTGACTGGTGGGTTGCGCTGTCTTCTGTCTGGGCCTGCACGACCGAGGTGGCGGCGGTCGCGGCAAACACGATGGCGACGGTCGCCAGCAGTCGGTTCAGGTGAGTCAACGGTTTCATGGCTAGCTCCTGGATCCTTGGTCGGATGGCTCGTTCCCTGACGGTTGCCCGGATCGTCGGTCTGGCGGTCGGTGTTGTCGGGCCGCGACATTCCGGGCGTTGCCTCCCGCCGTGAGAGCCGGATCGGCTCGCCATGACGGGGATTTCCGCTAGTCTGCGTCACGCCGCGCCATGCTGCAAGCTCGTCGACCAGCGTCGGGCGGCGACGGGACAGTGCGCGCGGTTGCGGCTAGACTGCGTTGATTCACGCATCGAGACAACACGAGAGGGCCGGATGAGGCGGACATTCGAATGGATGATCGGGTTGCGGTACACCCGGGCGAAGCGGCGCAACCGTTTCGTGTCCTTCATATCGGCAACGTCGATCATCGGCATCACGCTCGGCGTGACCGCCCTGATCGTGGTGATCTCGGTGATGAACGGCTTTCAGGACGAGCTGCGCGAGCGCATCCTCGGCATGACCGCTCACGTGACCGTCAGTCAGCAGGGCGGCTCGCTGTCCGACTGGCCGTCGGTGGTCGACCGAGTCGACCGGAATCCCGCCGTGCAGGCCGCCGCGCCGTACATCCAGTCCGAGGGGATGCTCTCGGCCGGCTCGGCCGTCTCGGGCGCGATCATCCGCGGCATTCGCCCGGAGCTCGAGAAGCCGGTCACCGACATCGGCTCCCACATGAAGCAGGGCGCGCTGGAGGACCTGGCGCCGGGCGAGTTCGGCATCGTGCTTGGCTCGGCTCTGGCGCGTTCGCTGGGCGTGGGCGTGGGTGACAAGCTGATGCTGATCAGCGCGGATGTCGCCGTGACCCCGGTCGGCGGCATGCTGCGCCAGCGGCGCTTCACCGTGGCCGGCCTCTTCGAGGTCGGCATGTACGAGTACGATCGCGGCACGGCGATGATCCACCTCGCCGATGCCCAGGCGTTGTTCCGCAGCGGCGAGTCGGTTTCCGGGGTGCGGCTCAAGCTCGACGACATCTTCTCCGCCCCGGCCGTGGCGCGCGATCTCAACCATCGTCTCGGTGCGCCCTACGTGGCCCAGGACTGGACCCGCTCGAATTCGAATTTCTTCCGGGCGATCCAGATCGAACGCACCGTGATGTTCATCATCCTGTCGCTGATCGTGGCGGTGGCCGCCTTCAACATCGTCTCGACGCTGGTCATGCTGGTCACCGACAAGCAGGGCGACATCGCCATCCTGCGCACGCTGGGCGCGAGTCCCGCGTCGATCATGATGATCTTCATCATCACCGGGGTGGTGATCGGCCTGATCGGCACGCTGGTCGGCGTCGGTGTCGGTGTGCTGATCGCGGAGAACATCGACGTGATCGTGCCGTGGATCGAGAACGCGGTCGGGATCCAGTTCATGCCCGCCGACGTGTACTACATCAGCGAGGTGCCGTCGCGGCTCGAGTGGAATGATGTCGGCCTGATCGGCCTGATGGCCTTCGCCCTGTCCTTCCTGGCCACGCTCTACCCGGCGTGGCGTGCCTCCCGTGTTCAACCGGCCCAGGCCCTGCGTTATGAATGACATGTCGCCGACCGATCGTCCCGTACTCGAAGCGCGCGAACTGACCCGCACCTTCCGCGAGGGCAATCTCAACGTCGAGGTGCTGCGGGGGATCGACCTGACCATCCGTGCCGGCGAGCGTGTTGCGATCGTCGGCGCATCCGGGGCCGGCAAGTCGAGTCTGCTCTCCCTGCTGGCGGGGCTGGACCAGCCCAGCGACGGCGAGGTCTGGCTGGCCGGGCAGCGTTTCTCGGCCCTGGGCGAGCGTCGCCGGGGGCTGTTGCGCAATCGTCACTTGGGCTTCGTCTATCAGGCGCATCACCTGCTGCCCGAATTCTCGGCGCTGACCAATGTCGCCATGCCGCTGATCATCCGCCGACAGGTGCGCTCGCAGGCCGAGGCAGAAGCCCGCACCCTGCTTGAGCGCGTGGGGCTGGGCCACCGGCTCGAACACCGCCCCGGCGAACTTTCCGGCGGCGAGCGCCAGCGGGTCGCGATTGCCCGGGCACTGGTCGCCCGGCCTGACGTGGTGCTGGCCGACGAGCCGACCGGCAACCTCGACACGCAGAGTTCGGAGGCCGCCGTCGAGGCGATGCTCGAGCTCAATCGCGCCATGGGCAGTGCCATCGTGCTGGTCACTCACGACCTCGGGCTCGCCGCGCGCATGGACCGCACCCTTCATATCGTCGACGGCCTGATCACCGACCGCGCCTGATTCCCTGCCGGCCTCTCGCCGGCCCGCTGTGTCCTGCAAAACATATTGCGGCCGCGTCAGCAGCGTCTAGGCTCCTTTGCACGTTCCGATCGCCCCGCTCCGGGGCGATTTCCGACTGTGCATCCGAATAAGGAGGTCTGCCGTGGCAACACTCACCCTCAATGGTCGACCGGTGACTCTCGAGGTCGCCGACGACATGCCCCTGCTCTGGGCCATCCGCGACTACGTCGGCCTGACCGGCACCAAATTCGGCTGTGGTGCCGGGCTGTGCGGCGCCTGCACCGTGCACGTCGACGGCGAAGCCACGCGCTCCTGCGTCACGCCGGTCTCGTCGGTCGACGGCAAGGACATCACCACCATCGAGGGCCTCTCCTCGGCCGGTGACCACCCCGTACAGCTGGCCTGGGTGGCCGAGGACGCGCCGCAGTGCGGCTACTGCCAGTCCGGCCAGATCATGCAGGCCGCCGCGCTACTGGCCGACAACCCCGATCCCTCCGATGCGGACATCGACCGCGCCATGCAGGGCAATATCTGCCGCTGTGGCACCTACAACCAGATCCGCGCGGCCATCAAGCATGCCGCGGCGGCAAAGATGACCGGCCGTGACGGCGAGGAGGTGTCGGCATGACCACGCGCAGACAGTTTCTGAAAGTCTCCGCCGCGGTCGGCGGCGGTCTGTTGATCGGTTTTCGCCTCGGCGCACCCGAATCCGCCCGTGCGGCGACCGCCGGCGGCACGCCGGATGACGGCGCCGACGTGCTGGAGCCCAATGCCTGGATCGAGATGCACCCCGACGGCCGCAATATCGTGACCGTTTCCGGTTCGGAGATGGGCCAGGGCGCCATGACGGTCATCCCGATGATGATCGCCGAGGAGCTCGATCTCCCCTGGGCGGACTTCGATACCCGCTTCGCACCGGCCGACCCGGTCTACGCCAACCCCGTGCTCGGCAGCCAGGTCACCGGCGGCAGTGCCACCGTGCGCGGCTTCTACAACCAGCTGCGCGAGGTCGGCGCGAGCGCCCGCGAACTGCTGGTCCAGGCCGCGGCCAATCGCTGGGGCGTGCCGATGGACCAACTGCGCACCGAGCCGGGTGTGGTGGTGCACACCGCCACCGGTCGGCAGGCCGAGTACCGAGACCTGGTCGCGGATGCCGCCGGGCTTGAGCCGCCCGAGGAGGTCTTCACCAAGTCGCCGGAGCAGTTCCGTCTGATCGGCCAGCCGACCAAGCGGCTGGACTCGCCGCAAAAGGTCACCGGTCAGGCCGGCTTCGGTATCGACGCCCGGCCGGACCAGTTGCTCAAGGCGAGCATCGCTCGCTGTCCGGTGTTCGGCGGCACGCTGAAGTCAGTCGATGCGTCGAAGGCCAAGAAGGCGGCCAACGTGGTCGGCGTGATCGAGATGGAAAGCGGCGTGGCCGTGCTCGCCCGCGACTGGTGGAGCGCCGACCAGGCCCGCGGCATGCTCTCGATCGAATGGAACGAGGGCGAACTGGCGGATCTCGATGACGAGGCGATCGACACGCAGTTCCGAGAGGGCGTCGGCGCTGGCAAGCCGGCCCGCAGCGAGGGGCGCGGTGCCGAGGCCCTGGTCGACGGCGAGAATACGATCGAGGCCACCTATCGGGTGCCGTACCTGGCCCACACCACCATGGAGCCGATGAACGCGACCGCCTCGGTGCACGAGGGCGGTGTCACGGTCTGGGTGCCGACCCAGGCGCAGGGGTCGGTCCAGAAGGTCGCGGCCGAGGTGGCCGGCGTGGACAAGGACAAGGTGACGGTGCACACCACATTCCTCGGCGGCGGTTTCGGACGGCGCTTCGAGACCGACTTCGTCCGCGAGGCGGTCGAATTGTCGAAGCAGGCCGGGCGGCCCGTGCAGGTGGTCTGGTCTCGGCCCGACGACATCCAGCATGACTTCTATCGCCCGGCGGCCTACAACGAACTCGCCGCGACGCTCGGTGACGACGGCCTGCCGGTTGCCTGGGTGCATCGCATTGCCGGTCCGTCGATCTGGTCACGGGTCGCGCCGGGCATGGTCAAGGAGGGCATCGATCCGGCCGCGGTCGAAGGGGCGGCGGATCACCCCTACCAGATCGAGAACATCGCCGTGACCTACGCCAAGGTCGATCCGGGCATCCCGGTCGGTTTCTGGCGTTCGGTGGGGCATTCGCAGAACGCCTACGTGGTGGAGTCGTTCCTCGACGAACTGGCGCACAAGGCCGGGTCCGATCCGGTCGAGTATCGCCGTCGGCTCTTGAAGAAGGATTCGCGCGAGCGCGGCGTGCTCGATCGGGTTGCCGAGATGGCCGACTGGGGCGGCAAGGTCCCCGAGGGGCGCGCCCGCGGCGTCGCGGTGGCCAAGTCCTTCGGCAGCTACTGTGCCGAGGTGGCCGAGGTGTCGATCGAGGACGGCATGCCGCGAGTGCACCGCGTCTGGTGCGCGATCGATTGCGGCATTGCGGTCAACCCGGCGGGCGTCGAGCGTCAGATGCACTCGGGCATCACCTATGGTCTGACCGCCGCCTTGTTCGGCAAGATCTCGATCAAGAACGGCCGGGTCCAGCAGCAGAACTTCAATGACTACCAGGCGCTGCGCATGGATCAGATGCCGGCCGTGGAGGTGTCGATCGTGGCCTCCGGTCACGAGCCGGGCGGCGTCGGTGAGCCGGGTGTGCCGCCCATCGCTCCGGCAGTAGCCAATGCCCTGGCGAGTCTCACGGGCAAGCCGGTCCGCGCCCTGCCGATCGAGCTGGACGGCAAGGCATGACCGCCGCGCTGCCGTCGTCGGACCGCGAGGCAGCCCTGCGGCTGGCCGTCGACGGGCTGGCGGCAGGTCGCGAGGTGGCACTGGTCACCGTGCTGTCGACCTACGGCTCGGCGCCGCGTCGACCCGGATCGATCTGGGTGGTCGTCGATCCGCCGGCCCCCCGTCCGCGGATGCAGGGCTCGATCTCGGGTGGCTGCATCGAGGAGGACCTGCTCGACTGGCTCGCGCAGCGCGCTCGCCGGGGTCAGTCCCGGGCGCCGGTTATCCGTTCCTACGATGGGAGTGACCATCACGGTCTGCCCTGCGGCGGCACCCTGTCGGTACTGGTCGAGTGGCTGCGCGGTCCGGAAGACATCGAGCCGGCCCTGGCGGCGATTTCGCGTCGGCAGGCGGTCTGGCGCGAGGTCGATCTGTCCAGCGGCGTGGTCGGCTGGCGGCCGGCGGCGAGCCTGCTGCCCGAATCGCCCACCCGTGATGAGCGGAAGTTGGCGGTGCCCTTCGGGCCGGCGTGGCGGCTGGTGATTGTCGGCAGTGGACCGGTGGCCGATCAGCTCGGGCCGCAGGCACTGGCACTGGGGTTCGAGGTGATCGTCTGCGACCCGCGCGCCAGCGCGCAGCCGGTGCCCGCTGGCACAATGCTGTCGCAGGAGGCGCCCGAACGGCTGTTCGCCCGGCTGGGGCTCGACGAGCGCACGGCGGTGGTCGCGGTCGCGCACGATCCGCGCCTGGATGACCTGGCGCTGATCGACGCGCTTGAGTCGCCGGCCTTTCACGTCGCCGTGATGGGGGGCGTCGGTACCAGCCGCGCGCGCCGCGACCGTCTGGCCTCGCTGGGTGTCGATACCTCGCGGCTGCGTGCGCCGGCCGGGCTGGACATCGGTTCGCACACGCCGGCGGAGATTGCCGTCTCGATTGCCGCCGAACTGGTGGCGGCGCGCAGCCTCGCACGTCGTCCCGGCAAGGGGGCGCCACTCGCCCCGGTTGCCCGTGCCGCGCTGGATGCCGACTGAGCGCCGATCCCCGGTCCAGTCGGGCATTGTCGGCGTGGTGCTTGCCGCGGGGCGGGCCCAGCGATTCGGCGCGGACAAGCGCTGGGCGACCTGCCGCGGCGAGCCGTTGCTCGCCCATGCACTGACGATCGCCCGGGCGGTCTGCGACCGGGTGCTGGTGGTGGTCGACGCACCCGATGCCCGTCTGGATGCCTTGCTCGGCCGGCTGCCCGCCGAGGTGGTGGTCTGCCCCGAGGCCGGCGAGGGGTTGGCGGCCAGCCGCCGCTGCGCGCTGGCCCGGCTCGAGCGGGACCGGACGGTGGAGGGCGCCCTGATTTTTCTTGGCGACATGCCCGATGTCCGCTCGGTCGACGCCCTGCGGCTGATCCGCGCGATGCGCGTTGCCGGTCGGCCGGTGCGTCCCGTCCACGACGACCGCCCGGGGCACCCGGTCGCCTGCCCGGCCGCCTGGATCAGCCACCTCGCCGCCCGCGGGTTTCCGGCCCGCGAGGGCAAGTCGTTGCGCTGTGTTCACCCGGGCGTGGTGACCGACGTGGACCGTCCCGGCGATCTCCACATCCACGACTGACACGTTCCGCGCGCGACGTCGTGCATCAGCCTGTGCTAACTTTTGAAATGACGTCGGGGCGCTCGTGCCGCGCCCGCGGACATCTCATCGCGATTGCACCAAAGGACCCCGGATGAACGAGCGTCCGCCAACGAGTCGTGCCACCGAGCCGCTGCACGCCTCGCACCATTGCTTCGCCTCACCCCGTTTCGCCGACGAATCGGCGGTGCTGGCCGATGCCTACCGGCTGCTCGACGACGCGGTGATCCGCTATCAGGGTCAGCCGGTCGGCACCATGGCAAGCCTCGACCCGCGTGCGCCTGCCGACAACTACCGCGACTGCTTCGTTCGCGATTTCGTGTCGGCCGCCTTCCTGATGCTGCTCGAGGGGCGCTCGGATGTGGTGCGGGAATTCCTCGCGATGATCCTCAGAATGCGGGGTCAGCAGGAAGAGCTCGAAGGTCAGCAGATCGCGCCGGGCGTGCTGCCGGCCTCCTTCCGCGTGATCACCCTCGACGACGGCAGCGAACAGCTCTCCGCCGATTTCGGCGATCGCGCCATCGGCCGGGTCGCGCCGGTCGATTCGATGATGTGGTGGACGGTGCTGCTGCGCGCCTACGTGCGCTATACCGGCGATACCGCCTTCGCTCACACACCCGAGGTGCAGCGCGGGCTGCGCATGATCCTCAGCCTGTGCCTGCAGAGCCGCTTCGAGGTGTTCCCGACGCTGCTGGTGCCCGACGGCTCGTTCATGATCGACCGGCGCATGGGTGTCAACGGTCACCCGCTGGAGATCCAGGCGCTGTTCGACATGACGTTGCGCGCCGCCGACCTGCTGACCATCGACGAGGGCAGCCACTGGCTGATCGACCTGGCGGCCCGTCGCCGGCAGGTGCTGCGCAAATACGTGCGTCGCTACTACTGGCTGGATCTCGACGTGCTCAACGAGGTGCACCGCTTCTCGACCGAGAAGTTCGGTCACGACGTCGACAACGTCTTCAATATCTATCCCGAGTCGATCCCCGAGTGGGTGCCCGACTGGCTGCCCGACGACGGTGGCTATTTCGTCGGCAACCTCGGCCCGGGCCGGATCGATTTCCGTTTCTTCTCGCAGGGGAACTACCTCGCCACGCTGGCGGGGCTGGCCACGCCCGAGCAGGGCAGCCTGCTGATGCACACCCTGGGTGAGCGCTGGGATGACCTGATCGGGCAGATGCCGGCCAAGCTGGTCTACCCGCCGGTCCGCGGCGCCGAATGGCGGCTGATGACCGGCTCGGATCCCAAGAACGTGCCCTGGTCCTATCACAACGGCGGCAACTGGCCGGTGCTGATCTGGCCATTGGTGGCCGCCTCGATCGTCTCCGGGCGCCAGGACCTGGGCGAACGGGCCTTCCGGGTCGCCGAACGTCGGGTGATGGAGGACAACTGGCCGGAATACTACGATGGTCGTCACGGGCGGCTGATCGGCCGGCGAGCGAATCTTCACCAGGTGTGGAGCGCGACCGGCATGCTGCTGGCTCGTCATTTCCTCGAGAACCCCGGTCGGCTCGCCGAACTCGCGTTGATGGAGGACGACGGCAACGCGTCGCGCAACGGAGGCGATGAACCGGATATCGACGATCAGGGAGATGATTGACGCAATGGCAAGCACGGCAGGGAAAAACGGACTCTATATCTGCCTGGTCAGCGTTCACGGGTTGATCCGTGGCGAGAACCTCGAGCTGGGGCGGGATGCCGATACCGGCGGGCAGACCCTGTATGTGGTCGAGCTGGCCCGGGCGCTGGCCCGGCGGCCGGAGGTCGAGCGCGTTGACCTGTTCACTCGGCGGGTGATCGATCCGCGCATCGACGACGACTACGCCCAGCCGGAAGAGGAGCTGGGCGACAACGCCCACATCATCCGCATCGATGCCGGTCCGGACGAGTACCTGCCCAAGGAACGTCTCTGGGACTACCTCAACTGCTTCGTCGACGGCGCACTTGCCCACATCGACTCGGTGGGGCGCACGCCCACGCTGGTGCACAGCCATTACGCCGATGCGGGCTACGTCGGCGTGCGCCTGGCCAGCAATCTCGGTGTGCCGCTGGTGCACACCGGCCACTCGCTCGGCCGGGTCAAGCGGCGCCGGCTGCTCGCCCGCGGCGAGAGCAGCGCGACCATCGAGAACACCTACGCGATGTCCACGCGCGTGCGTGCCGAGGAGGAGGTCCTGCTCGCCGCCGACATGGTGGTGGTAAGCACCGGCCAGGAGATCGAGGAGCAGTACGGTCTCTACGACTGGGCCGACGAGGACAAGATGACGGTAATCCCGCCGGGGGTGAACCTCGAGCGGTTCAACCCGCCGCCGGCGACGTTCGATCCACCGATGCGCGCCGAGCTCAAGCGCTTCCTGAAAGAGCCCGAACGCCCGCTGGTGCTTGCCCTGTCGCGTCCCGACGAGCGCAAGAACATCGCCACCTTGATCGAGGCCTTTGGAGGCCACCCGCAACTGCGCGAGCAGGCGAACCTCGTGATCATCGCCGGCAATCGCGACGACATCCGCGACATGGATGCCGGGCCGCGCAAGGTGCTCACCGACCTGCTGCTCCTGATCGACTACTACGACCTCTATGGTGTGGCCGCCTATCCCAGGCACCACGTCTCCGACGACGTGCCCGACCTTTACCGGCTGGTCACCCGTAGCGGTGGCGTGTTCATCAACCCGGCGCTGACCGAGCCGTTTGGCCTGACGCTGATCGAGGCGGCCGCCACCGGCGCGCCGATCCTGGCCACGGAGGACGGTGGTCCCCGCGACATCATCGGTGCCTGTGAAAACGGCGAGCTGATCGATCCGCTCGACGCGGAGTCGATGGGGCAGAAGATTCACGCGTTGCTCGACGACCGTGATCGCTGGCGACGTTATTCGGACAACGGTGTCCGTCGCGTTCGCGAGCACTACTCCTGGGATGCGCACGTCGAGAGCTATCTCGAGCGCATCGCCGGTATCGCCACGGGTGAACGGCACCCCGAGCGTCCCACCCTGCCGGATCACGTGCTCACCCAGGTGGATCGGGCGATCGTGGTCGAGCTGGCCACTCTCGGCGATTCGACCGATGCGGCGACCCGGGCCCGGTTGGTGGAGACACTGCGCCAGCGTCGTCGCTGGGTTGGTTTCGGTGTCGTTTCCGACTGTCCCCGGCATGAGGTGCTCGCTCAGCTCAAGGAAATGGGCGTGCCGACACCGGATGTGCTGATCACCCGCGGCGGCACCCAGATCCACTACGGCCCGCGGCTGTCGCGGGACGAGGGATGGAGTCGGCACATCGGCTACGCCTGGCAGCCGGATCGTGTCTACAACCTGCTCACCCAGACGCCGGGGCTGGCACTGCGATCGCGGGCAGTGCAGGGCGTGCATGCCGTGCACGCGTTCATCGAGGACGCCGACGCCTTCCCGGGAATCGAAGCCCTGGAGAACGAATTGCATGGGCTCGACATCCACGCGCACCTTGTGTCGCTGTCGCGCAACGAGGTACTCGCCATGCCGGTGCGGGCCTCCAAGGGGTTCGCGCTGCGCTATTTCGCCAGCCAGTGGGGCATCCCGCTCGATCGGCTGCTGGTGGTCGGCGGATGTGCAACCGACGAGGACATGTTGCGGGGCAATCCGTTGGGTGCGGTGGTCACCGCCGACGGCAAGAAAGAGCTGCCGGGTCTGACTGACCTCGATCGGGTGATCTTTACCCGCAAACACGGGCCGGCAGGCGTGTTGGAGGCGATCGACTACTACGACTTCTTCGACGCATGTGCCCTGCCCGGCGACCGGGAGGGCGCGCGGTGAGCGAGATGGCCCCCGTCTTGTTGTGCTGCGACCTGGATCGCACCCTGATTCCCAACGGCCGTCAGGAGGAATCCCCGGATGCCCGGCCCCGCCTGGCCCGCTTCTGCGCCCACCCGGCAGTCGAGCTCGTCTTCGTCTCGGGGCGCGATCTGCAGCTGGTGCTCGATGGCATCGACGAATGGTCGCTGCCGCAGCCGGACTACATCATCGGCGACGTGGGTACCACCATCTACGCGCCGCGATCGCAGACGGGCTCCGGCAACGGCGACTGGATCCACTGGCCGGCGTGGACCGACGAGATTGCCCCGTACTGGAACGGCCTGACCCACGACGACATCAGCGACATCTTCGACGACATCACCGCGATCCGCTCGCAGGAGCCGTCCAAGCAGGGCGCGTTCAAGGCGAGCTATTACGTCAACCGGGACGTGAACCAGGGCGTGCTCGATGCCGAGTTGCACGGCCGGCTGTGGCAAAACGGCATGGATGCGCGGCTGGTGTGGTCGGTCGACGAGGCCGCCGATATGCTGCTGCTCGACGTGCTGCCGTCGGGTGCCAGCAAGCTGCACGCGATCGAATTCCTCATCCAGCGGCTGTCCTTCGACGAACGGCGCGCGCTGTTCGCCGGCGACTCCGGCAACGATCTTCATGCCCTCGGTAGCCACATCAACGGCGTGCTCGTCGCCAACGCCGAGCCCGAGGTCAAGGAACGCGCCCGCGACCTGGTGCGTGCCGGGGCGCTGGAAGACACGCTCTACCTCGCGCAGGGCGGGTTGTTCGGCATGAACGGCAACTACGCGGCGGGCGTGCTCGAGGGGCTGGTCCACTACCTGCCGGAAACCCGCGGCCTGATGAACCTGGCCGCCGAAGGCGAACGGGCCGACGGGGCATGAGCCGCCGCGCGAGTCACCGCTGATGCTCTGGCAGGCCCTGCGCCGGTTGTTCGGCCGGCGTCCGTCTCCATCCGTCGATATTCCGCGTGATGCCTGGTCGGCACTCTGTCGCGAGCAGCCCGAGCTGGTCGATCTGACCGCTGACGAGGTCGAGCGCCTGCGACAGCTTGCCGGTCGCTTTCTCGCCGGCCGGCCGTTCTATGCCGCCGGTGGCATGGAGTTGACCGACGCGGCACAACTGCGCATCGCCGCGCTGGCAGTGCTGCCGGTGCTCGCGCTCGGTCTCGATTGGCTCGAGGCGATCCGCTCGGTGGTCATCTATCCGGATGCCTTCGAGGTGGATCACGAGGAAATGGACGAGGCCGGGGTGGTGCACGAGGTGCGCGATCTGCGGGCCGGCGAGGCCTGGTCGCACGGTACCTTGGTGCTGTCCTGGGCGGACATCGAGGCCGGGCTCGACCCCGAGGTCGCCACCAGCGTGGTGGTGCATGAAATCGCGCATTTCATCGACGGGGCCAACGGTGCGGAAAACGGCTTCCCGCCGCTGGGCAAGGGGCAGGATCGCCGTCGCTGGACCGCGGATTTCCAGTCGGCATTCGAGCGGCTCAACGACGCTCTCGATGCCGACCGGGAGCCGCCGATCGATCCCTATGCGGCCACCAATCCGGCGGAGTTCTTCGCCGTGCTCAGCGAGTATTTCTTTCGTCTACCCGAGGAACTCGTGCATTTCGATGCGGGTCTCTATCGGCACCTGGCCACGTTCTACGGCCAGGATCCATTGCATCGTCGCGATGCGCCTGCTGCTGTCAAATCGGCTCTCGACGTCTAAAGTCTTGCGCAGGCACCGGCGACCCGTCGGAAAGCGATTTCATTCACATTGTCGACAGAGGACTTCCATCCATGAGTGCAGCCAAGGCGAAGAAGAACGACAAGACCCTCAAGAATCTGCAGCAGGCATTGTCGATGGAGCTCACCGCTACCCATCAGTACATGCTGCATGCGCACGTGCTCGAGGACTGGGGGCTGGATCGCCTGTCGAAGAAAATGCAGGGCGAGGTGCAGGAGGAGCTGGGCCACGCCAGCCAGTTCATCGACCGTATCCTGTTCCTCGATGGTGACCCGGAGGTCACCGAGGCCAAGCCGGCTAAGCGTTCCAACTCGCTGAGCGACATGTTCAAAGCCGATCTGAAGGAAGAGCTCGCCTCGATCGACTTCTACGGCAAGGCCGCCATGCAGGCACGCGACGAGGGAGATGTCGGCACGGTCCACATCTTCGAGGAGATCCTCATGGACGAGGAAGGGCACGCCGACTGGCTCAAGCGCCAGCTGGAGCTGATCGAGCGCATGGGTGAGCCGAACTACATTCTCGCCTATCACTCGCCCGACACCGGCGAGTGACGCGTCCCGGCCGCGACGGGCCGGCAGGCGCCAAAGGGCCGACCCCGACGGGTCGGCCTTTTTCGTTGCACGAGGATCAGCGGTCGAGAAGGAAGGCGGCCGCTGCCTCGGCGACCGGACGCGAGAGCAGCAGGCCGAAATGATTGGCGGGCAGGCAGCGATGCGCGGCCAGGCCGGGCACGCGGGTCTCGTCGACCGCGACCGTGCCGTCGTTCGGCCCGACCAGCGCCCCCGGGACCAGTCGCCCCGGTCCGATCGGGCGGGTGCCGGCCAGCATCAGGGTGTTGGCCGCCTGCCAGGCCGGAGCCCTCCCGTCGAGACCGTCGATCAGGCTGCCCGCGAGCAGCCGTCGCGCCAAGCTCCAACTGGCCAGCCGTCGGGCCACCGCGCTGCCGGCCAGGGGGCTGCCAAGCAGCACGACATGCGTGTCGGGAAGAAGCAGGGCCGGGTGGCGGTCGAACAGATGGGCCAGGACGATCCCGCCAAGGCTGTGGGCCACCAGGTGGCGAGGCATGTGTGCTTGTCCGGTGAGCCAGTCGGCCAGCCGGTCGGCGCTTGCCGCCGGGGTGGCACGGGTTGAATAACCGAACCGGGCGGTCGCCAGACCGGCGTCGTTCAGGCGGTTTGCCAGCGGACGCAGGGCCCAGGGCCCCATCCACAGCCCGTGGATCAGGACCGCGGTCGGGCGCGGCGTGTCCGTCACCGGCGGGTCAGGCGACGGTCGCGATCAACTGGCCAACCAGTGCGGTCGCGGCCATGGTCGCCGCACCCCAGAAAGCGGTGCGGAAACCGCCGAGGAACAACGAGGCGCCGCCGGTCCGGGCACTGAGCGCGCCGAGGGTCGCCAGGACCGCCAGCGTGACCGGCACGGTCACCAGCGACATGCTCGACGCGGGTGCCAGCAGCGTGGCGGCCAGCGGTGTGGCAGCGCCGATCGCGAAGGCCACCGCCAGCGGGATGGCGGCGAGGAACGGCCGGGTGGTCGTGATCCGGTAGAGCCCCATCTCTTCGCGGGCATGGGCGCCCAGCGCATCGTGGGCCATCATCTGGCGGGCGACGCGCTCGGCCGTCTCGGGGTCGCAGCCGCGATGGACGTAGATATCGCGCAGCTCGCGAAGCTCGTGCTCGAAGTTGATCTCGAGCTCACGCGCCTCCATCGTCAGGTCGGCCTGCTCGGTATCCTGGCGTAGCCGAAGCGCGACGTGCTGGCCTGCCGCCAAGGCGAGCGCACCTGCGACCAGGGCAATGCTCGCGGCGAGCAGGATGTCGGCCCGCGGGGAGCCGGCTGCCACCAGGCCGGCGATCAGGCTGGCGACCGCGACCAGCCCCGCGATGGCGCCCAGCAGGCTCGCCCGTAGGCTGCGGTAGCGGTTCAGCCGGTGATGTTCTCCATGAAGGTCGGGCCGTTGCGTCATGCTGGTCTCTCTGTGCCTGCCCGGCCGAACGGCCGGATGGTAATCTGGGCGCTCCGGGGCGCGCGGTGATCGCGTCAGTCGCCCATGATACTGCCACGGCGGTCGCGGCAACCCAACCGGAGCCTTGCGCCCGCTTTCGAGCATCGCGCAGGCGGAACATATCGAGCATGCAGCATCCATTCGACATCAGTGCCGATCATCTCTGCCAGCGTCTGCAGCAGGCGCTGGCCGATTTGGCCGATCTGGGTGAGCCGGTCACGCCAGCTGCCGCCCGGGCGCTCGATCGTCTGTGTCATGCCGCCTCGGACTCCGACGGAATCGCCGCCGGCCCGCGTGTCGCGGTGGCGCTGGCGGACATCCACGCCGATCTGCCCACCCTAGTGGCGGCGTTACTGGCCGACCCGGGTCTGGCGGACGATGCCGAGCCTCCGTTCGACCATGCCGTGTTCGAACGTGACAGCCGGGCCGACGTACAGCATCTGCTTGCTGCGATCGAGCGGATGCGGGGCTGGGAGGCGGATTATCCCGCCCCTCGCTCGGAGCGGCAGCGCGAGTACTGGCGTCGGCTGCTGCTGGCCGGCGCGCGCGACGCACGTGCGGTCCTGATCGATCTGGCCTACCGGCTGGAAGGCATGCGTGCGCTGGTCGACGAACCGGACGAAGCCGTGCGTCGGCAGTATGCCGGCATGACGCTGGCGGTCCACGCGCCCATCGCACATCGCCTCGGCCTGGGGCAGGTCAAGTGGGAGCTGGAGGACCTGGCATTCCGTCACCTCGAGCCGACCACCTACGTCGAGATCGCCCGGTTGCTCGATGAGCGTCGTGCCAGCCGCGAGGCGTACCTGAGCCACATCGAAGGCAAGCTGCAGCACGCGTTGATGCAGGCCGGCATCCGCGCCGAGGTCTACGGGCGCCCCAAGCACATCTACAGCATCTGGGGGAAGATGCGTCGCAAGCAGCTCTCCTTCGAGGGGCTGTTCGACGTGCGCGCCCTGCGGGTGCAGGTCGACTCGGTCACCGACTGCTACGCCGCGCTTTCCGTGGTTCACGAGTTGTTCCGGCCCATCCCGAGCGAGTACGACGACTACATCGCCCGTCCCAAGCCCAACGGCTATCAGTCGCTACACACCGCCGTCGAGGCCGACGAAGGCAAGGTGGTGGAGATCCAGATCCGCACCGAGCGCATGCACGCCTTCGCCGAGTATGGCGTGGCCGCCCATTGGCGCTACAAGGGCGGCGGCGGGGGCGAGAATCCCTTCGACATGCAGGTCGAGTCGTTGCGTCAAGGCCTGTCGCGCGGCGAGATCCGCCCGCTGGCCGCGCCGATGGTCTACGCCTTTACCCCCGGTGGCGAGCTGGTCGAGCTGCCGGCCGAGGCCACGGTGCTCGACTTCGCCTATCGCATCCACACCCATCTGGGTCACCGCTGTCGCGGGGCGAAGGTCAATGGCCAGATCGCGCCGCTCAAGACCCAGGTGGTCAACGGCGATGTCGTCGAGGTGCTGACACACAAGGAGCCGGCGCCCAGCCGCGAATGGGCACATGCCAAGAGCGGCTTTTTGCGCTCGGCCAGTTCACGGGCGAAGGTGCGCAACTGGTTCGCGCAGTTCGACCGGGAGGATGCGCGCGAGCGCGGCCGGTTGCATTGCGAGCGTCTTTACCGGCGCTTTTCCATGGATGCCGAGGCGCGTCGCCGGCTGCTGACCGCCCTCGGGGTGAACAGCGAGGAGCAGTTGTTCCTTGCCGTCGGCAATCATCGCATCGCCACCGAGACGCTGCAGGCGGCCGCCCGGGCCCAGCTGGGCGCGGATGCCGACCGCTCGGCCCGCCCGCCGCGTCCGGCCGTTGCCGAAAGCGAACTGCCTCCCGAACCGCCGGGCGGGCGCAGCCTGGTGATCGAGAATCAGTCGATCGACGGGCTCAAGGTCACCCCGGCGAAGTGCTGCCAGCCGCAGCCGGGTGAGCGGGTGATGGCATTCCTCAGCCGTTCGC